>NZ_AYMH01000042.1:0-194867 GCF_000633475.1 Bacillus sp. H1a | reverse complement strand
CGTTCAGTTTTCAAAGAACTTGTCCGTCGCTCAGAAGCGACTTCATCATATTAACATCTTCATTTTTCGATGTCAACCATGTTTTTTAATTTCTTTTTTGTCGTTTTCTGCGTTTCCGCATCAGCGACGTTTATTAATATACCATCATGATTTTGAAATAACAAGTGCTTTTTATAAAAAACACAAAAAAATTCCCTTTCCCTACTTTCTTCTATAGAAAGGACCATTATCCTTTCTACTTAAAATAACTATTTTGATTGTATACAAGTTACTATACACCACCATCACCCAAGCGGTATTTCACAATAAGTTCCTGACTTTTAATCCTCTTCCTTTTAAATTTCGTAATAACCACGACTCTACTTAAGATGGAAAAGTACACATTTAAACGTAAAGTAACAAAATAAGTTAGTTACAAGAAACGAAACTACTATCCTAAAGCAAAACTTTAATTAGTGCTTTTTCTCACCAATCAGGAATCTTCCTTCACAAATAACGAAATCCCCCTCGAAATATTAACTTAAGATTATTGTTAGAATTTTTTTACATTTAATTAATGAAAAATATCCATTTTTTGTTATATAGTAAGGGAGTGCCAAAAAAAACTATAAATAAACTAATGGAGGAATTATCTTATGGATAGGTTAACAAAATTTTCATTAAAAAACCGAGCTGCTATCATTATCATGGTTTTTCTCATTTCCATACTCGGCGTTTATTCCGGTTCTAAATTACCTATGGAATTTTTACCAAGCATCGATAACCCCGCAATAACTGTTACAACATTATCTCAAGGGCTCGATGCTGAAACGATGACCAAGGACGTAACTGATCCTCTCGAAAAACAATTTCGTAATTTAGAACATATCGATGGCATCACTTCTTCCACAAACGAAGGATTATCACGCATCGACATTGCATATACATCCAAGGCAAATATGAAAGACGCGGCACGCGAAGTTGAAAAAGCAATTAATACGGTTAAATTACCTAAAGATGTAACTAAGCCTGTAGTTAGCCAATTAAACACTTCTATGATTCCACTCGCTCAAATTACCATCCAGAAGCAAAACGGATTTTCAAAAGCTGACGAAAAACAAATCGAGAAAGAAATCGTACCACAACTCGAAAGTATTGACGGTGTTGCCAATGTCATGTATTTCGGAAAGTCAACTTCCGAATTATCCATCTTACTTGACCCTAACCAACTAAAAGATAAAAACGTAACATCAGAGCAAGTATTAAAAGTTTTACAAGGAAAAGAAACTTCCACTCCTGCTGGAGCAATTACCGTTAATAAAGAAGAATACAATCTTCGTGTCATCGGGGATATAAAAAATGTAAATGACATTAAAAATATCAACGTTACGCCTCAAGTAAAATTACAAGATGTCGCTCAAGTCGAACTAAAACAACATTACGATACAATCTCACACATAAACGGGGAAGAAGGAACAGGATTAGTCATAATGAAAGAGCCGAGTAAAAACGCGGTTGCAATCGGAAAAGAGATTGATAAAAAGATTAAAGATATAAGCAAGCAATATAAAGATCAGTTTTCTATTAAACTTCTAGCTTCAACTCATGAGCAAGTTGAAAATGCTGTTACTAGCATGGGAAAAGAAGTAATCCTTGGGGCAATTGCTGCAACTCTAATTATCTTAATCTTTTTACGCAGCTTCCGAACAACACTCATAGCTGTCGTCAGTATTCCATTATCTATTTTATTAACACTGTTTTTACTCCACCAATCTAACATTACACTTAACATTCTAACTCTTGGTGGCTTAGCCGTTGCCGTGGGACGTCTCGTCGATGATAGTATCGTTGTAATCGAGAACATTTTCCGTCGTTTACAAAAAGAAACCTTCTCTAAAGATATTATTCTTGATGCAACGAAAGAGGTCGCTGTCGCAATCACCTCTTCCACTTTAACAACAGTCGCAGTTTTTTTACCTATCGGTCTCGTATCAGGAGTAATCGGTAAACTCATGTTACCTATGGTATTAGCAGTTGTATATTCTATTTTATCTTCCTTAATCGTTGCATTAACAGTTGTTCCACTTATGGCTTTTTTACTACTCAAAAAAACAAAGCATCGTAAGCCGAGTTCTTCACCACGATATGTCGCTACATTAAAATGGGCTCTTTCTCATAAATTTATCATTCTACTTACTTCTTTTTTATTATTCGCAGGATCAATCGCTGCCTACATACTACTACCGAAAGCGAACATAAAGTCTGAAGATGATACAATGCTATCCGTCAACATGACATTTCCAACCGATTATGAGTCTGAAGCTAAAAAACAAAAAGCCTTTGATTTCGAAAAGAAACTACTCTCTAATCCTGATGTAACAGATGTTATTTTACGAATGGGATCCAGCGCAGAAGATGCACAATGGGGACAGACAACTAAAAACAATCTTGCAACTATATTTGTAGTCTTTAAAAAAGGATCTGACATCGACCAATATATTAAAGAGTTAAAAAAAGAACATACAGCTTTCGAACCAGCTGAACTTGATTATATAAAAACGAGTTACTCTGACGCTGGCGGCGGAAACAACTTACAATTTAACGTAACAGCTACTAACGAAACAAATTTAAAAAAGGCCGCTAACATCGTCGAAACAAAACTAAAAAGCATGGACTCTCTCTCTAAGGTAAAAACAAATATAGAAGCATCTAAAAAAGAATGGCAAATTCATATCGATCAAACAAAGGCTGAGCAACTAGGTTTAACACCAGAATTAGCAGCACAACAAGTAGCATTCCTTATGAAGAAGTCACCTATCGGGGAAATCTCAATTAATAATGAAAAAGCAACGATTATGATAGAACACAAGAAGGAAGCCATTAACAAGCAAACAGATATTCTAAACACAAACATACTATCACCTATTAATGGGCCAATCCCTTTAAAAGACGTTGCAACTATTTCAGAAAAACAACTTCAAACGGAAATCTTCCATAAAGATGGGAAAGAAACGATTCAAATTACTGCAGAAGCTTCAAGTGAAGATTTAAGCAAAGTAAGCGAAGAAGTAAACAAGACGATAACCGACTTAGATTTACCTAACGGAGCAAAAGTAAATATCGCAGGTGCTACTGAATCTATGCAAGAGAACTTCACAGACTTATTTAAAATTATGGGGATTGCAATTGGGATTGTATATTTAATTATGGTTATCACATTCGGGCAAGCACGTGCTCCTTTTGCAATTTTATTCTCTTTACCATTAGCTGCTGTTGGCGGTATTTTAGGATTAATTATTTCAAGAACACCTGTTGATGTAAATTCATTGATTGGCGCATTAATGTTAATCGGGATTGTCGTTACAAATGCTATTGTATTAATAGAAAGAGTTCAACAAAATCGGGAAAACGGTATGGAAACAAGAGAAGCTTTACTAGAAGCTGGTTCCACTCGATTACGCCCAATTATTATGACAGCCATAACAACAATCGTCGCTATGCTACCACTTCTCTTCGGGCAATCTCAAGCAGGAAGTATGGTATCCAAAAGTCTAGCCGTCGTTGTAATTGGTGGTTTAGCCGTTTCAACCGTCCTTACACTAGTCGTTGTTCCTGTTATGTATGAACTATTAGATAAAATCGGGAGAAAAAGACGCTCCCGCAGAAAAATAAGTACTTCTACAGAAACACCTGATATTTAAACCCAAAAGGCGTTATCTTCAATTATGAAGATAACGCCTTTTTTATCCCTCTACCTATCCATAAATATAGTCCAGCACTTTTTTCGCATACTCAATTAAAATTCAACAATCGTATAATGCATCCCTTCAATATTAAAATATAAAAAGAACCCCCTGCTTATAAACAGAGAGTTCTTCTTTGTAACCTATGCCGCTTTTACCTTCTTCGTCGTTTTACGACTTTTTTTCGTTCCTGTAAAACGCTTGTGTAATACAGATGCTACAAAACGCGAAATGATATTGAATAGTAATACCATAATAATTAATACAGCTGCAGATTTTGTCGCAATTAACTTCGCATCTGGGATAATCCCTTCCGAATTTAACTTCCAAATGTGAACTGCTAACGTTTCAGCTGGTCTAAATGGATTTAAAGGATGCGCCGGACTTGAAAAGTCCGCTGCTGAATTTAAAATTGGAGATGTTAAACCCGCTGTGTAAATTAATGCTGCCGCTTCACCAAATATACGCCCCGCCGCTAAAATAATCCCTGTAATGATTTGTGGTAGTGAAGACGGAATAATAATACGGACAATTGTTTGCCACTTTGTTGCACCTAATCCAAGACTCGCCTCTTTTACATTATGAGGAACTTCAGAAATCGCATTTTCACAAACACGTGTTAAACCAGGTAAGTTTAAAATAGTTAAAGCAAGAGCACCACCCATTACTGTGTATCCCCAACCTGTCATTGTAACAAATACTAACAAACCAAATAATCCAACAACAATAGAAGGTAAAGATGCCATTGTCTCAATACATAATCGAACAAAACTTAAAAAACGGCCTTGTTTTGCATACTCCGCTAAATATATTCCAGCCCCTAATCCAAGAGGAATAGATATAATAAGTGTTAGAACAAGCATGTAGAAGGAATTGAATAACTGCGGACCAATGCCACCACCAGCTCTTGTATTACTTGGTTCTCCAAACAAGAAATTAGGATCCCAAAATCCCCATCCCTTTTGTAAAATTTCAAACACTAAGAACACTAGCAAAGCCACAACTAAAGCTGCAACCGCATAAAAGATACCCGTCCAAACTTTATTTACCGTTCTTGCATTCATTATTATCGCTCACCTCTTTGACCAATCGCTCGAATTACTAAAATAAACAGGAATGAAATAACAAGCAGAATCATCGCTAATGTCCATAACGCATTGTTCCAAGCTGTTCCGTTCAATGTATTCGTCATATCCATTGTCAGAATACCCGTTAACGTTGCTGTTGGACTATATATTCCTTCCGGTAATTTAATCGTGTTCCCGATTACCATTTGAACCGCTAACGCTTCACCAAAAGCACGCGCTAACCCTAAAACAATACCTGTTAAAATTCCTTGTTTTGCAGCAGGAACAATAACTCGGCTAATCGCTTGCCATTTCGTCGATCCTAGACCGTAAGAAGCTTCCAAGTAATCAAACGGAACAGAACGTATTGCATCAGAGGCGATACTAGCAATAGTAGGTAAAATCATAATACTTAGGACGATAATACCAGCAATTAAACTAAAGCCCACTCCCCCAAACGAATCACGTAATAAAGGAATTAAAATCGTAACCCCTAATAATCCGTATACAACTGACGGAATACCAACTAATAATTCTAAAACAGGCTTTAATACTTTATTCCCAAACTTTGGCGAAATTAAATTCATGAATATAGCAAGAGCTATAGCAATTGGCGCACTAATAACAACAGCACCTAACGACACAAGCGTCGAACCGACAATAAAGATTACAGCACCATACGTACCTTGATCAGCATTTGGATTCCATTTTGTCGAAGTTAACACCTCAGATAATGAGATACCACTTTGCGTGAAAGATTGAATTCCTTTGCCGCAAATAAACGCAATAATAGCTAATGTAACAAAAACAATAAAGATACCACAAAACGTAACGAGTGTTCTTCCTATATATTCACTCTTTACGTAATTAATTTGTTTTTTCCCCTTCATCACAGAACAGACCCCACTTCATAGATTGAAATGAACAGGACTGGCCTTGCAGCCAGCCCCATAAAATTTTATTACTTATTTAATTTAGACATCGGAATGTAACCCATATCTTCTACTTGTTTTTCGAAATCTTTACCTTTTACATAGTCAATGTATGCTTTTGTCGCTTCTTTTGCCTCACCTTTAGTTACCATGTACTCGTAAGACCAGAATGGATATTTACCAGCAGAGATGTTTTCAACTTTCGGTTCAGCACCATCAATTTTCACAGTTTGCAATGCACCTTTTTTATCGCCAACCATGTAAGACATTGCTAAATAACTGATTGAACCTGGAGTAGAGTTAATCGCTTGCTCTACTGCACCATTAGAATCTTGTGTAGTACCAGTTCCATCATTAATTTTCGCATCTTTCATAACTGTTTTTTCAAATGTAGCACGTGTACCAGATGAAGCTGGACGATTAATTACGTTGATTTTTTCATCTTTTCCGCCTAACTCTTTCCAGTTCGTTACTTTTCCAGTGAAGATATCTTGCACTTGTTTTACTGTTAAGTTATCAACTTTTACATCTTTATTTACGACAAGTGCGAATGCGATACCCGCTACCTTGTTATCTACTAATTCTTTCGCTTTTTCAGCATCTTTTATTTTATCTGAAGCCGGAACATCCGAATTACCAATTTGTACTGCACCAGACGCTACTTGGTTAATCCCTGTTCCACTACCGCCACCTTGAACTTGAATAGAAACTTTTGAATTTTTCTCCATGAATTTCTTTCCAGCTTCCTCCGCAAGAGGTTGAAGAGCTGTAGAGCCAGCCGCTGCAATCGTACCTGATAATTCTTGCTTTGCATTATCGTTTCCTTTAGCAGCTTCCTTATTATCCGTACTTTCTGCTTTTCCACATCCAACTAATGCACCTGCAACAACTAAAGCCGCTAAAGAAAATTTAATACCCTTTTTCATAACCATGTCTTGTACCCCCATTTGGATTATCACTTTTCGAATTCATCTTCTTTCGAACACAAATTCATTGTAGGACAACAATATTATGTGAGTGTTAAGCAATTTTTAAGTTTAAGTAAATAGAGATAACATCCCGCAAAAGCTAGACATTCCAACATTTACAGTTAAAACAGCCAACAAAACCCACACTAACCACGCAGTATTGTAAATTTATTCTTAACAATGTAAATCCAATGTAAATATTTTTCTTTATTTTGCCCTTTAAGTTAAAACTATATTTACAATTCCCCTATATTTTTTAACTTTTACACTCTTGCCTTATTTACATTAAGAAGAATTTCAGTAATATTTTTCGGTACAACCAAATAAATTGGAACAATTCTAAAAATAAATGAATATTTTTAAAGTACTAATTGACAGCATCATCCAATGTAGTCTACTATATTAGTAGCAAAAAGTTTACCTAAGGAAACTTTTTAAACTCAAACTAAAAATATAGAGATGAGGTAACTTTTATGGTATCGGCTAAAACAAAACCACTTTCCGAATTTACAACGGGAGAGTTTGTACAAATTGAGAAGATACAATTAGAAGGAACTATGAAACGACGTTTATTAGATTTAGGCTTTATTCCTGGGGCGACGATTAAAGTACTACAACGCAGTCCACTTGGAGACCCGGTCGCTTATCAAGTAAGCAACACAACTATTGCACTGCGTAGTGAAGAAAGTTCCCTTATTTTCGGGGTATTAATAGGAGATGATTTCAGATGAGTAACCATCGCATTGCTTTAGCTGGTAACCCGAATACCGGGAAAAGTACATTATTTAATACTTTAACAGGCTTAAAACAACATACTGGAAACTGGACGGGGAAAACTGTTTTAAAAGCTGAAGGGGAATATGAGCATAACGGAAATATATATACAATAATAGATTTACCTGGAACTTACTCACTGTATTCAAATTCAGCAGATGAAGAAGTCGCACGAGATTATATTATATTTGAAAAGCCAGAAGTAACTGTGGTTGTTATAGATGCAACTGCAATGGAAAGAAATTTAAATTTAGCACTCCAAGTGATGGAAATGACAAACGATGTAGTCATTTGTATTAACTTAATTGATGAAGCAGAGAAAAAGGGAATCGTTATTGATGAAAAAAAATTAGCAAAATCACTTGGTGTACCGGTAGTTAAAATTTCAGCACGAAACCGAGTTGGTATCGGACATTTACTAAGTGTCATTACTAAAGTAGCAACAAAAAGGCTCATTCCTACACCAATTAAAATTACTTATAATGAAAAAATTGAAAATATGATTCAAGAATTAGAACCACAAATTTATAAAGTGTTCGGTGATACGTATCCAGCACGTTGGATTGCGCTACGTATTTTAGATGGAGATAAAAATTTCTTAACTACACTTCAAAAACATCATAACGAACCGCTTGTAAGGGAGGTCGTAATAAATGGAATCTCACTCAGCCAGTAAAGCTCTTCCATTAGACTATATTATCCAACATGCACAAACACTCTCAAAAGAAGATATACGAGATGATATTGTCGGAGATATTTATCGAACATCTGCAAACATATGTAAAGAATCTGTTCAATATACAAATACTGATAAATTATATCGTTCCGAAAAACTAGATAAAATTTTCACATCTCCAATCTGGGGATTCCCAATTATGCTCGGTATTTTATCTATCATTTTTTATCTTACAATTGCAGGCGCTAACGTACCATCTGATATGCTTGCTGAGTTCTTCGGCTGGGCAGAAGGATATTTAACATCTTGGTTCCAAGTAATGCATGCACCCGAATGGTTACATGGCATTTTAATACTTGGTTTATTCCGTGGTATCGGAGCCGTTATTAGTGTTATGTTACCACCTATGGCCATTTTCTTTCCTATGTTCGCCCTATTAGAAAACTACGGATATTTACCACGTGTCGCATTTAATATGGACCGCTTATTCAAGCGATCTGGTGCACACGGTAAACAATCTTTAACAATGGCAATGGGATTTGGTTGTAATGCAGCTGCCATTATGTCGACACGTATTATTGAATCACCACGTGAACGTATGCTTGCAATCTTAACAAACAACTTCGTTCCTTGTAACGGTCGCTGGCCTATGTTAATTTTAATGGCTTCACTATTTATGGCTGCTGGTTATACAGGTAGCATGCAAACATTTGTTACTGCAAGTGTCGTAGTTGGAATGGTTGTAATTGGTGTTATTATGACATTAACCGTTTCTTGGGTACTATCAAAAACAGCTTTAAAAGGCGTTCCAACTCACTACACACTTGAGTTACCACCATACCGCAAGCCAAAAATTTGGAATACAATTGTGCGTTCAACGCTCGATAAATCGATATATGTTTTAAAACGAGCTGTAATTGTAGCTGCACCTGCCGCTGTATTAACTTGGATACTTGCTAATATTTTCGTTGGTGACACTAGCTTACTTATGCACTTTGTAAACTTCCTGGATCCATTCGCTAAAATGTTAGGACTTGACGGTTTTATTCTAGCAGCGTTTATTCTCGGACTACCAGCTAATGAAATTGTTATTCCAATTTTATTAATGTCTTACTTATCAACTGGCGCTTTAACTGAAATAGATGATTTTAATCAAATTAAAAATCTATTCTTAGAACACGGTTGGACTTGGTTAACTGCGTTAAACACAATGTTGTTCTCACTTCTTCATTTCCCATGCGGAACAACACTGGTTAACATATATAAAGAAACAAAAAGTGCAAAGTGGACATTCTTATCGTTTGCAATCCCTACCGTTATCGCCATTGTTGTTACATTCCTCTCTACACAATTGGTACATTGGTTAGGGCTTGTATAAAAACTAAGCATACATAGAAGGCATCCCCCTTCACCATATGCTTAGTGCATAAAAGAAACCTGAAAATCATTCAGGTTTCTTTTTTTCTTTCCACGGCTGCGCTCCATACGTTGTAATTTTTTTATTAATAAAGTATATAGCTCCTGGAAGAATCGCCATCAATATCGCGCAACTAATTCCTAATCCAGTAAACAACTTACATCACCTTATTTCACTCTCTTCGGTAAAGCTGATCCCGAATGTTCAATTATAGGATGAACATGAACAATTACTTCAGCGTTACTAAAATAATTTTCACCTTGATCCCAATTCTTACTTATTTTTTTCCACTCTTTATAATTATGTCGCTTATATACTTCACCTAATCCCAATACATCTACCTTATATTTTTTTTGAACAAGTTTTACTGATTTCTGGATACGTTTCTCCATTTCCTCCGCAATATTTTTCTTTAATCGATTTTCATTCATAATTTGTTTATTATCACTAAAATGCAACTCAGCCAAGGTCCCATCTAGAGATAAATGAATATCAAACTTCGGTTTTGTAGCATTTACCGTAGATACTTTAATCTTCCGGTGTATCTTATGAATTTCATATGTAATAAGCTGGCCCTTTTTACGGATAGTAAAAAAACCTCCAATTTTTTTACCTATTACATAGTTCATTCCTAACGTTTGTTCTCCACTCAGCATTCCAACACACTTATTATCCTTTCCACGAAATAAAGCAGCCCCATCCATCTGAACACCTTGCTTCGTTAAACTTAAAACAGGTAGCGCAAAACTTTGCTTTGAAATCATTTTCTCCTGTACTTCACCAATTCTTGCCGCCTCAATCATTTGAGCATTTTTCGGAGGATGATCAGCTAACATATCAATGTATTTCGCCGGTAAATTTTCAGGCTTTGCACTTTGTTTTAAAATAGCTTCCGCATTTTTCTTCGAAACGAACAAACGAATATTCCTTCTCATTTCATGATCGCGAATATATATATCTAACGTATTTTGCAAAACATACGGACCTGAAAGTAATTCTTTAGAAAAAATTATCACTTGTATATGCGGAAAGAATAAGGAACGACTAATTTTTTTAGCAATAATTCGTATTTGCTCAAAAACACTATCGGCTTTTGCACTAACATTAATATAATTCTTACTCTCCCCATCGCCTTGAGTACCTTGTGGCGTTAACTTACTTGGGAGTACCATTTGGTATGTGCCCTTCATCACCGGATTAGATTTCTTTTCTTTCACAATATCATAAGCCGCCCCTACCACAAATCCCCTTTCTTCGATCTCTTCTAACTCAGAACACCCACTCATCAAACTAGCCAAAACAGCACATATCATAATTTTAAGAAGGTGCTTCATTTTTACCATTCCTTCTTTTTATTTTATATACAATTAAAACTAACAAAGGCGCTAATACAACAAGCCCCATATCAATCCAAGCTAAATAAGTTCCATAATGTGATAAATCGTCTAAATTACCAGGTATCATATTCACCATAAAAATAATAGGGGCACTTACAAAAATGAAAATATGTTTCTTCACTTTCGGAAACATGGCACAAAATAATAAAGACGCGACGTCATAATATATTGCTGTAGTGTTATAGACAGTAATAATCCAAGTAGTAAAAAAGATCGCATCAAACCTTTCTAAAAATCCTCCTCCAATTTCAATTTCTTTCCCTAATTCAATCGTTGGATATGTCAGTCCCCTAGTTGTCATATAGGTAAAAACACTAATACAAGTTATATAAATTAAAATGTACGAAAGCACATTTACCATCACTGCTTTTGCAACTGCCAACGGTGCTTTTTTGGCTGTGTCATTTAACATCACCGCATAAAACAAAGCTACCTCAAATCCAATAAACGTAAAAACAGAGCTTTTAACTCCTACAGCATATTGCCTTACGTCCGTTTGAAAAGCCGGTAGTAAATTATCTATTTCCATTAAGTTCACATTCAATAAAGAAAGCAGTACGATTGCAATAAAAACGATAGGTAAAAATAAAACGTTTAACCTTAATAAAGCCACTCTCGATCCTGCTACTCCATAAACAACAACTAATAGGAAAAAGAAAGACAATAGTTGTATTGGTGTATCATTAAATAAATACGTTTGTGAAATAATTGCAATCATGCGCGATTCATATGCGGTCAAAGCAACAAACGTTAATACTAAAATGGTACTAATCGTGTATGCCACAGGCTTTGTCAAATGCGCACTCGTATATTGAACAAAGTTTTGTTTCGGGAATAGAATTGCCACCCTCGTTACAAACCATCCTAAACATGCACATATCAATCCTCCAGCAAGCAAAATAATCCAGCCATCTGAAAATAGAGTTTGCGTAGCGACGTCTCGTGGCATAGATAATGCCCCTATACCAATAATGACTGAAGATACCGCAAAACCAAGCTCCCGGGATCCAATTTCTTCATCTCCGTATTCAAATGGTTTCAATTATTCTCGCTCCTTTGGACGTAATGTAGAGTCTTTCGTTTGTAAATATTCCGGTCTCTCTTTCAACATTGCCTTCGGCAAACGGACAATCTCTTCTTTCCAATCTTTATGAAACGCAGGAGCAATAGGCGTTGTATAAGGTACCCCAACACTCTTTAAATTCGTAATATGAATGGCAAGTGCTATAAGAGCTAAAATAATTCCATACAGCCCAAAAGCAGTTGCGGCTAATACAAAAACGAAAAGTAAAATCCTAAACGTAATCGTAATGCTATACACAGGCAGTGAAAATGTAGCAATTGCTGTAACCGCAATAATAATGACTAAAAACGGATTTACAATCCCCGCACTTACTGCTGCTTCTCCAATTACAAGGCCACCTACAATCCCAATGGTTTGTCCCATCTGTTTTGGTAATCTAATTCCAGCTTCTCTTATTAATTCCATCGTCAATGCCATCATTAATGTTTCAATATAAGCAGGAAACGGTACACCTTCCCTCGCACCTGCAATTGAATAAGCCAATTTAGAAGGAATAAGTCCTTGGTGATATGAAACTAGCGCTACATACATTGCTGGCATTAAAATCGCAATTATACCGGAAATCATTCGCAAAACCCTTAATAACGTACCAATTATCCAGCGCTCATAATGATCTTCTACTGATTGAAAAATATCAACAAATACTAATGGCGCAATAAGTGCAAATGGTGATCCATCTACTAAAATGGCCGCTTTTCCCTTCGCTAATGAGGCCACAATACTATCAGGCCTTTCTGTATTCAAAAACTGCGGAAATGGCGATAAATTATTATCCTGAATTAATTGTTCAATCGTACCTGTTTCCAAAACGACATCTGTCACTATCGATTGAAGACGACGATCTAACTCTTTTACAATGAAAGGATTAATAATATCTTCTATATATACTATGGTCACTTCTTTTTGCGATCTTTCCCCCATAATATAAGATTGAAATCGTAGCTTTGGATCACGTAAACTACGGCGAATTAACATTTTATTTACATTAATATCTTCATTTAGTCCAATCCTCGGTCCACGTATTAAATCTTCTGTTACAGGTGGTTCTAGACTTCTTTTTTCCCAAGCCCTACTATTAATAACAATAGCCGTTTGAATATTATCAATTAATATAACTGTGTCTCCTGTTAAAATCGCATTTATAATATCTGGAAATTTTGTTTTCGTACTGACTTCTGCAATAGAAATAAAACGATCTAATAATGTTTGAACAACAGCTGCTTCATTTGGTACTTCTTCATATTGAAGTGTACGAACTACATATTTATAAACATTATCCTTATCTGTTAATCCACATAAAAAAACAACCGCACAACGTGTAAAACTTCCCGCAAGAGCAACTTCTCTAATCGTTAAATCATTAGGTGAACCTAACTCACCCCTGATTTCCTTCATAACTTCAAACAAGTTACCTTTCAACTCTAACAATTTCCCCACCTAACTTCCTTTTTAACAAGTTTTTAGTTAGATTCCGCTAATAGAAGTAAATATATACAAAAAAGAGCTATCTCTTTTCAAAGATAGCTCTAACACGCGAATTACTTTTCTACTATTATATTGTCCGTCTTTATAGATACACTTTTCGTGAGTCCACTCACTACAAACATCACAACAATATTAATTAACAATGCGACTATACCTACATTCAAATCTTTTATATATTGCGGTACCCCTGGAAACATCGTAGCTATAGTAGAACCAGATAAAGTGATATATGCGACAACTAACAGCCCAATTCCCATCCCCGCAATCGCACCTTGTTTCGTAATAATTTGCCGAGGAAACAAACTACATACAAGTGCAGGGAAAAGTTGCGTAACTATACTGTATCCCATTAAAAGAAGCGCCCCTATTGTTTCTCCACCTTTAAAGGTGAACAAAACAGCTACAAGCGTTACTACAGGAACAAATAATTTCGCCACTTTAGCAACTTGTCTATCTGAAGCAGATGGGACCATTGTTCGGTAAATATTTTTTGCTAACAATGTAGAAGCGGCCATGACAAGCATGGAACCTGGAACTAATGCTGTTAAAACTCCAGCACTACCAATAATCCCAATAAACCAAGGGTCAAAGGTTTGAAGAGCCAGACGGAATAACGAAAGATCTACATCCGCTCCCTTTAATCCAGGAACTTGTAATATAGCAGCAAATCCTGCAAAGAATACGAAAAGTAAAACTAAAGAATACAGTGGCATAATTGCCGCGTTTTTTCTAAATACTTTTTCGTTTTTTGCAGAAAAAGCAGAAGCAAATGTATGAGGCCACATATAAAAACCGAGAGCAGTTAATACAATAGTAGAAACAAA
Organism: Bacillus sp. H1a; assembly: GCF_000633475.1. Classification (NCBI taxonomy): domain Bacteria; kingdom Bacillati; phylum Bacillota; class Bacilli; order Caryophanales; family Bacillaceae; genus Bacillus; species Bacillus sp. H1a. The sequence continues at coordinate 180,521 of NZ_AYMH01000042.1, read as the reverse complement.
CCAAGAAATGCTCATTCCTTCATCAGGTAAAGATAAAAATCCTGGTTTTGCTGCTTCTACAGCTTCGAACATCGGCTGAAATCCTCCGTAATAATGATACGGTAAATATATACCTAAAAACATAACGATAAACAGTATCATAATATCCTTCAAAGCGGCTGTCCAAGCAGAGCCGTGTATACCTGAAACCATTACATATATAGTTATAACAATAGCACCAATCCATACTGCAATAACAGGTGACACTCTTCCATACGAAGCTTCTGAAACGATAATTCCTAGTCCCTTTAACTGTAAAACAAGATATGGAATAATAGAAATAACACCAACAATTGAAACTATTACCCCAAGCATCTTACTTTTATATTTCTTCGCAAAAAAGTCCGGCTGCGAAACAAGGTTATGTTCTTTTGCATACTTCCAAATCGGTGGCAATAAAAAATACGATAAAATATAAGCTAGCGCGCCATAACCTAAAATATAAAATGTAGGTGCCCCTTTACTATACGCCCATCCACTTCCTCCTAAAAATGTGAACGTCGTATAAATTTCGCCTGCCATAAGGAGAAAAACGAAAATAGTTCCAAACCCTCTTCCGCCAACCGACCATTGTTCTAAATTCATATCTTTTCCATGTTGTGCCCGAATCCCTAAAAATAGTGCTAGAAATAAAAATAAAATAATGATAAGTAATGCTATCATCCTATATCCCCCTTATTAGCAGGATCAAATAAATATACAAGCCCCATACATAGAGACGTAATGGGCACTGATAACAATACCCATAATAATAAAAATGGCATCCCCAATACGTAAGGAGTGACTGAATTCGCAAATACTGGTCCAACTACTAAACAAAGAACTGGAATAAGCGCTAGCACATGTATTTTCTTCATCTCATTCTCCTTTATTTATAAAATTCATAATGGCTGATACAAAAACTTCCACTCCAATTGGTAATGCGTCTTCGTCAATTGTAAAACGAGGATGGTGATGCGGATATATAATTCCCTTCTCTTCATTTCCTGCCCCTATAAAAAAGAATGTCCCTGGTGCCTTTTGTAAAAAGGCTGAAAAATCTTCTCCTGCCATCGTTGGTTGTAAACGCACAACCCGTTCTCTTCCAAAAAGCTGTAATGCCGTATGTTCAATAAGCTCTGTCACTTCATAATCGTTCACAACTGGTCGATATCCATACTCATAAGAAAATGTATACTTAGCACCGTAGGATTCTGTAATATGTTGTACAATCCGTTCAAGCTTCTTCTTTGTTTCTCCTCTTAATTCATGCCTTAAACTTCTCACTGTCCCTTCAATCTCCGCTTGTTCCGGAATAACATTATGAGTTGTCCCAGAATGAAATTGCGTAACAGATACTACGAGAGAATCTAACGGATTCGTGAGGCGAGATACAATTTGCTGGATTTGCGAAACAATTTGTGCACCGATCGCGATACTATCGACTGTTTCGTGCGGAATTCCAGCATGTCCACCTTTTCCCTCTATCGTAATTTTAAAAACATCCGGTGCCGCCATCGCCGGGCCATAAATTACACCTACTTTTCCAACTTCTAATGAAGCCCACAGGTGAGCACCAATAATGTAATCCACACCTTCCATTACTCCCGCTGCGACCATTTCCTCTGCACCACCCGGAAAATTTTCTTCTGCATGTTGAAATAGAAAACGAAGTTCCCCTTTAACTTTTTCTCTTTCCTCTACCAACTTATGTACTACACCAAGCAATATCGCCATATGGCCATCGTGACCACATGCATGCATCACACCTGGATATGTAGAAATATAATCAAACTTATTTTCTTCATGAATAGGAAGAGCATCCATATCAGCACGGACCGCGATTGTTTTACCAGGCTGTTTACCAATTAGCCTTGCCATTACACTATATTTAGTAGGGCGCGAAACTTCTAAATATGGGATTTTCCGAAGTATGTCGAATACAAATTGAGATGTTTTTTCTTCTTGAAAAGATAACTCTGGATACTTATGAAAATGCCTTCTCCACTCAATCAACTGATTCTTTGATAAAACAAGTTCCTTTGCGACATCCATTTCTCTTCTCCCCTTCTTCACTAAGTTAACTGTTATTATAACGTGAATAGTTAACTTTTAAAAGAATCTTCTGAATTTTCAATAATAAATACTTAAAAATAAAAAGCCACCCTCAAGATGACTTTTCATTATTACAAAATAGTAATTGCTTGTTTCCCCATTTGCTCCCATGACTTTTCAAACTCTGCTCGCGGAACAGCTTTACGTGGGTTATTTGCAAGAGGATCATTCATATATACAAAATTTTGATCGTATCCAATTACGATTACACTATGCTCATAATATGTAATTTTTACTTCTCCTGAACTTGTATTCCACGTCTCAAAGCTATCTTCTGAAAGTGGTTTAAACGTCGTATTCGCAATTACCCATACAGGTGATCCCGAACTAATTACTTTATATAAATCTTGCACTTCTCTACCTGTTAAATTAATGACTTTTTCGGGAACATACTTTTCTGCTAATTTAAAGATTGGTTGATGATACACACCGTACCCTTGCTCAGATTTCGTATAAATATTCCCGACAAACCCTTCATAGGGATTCCCACGCAAACCATCTTGTTCAAATGGGACACGATGAATTTCACTAGCAAGTTGCATCTTATCTACTTGTACACCTTTATGTTGCAACAACATCGCTAAACTCGTGACTTCACACCCACGAGGTAATTCAGGTAATTGCTTTATAAATGGGACATCTTCAATCATTGCTGCTTCTTTCATTTCAGATAAGAAATCTAGACGTAACTCTTGTGCCTTTTGCATAATTTTATTCTTCCATACGAAAAAAGCTACGCAAAGTATAATACCTAAAATAAAAATATATTTTAACTTTTTCATCATAAACCAAACTCCATTATATCAATTATTTTAAAGTCGTGACTTCTACCATTGTACCTTTCTTCTTACTAGTTTGCTAGAAAGATTCTGTGAATTATTATTCGCAGATATCGTTTTAAAATTCTAATTATTTTTAATAAAAAGAAAAAACAATATACTTTCTCTGAATATTTTGCTAAAATCAAAATTGTTAACATAGTGAATGAATCACAATTCCCTTCACTACGTTAACAAACATTCTAGGATATTTAGTCATAGTTAGTTTTTCTTTTACATACTCCATTCATTTCATAACAAAATAAACCGAGTATGTTTTTCATCCCCCACTAATGATTAAAACCCCAGAATGAAATCAAGTTAACACATACAAGAAAAATACGGGGTGAGGGGCATATGAATCAACAAGTAGAACAAACAGATTTAAAACGAACAATGAAAAGTAGACACTTATTCATGATTGCACTTGGTGGAGTCATTGGAACAGGATTATTTATGGGCTCTGGACAAATCGTCCATAATGCCGGACCAGGCGGAGCTATTCTTGCATTTTTAGTCGGTGGTTTCGTTATGTATTTAACGATGTTATGTCTTGGTGAATTATCAGTAGCTATGCCAGAAGCAGGTTCATTCCAAAGTTATGCAAGCAAATTTATTTCACCTGGTTTTGGATTTGTCGTCGGTTGGATGTATTGGTTAAATTGGGCTGTTACAGTTGGAGTAGAGTTAACGACTGTTAGTATTTTAATGAAACGTTGGTTTCCAGACGTTTCTTCGTGGATTTGGTGTGTTATATTTGCAGCAGCACTCTTTCTTGTGAACGCTTTATCAGCGAAAGCATATGCAGAGACTGAGTTTTGGTTCGCTAGCGTAAAGGTTGCAACAATTGTTGTCTTTATTGTACTTGGAGGCGCCGTTATGTTCGGTTTTCTCGACTTTAATGGAAATCCAGCTCCAATGCTTCATAATTTCACTGAAAATGGCGGACTATTTCCAAATGGTGCACTAGCAGTTCTTCTTACGATGATTACAGTAAATTACTCATTCCAAGGAACTGAACTTATCGGTATTGCTTCAGGTGAAAGCGAAAACCCTGAAAAAACGATCCCAAAAGCTATAAAAAACACAATTTGGCGAACTCTATTCTTTTTCGTCTTAGCAATCTCAGTTGTTGTAGGTTTACTCCCATGGCAAGAGGCTAATCTAGTTGAAAGTCCATTTGTACTTGTATTTGATGTAGCTGGTGTTCCATATGCAGCAGACATTATGAACTTTGTTATTATTACAGCTGTATTATCTGTAGCTAACTCTGGTCTATACGCAAATTCTCGTATGCTTTGGGCGATGGCAAAACAAGGCATGGCAAGTCCAGCTTTTACAAAGCTAACTAAAAAAGGTGTACCGCTAAACGCATTAATTTTCAGCCTAATTTTTGCAAGCCTTTCTTTATTAACGAGTGTATTTGCGGCAGATACTGTCTTTTTAGTTCTAACATCTATTGCAGCAATGGCAGCTGTTGTCGTTTGGATGTCGATCGCAGCTTCACAATTTTTCTTCCGTAGAGAATTCGTGAAAAATGGCGGTGACATAAAGGATTTAAAATATCGTACACCACTTTATCCAGTAGTTCCAATCGTAGCTTTTTCACTCAATTTCATTACATTTGTTAGTTTAGCTTTCATTCCAGATCAGAGAATTGCTCTTTTTTGCGGGATTCCATTTATGATTATCTGTTACATTTTATACCAAGTAAAATATAAAAAAGTTGTCACATTTGAACAACAACAAAATATAACTCAGGAAATAAACTAAATATACTAAATATTCAGCTATCTTCCTTATGATAAGATAGCTTTTTTCTATTTCTTGGATATCTTGGTATAACTTTATTTAACTTAAAATTTTCACAATCACGTTTTTCTCTGGAAAATAGTTTACAATGTAATCAAGTTACAAATGATATTCACCTTAAAAAGCGTGCATTTGTGTCTATTTTTTAACAATATGACAAAAACTATTGCCTTCTATAAATTAATAGGTTTATATTGTTTTATTGGCATAGTTTCAATCCAAGGAGAAAGGAGATTTTCAATCGTGCAACTAAAGAAAGCGTTTTGGAAGTTGGCTTCGCTTCTTCCGTTATCATTACTTCTGTTCCTCGGTGGCTGTGATAAGAAACTCGCAGTATTAAATCCGCAAGGACCTGTTGCAAAAGCACAGTATGATTTAATTGTTTGGTCATTCGTGCTTATGTCATTAATTATCGCAATTGTATTCATCTTGTTTACAGTCATCTTGATTCGTTATCGTGAAAAACCAGAGAATATGGACTATGAGCCACCTGATCAACACGGTAACACATTATTAGAAATTATTTGGACGCTTGTCCCTGTTATTATCGTTATCGCATTATCGATTCCAACAGTAAAAGCAACTTATGCTTCGGAAGAGGTTCCGAAAGAGTCCAAGCATATTAAACCAGTTGAAATTTATGTTACATCTGCAAACTGGAAATGGTTATTTAGTTACCCAGAGGAAAAAATTGAAACCGTTAACTATTTAAACATCCCAGCTGGTGTACCTATTCAATTCAAACTGACTTCTGTAGGTCCAATGAATGCTTTCTGGGTTCCAGAACTTGGTGGTATGAAATACACTATGGATGGCATGATCATGGATTTATATTTACAAGCTGATAAACCTGGTTCTTACCTAGGTCGTAGTTCGAACTTCTCTGGTGAAGGATTCACTCATATGGAATTCGAACTTGAAGCAAAAACACAAGAAAAGTATGACAAGTGGGTAAAAGAAGTACAACAAACTGCTCCTAAACTAACAGAAGATAAGTACAACGAAATTGTTAAACCTGGTGTAGTTGGTCGTATGACATTCTCTAGTCATCACTTAAGTTATGTAGATCCAAAATCACTTGAATATTGTGATTACAACTACTACAAAAACAAAAAATAATAGCTATTATTCCAACAGATTGGAGTGAACACAGTGAAGCTTGATGAATTTTTTGTCACAGGTGACCCAATTATTTACGGTGCTGACGCATCTATCGTTCTTGTGACATTAGCGATTCTTTTCGTACTAACAAAGTACAAAAAATGGAGATGGCTTTGGGACGAATGGTTGACAACTGTTGACCATAAAAAAATCGGGGCCATGTATATTATCTCTGCGGTTATAATGTTATTCCGTGGTGGTATGGACGGTTTAATGATCCGTGCACAATTAACATTCCCAGATACAACTTATTTAAACGCTGAACACTATAACGGAATCTTTACAACACATGGTACAGTAATGATTCTTTTCATGGCAATGCCATTCGTTATGGGGTTAATGAACCTTGTAGTACCATTACAAATTGGTGCTCGTGATGTTGCATATCCGTTCTTAAATGCTTTAAGTTTCTGGTTATTCTTTATCGGAGCAATGTTATTCAACATCGCTTTCGTTATCGGTGGTTCACCAGACGCTGGGTGGACTTCTTACTTCCCAATGGCGGGTACAGAGTTTACTCCTGGTGTAGGAAATAACTTCTACGCAATTGCATTACAGATTTCAGGTATCGGTACGCTAATGACAGGTATTAACTTCCTTGTTACTATCTTAAAAATGCGTACACCTGGTATGACATTAATGAGAATGCCAATGTTTACTTGGTCAATCTTAATTACAACAATTATCATTATTTTCGCTTTCCCAGTATTAACAGTAGCTCTTGCATTAATGACATTTGACCGTCTATTTGATGCTCACTTCTTTACGATGGCGAGCGGCGGTATGCCAATGTTATGGGCCAACCTATTCTGGGTATGGGGTCACCCTGAAGTATATATCGTTATTTTACCGGCATTCGGTATTTTCTCTGAAATCATTAGTACATTCTCACGTAAACGTCTATTCGGTTACAGTGCGATGGTGTACTCAATGGTCGCAATTTCTTTACTAAGTTTCGTCGTATGGCTTCACCACTTCTTCACGATGGGTGCAGGTCCAGCGGTTAACTCATTCTTCTCGATTTCGACAATGGCGATTTCGATTCCAACCGGGGTTAAGATCTTTAACTGGTTGTTTACACTGTATAAAGGACGTATTCGTTTTACAGTTCCAATGCTTTGGTCATTGGCATTTATTCCAAACTTCGTAGTTGGTGGAGTTACAGGGGTTATGCTTGGAATGGCAGCAGCTGATTATCAATACCATAACAGCTACTTCCTAATCGCTCACTTCCACTACGTATTAATCGCAGGTACAGTATTTGCTATGCTTGCTGGATTCACATTCTGGTATCCAAAAATGACAGGTCATATGCTAAATGAACGCCTTGGTAAATGGACATTCTGGATCTTTATGAGCGGATTTAACATCTGTTTCTTCCCAATGTACTTCCTAGGTTTAGATGGTATGACTCGTCGTATGTACACTTACTCTGCAAGTCTTGGATGGGGTTGGTTAAACCAAATCGCATCTGTCGGCGCAGTAATGATGGGTGTCGGATTCGTACTTCTTTGTTACAACGTAATTTGGAGTGCACGTCACGGTGAACGTGATGTTACTGGAGATCCATGGGATGGTCGTACACTTGAATGGGCAACTCATTCTCCTGTACAACATTACAACTTCGCGAAACTTCCTGAAATTAAAGAAGCTGATGCTTTCTGGTACATGAAACAACGCGGAGAAACAGTTACACCAGCTGCAGAAGAATTAAAACCAATTCACATGCCAAGTAACTCTGGTGTGCCTATTATTGCGTCTGCATTCTTCGGTCTTGCAGGTTTTGCATTAGTATTTAGCTGGTTCTGGCTTGCAGCAATCGGCGGCGTTGGTATTTTAGCTTGCTTAATCTATCGTTCATTCGATTACGATGACGGTTACTATATCAGTGTTGATGAAATCAAAAAAACAGAACATGTAGCATGAGAGGTGAAATGATATGGCGGCTTTAGATAAAAGCTTACCTTTGGAATATCAATCCGAGCAAAGCAGATTGAACATCCTAGGATTCTGGATTTTTCTTGGGGCTGAAATTATGCTGTTCGCAACACTTTTCGCCTCTTATCTAGTACTTGCTGGTCGTACGGCAGATGGCCCAACACCAGCGCAATTGTTTGAACTTAAAACACTTTTAATTCAAACACTACTACTTTTAACAAGTAGTTTCACATGTGGTATCGCAATTCATGAAATGCGTAAACACAACCAAAAAGCAATGCTTGGATGGTTCATCTTTACATTACTTTTAGGTGCAGGTTTCCTATTCTTCGAGATCGAAGAGTTCATTATGTACGTTGGTGAAGGCGCAACAATTCAAACAAGTGCTTTCTTATCTGGATTCTTCGTTCTTCTTGGAACGCACGGAGCCCACGTAACAGGTGGTATCATTTGGGCAACTTGTGTTATCATCCAAATTTTAAAACGAGGTTTAACACCAGTTACAGCTCGTAAAGTGTTCATTATCAGCTTATACTGGCATTTCCTTGATCTTGTTTGGGTCTTTATTTACACACTAGTTTACTTGAACGGGATGGTGGCGTAAATGGCTCAAAATAACAATCAAGCAAACGGGCATGCGCATAGCGGATTCCCATGGTCACACGTTTTCGGATTTATTTTATCGCTTGCACTAACGTTTCTAGCGTTATACGTGGCACTTTACACAAGCCTGCCTCTTTCAACGATATTAACAACTATCATCATAATGGCAGTTGCGCAAGCATTATTACAATTAATTATGTTCATGCACTTAAAAGAAGGAGAAGGAAGAGTTCAAATTCTTACAATGATATACAGTTTCTTCGTTGCAACAGCAACAGTTGGTCTTACTGTATGGATTTTCTTCTCAATGTAATTTGCATGAAAAAGACTGCTGAGGAATCTCAGCAGTCTTTTTTTATTCCCTCCCCTATTGCATCCACATTACGGAATTAACAACAGAATCATGAAAAATATACTTATTATGACAAATGTTAAGAAAACTCTTTCTTTATGAAATCGAACCCATATGCGTTGATTTTCTACCTATAATATGGCTAAATAGGTACTATATTTATTTGAAGGGAGAGAACGCAATGGAACATCATTCTTCTGTTCTATCACTTATGGTTGTCGTTGCAATCGCGTTTTTCGTTCCCCTTTTGTTACAACGCTTTAAATTAAAAGCACTTCCTGTCGTTGTCGCAGAAATTATCGCAGGAATCTTTGTAGGTAAAAGTGGATTTAACATCATTGAGCCAGATATGTGGCTTCAAGTCTTATCAACACTAGGTTTTATCTTCCTAATGTTTTTAAGTGGTTTAGAAATTGACTTTTCTATCTTTAAACAAAAAGGGAAAAAGAATACGACAAACGAACCGAACACATTCCAAGCAGCAAGCATTATCTTCTTATTTATTTTCATTTTATCTTATGCCCTATCGTTAATATTCGTATGGCTAGGATTCGTAGACAATGCAATGTTCATGACTTTAATTATCTCAACTATTTCCTTAGGTGTTGTCGTACCAACATTAAAAGAAAATAACTTAGGAAAAACCGCAATCGGGCAAATCATTTTATTAGTCGCTGTTATTGCAGACTTAGTTACAATGATTTTACTCGCTGTATTCGTCGGATTAAATTCCGAAAGTGGCCAAAGTATGTGGCTTCTACTTCTTCTATTCGGCGCTGGTATTATAATTTACTTTATCGCAAGACGCTTTAAAAATATTCCATACCTAGAAAGCTTAAAAGCCGGTAGTGTACAAATTGATACACGAGCTGTTTTTGCACTCATCTTAATATTAGTTGGATTATCTGAATCCGTTGGAGCAGAAAACATTTTAGGAGCCTTCTTAGCAGGTGTACTCGTATCTTTATTATCACCAAATGACGATATGGTTGAAAAACTCGATTCCATCGGATATGGTTTCTTCATCCCTATTTTCTTCGTAATGGTTGGTGTAAATTTAGAAGTATGGTCTATTTTTAAAGAGCCTTCTAGTATGCTAATGATTCCAATTTTAATTGTGGGACTCTTTATTTCAAAACTATTGCCATCACTCGTCTTACGAAAATGGTACCCACGCAATATCGTACTCGGAAGTGCTATTTTGTTAACATCAACACTTTCTTTAGTTATTGCGGCTGCACAAATCGGTGAAAAGCTAGGTATCATTAGCCCAAGTTTATCAGCATCCCTTATTTTAAGTGCAGTTATTACTTGTATTTTTGCACCTATATTATTTAAAAAGATGTTTCCAAAAGTGGAAACACCAAAACCGAAAGTATCTATTATTGGCGCGAGCAGAATTACCCTTCCGTTATCACTTGATTTGAAGCGCGAAGATTATGACGTAACGCTATATATGATACGCCAGAATAAAATAAATGATGAGGAAGTAAAATCTCATGACTTCCCTATCGTGAAACTAGATGAAATCACAATCGAATCATTAACTGAACAAACAGCATTTGATGCAGACCGTGTTGTTGTTGCGACAAGTGATGATGACCAAAACTTATTATTAGCAGAACACGCAAAAGAATTAGGTGTTGAACACGTCATCGCAAGTGTAGAAGATCCCCTTCTACACGAAAAAGCAACGCAAGAACATATCGCTGTATTCTCAACTATTAACTCTACACGTATTTTATTACGTGCACTTATTGATAAACCAAGTCTCGTCCGCTTAATTACAACAGCGAATGAAACAGTGCGTGAGGTTGAACTACGTAGCAATAAATATAATGGCTTAGCACTTCGTCGCCTTCCGTTTTTAGGTGATGTACTTGTCATTCAAATTTACCGTGGTAATAAAGCATTAATACCACATGGTGATACGAAATTACAACACGGTGACATTTTACTTGTAACAGGTTCAAAAGAGCATATTGATACAATGAAAAACATACTAGAGTAGAAAAATGCCCCTCACATAATTGAGGGGCATTTTTCCAATTTCATATGGTAAAATGTTACTATCACATATTATGGGGATGAATCACATTATGTCTATTTCAACTTTAGCTCTCTTATTATTAGCGGAAGTACTCGTCGCCATTATTCTCATCGGTATTAGCATTGAAATTTGTAGTTACGGATGGAAAAAATCAAATGGAGTCAAATACACTTGTCTCTTGCTTTCACTCCTTCTTGGAACCGCTAGCATACTCGGACTTTTCGCTGCACCTGCCTATTTCTTTATACAGCTAACAGAAAAAGGCTTATAAGAAAGGATGTTAATATGATTACCGTGAAAAATATTGATGGATCTGAAACTTACGTATTACGTCAAAAAATTTTGCGCCCTAATCAGCTATTAGCAGATTGTAAATATTCTTCCGACTACGAAGTAGACACCTTCCACTTGGGTGCCTTTGTAAACGATGAACTGATTAGTATCGCTTCCTTCTCAAAAGAAATATATCCTGACTTACCAACAGGTGTTCATTATCGACTACGTGGAATGGCAACATTACCAAACTTTCGAAACAAACACGCTGGAAGCTCCTTAATCCATAAAGCCGAGCAAATCTTACAAGAGCGTAACGCAAACATTTTATGGTGTAATGGCCGAATTACTGTAGCTGACTATTACAAACGATTAGGTTTCCACGAACATGGTGAAATCTTTGAAATTGAACCGATTGGCCTTCATAAAGTTCTGTATAAAAAGATATAAGAAAAGCTTTCCTCAATACGGGAAAGCTTTTCTTATATTTCAATCTTCATTTTTTATCTTTTTCATATATATGTATATAAACAAGCTAGGAACTAAAAAACAAGCAAACATAATAAGTCCTGTTATACTAATTTCCTTTATCGAAATATCTGGTGTTACAATGATACAAATAGCTAAAATCCCAATAACAATCCCAACTGGAATGAATAATAATTTCATGAAATAACTACGAGATACTCCCCCTGTATGCTCATACACTTCCACTGAATTTTTTAAGTTTAAAAAGTTAATAACTACTATCCCGCTGATAAATATCATTAATAAATCCGAAATACTTTCATATCCTGCCCCTTGCAAAACGTAGCGATAAAAAACAATACCTAGTATGACGATATTCTGTAAGATGAAAGCCAATCTAACATGTTTTAACCCTTCAATCATTAAACGTTCATCTTTCACGATTTTCACCCTATCACTCCTTTTCCTCCCAAAACAAATCATTCAATGTTTTATTTACCGCATAACAAATTTTTAAACATAAATCTAGAGACGGATTATACTTCCCCTTCTCAATTAAACTAATCGTTTGCCTTGTAACGCCTACTTTTTCTGCTAATTGTTGCTGTGTTAAATCTAACTGAACACGCGCGACTTTTATTTTACTTACAGCCATTCATGTTCCTCCTCCGCCCTTATTGTAACATATATATTCCATTTAGTAATTTATAATTTACAAAACGCATTTGAATTTTACCTTATCCCGCATTAACGGGCAGTAAAACTCCCACCTCAAAATTCGGCTGAAGCAAAGAAGTTAGGTGGGAGATCAACTGCCCGTAAACGCCCGATTGGTTCAACTAATAATAAGCGGGGGATGAACCCCCCCACTTATTATAGTTTCACTTTATTATACACAAAAAAGGAGCCTCTCATAAGAAGCCCCCTTTCCTATCTCTATATTATAAGAATAAATGACATCCAAATAAAATTGTAAATAAGTATAGTAACGGATGTACTTCCATCCCTTTCCCCTTCACGATTTTTAAGATTGGATACACTAAAAATCCGATTGCAATTCCATTCGCAATACTAGATGTTAACGGAATACCTACGAAAATTAAAAATGCTGGTAATGCATCTTCAAATTCATTCCAATTAATATCACGAATGCTTTGTGCCATTAAGCTACCTACTATAATTAATGAAGGTGCTGTAATAGCTGCTACACTTGATAAAGAGGCAATAACAGGGCTAAAGAATGCCGTTATAATCGTTAAACAAACGACTACAATACCTGTCAATCCAGTTTTACCACCTGCCGCAATTCCGGCTGATGATTCAATTGTCGCTGCTGTAGGGCTTGTCCCAAAGATGGAGCCTGTCGTTCCGCCAATTGCATCTGCAATGAACGCCTTACCAAAGCGCTTTTCAGTGTTATCTGTATTTAAACCTGCTTGTTTAATTAAACCAAGCAAAGCCCCTGTTGTATCAAATAAAAGTACAAGTAAGAATGAAAAAATAACTCCATATAACCCGTATTGAATTACATCTGAAAATGCATTGATAGGGTTTGAAACAATAATTCCTTCTGGTAAATGTGGCATTGCCACAATCCTATCCTCAAACTTCAATTGCCCCGTAAAAAAAGCAATAATCCCTGTCACAATCATACTAATAAACAACGCACCACTAACGCGTAATACCATTAATACCGCTGCTAACACTAAACCAACTAATGTTAAGATAACAGCCGGTGAATGAAAGTCTCCGATTGTAACTAAGTTAGATGGATGATCAACGATAATACCTGAAAGTCGCAATCCGATAAAAGCAATAAATAATCCGATTCCACCTGCAATTGCATGTTTTAAACTGTCAGGAATTGCGACAATTAGCTTTTGTCTAAACGAGGTGAAAGATAATAAAAGAAAAATAATACCTGTCACAAATACTGCCGAAAACGCAATGACATATGTAATCCCCTCTGCCTGTTGAACCACAGAATAAGCAAAATATGCATTCATTCCCATAGCTGGAGCAATAACAATTGGATAGTTAGCTAAAAACGCCATACATAGCGTCCCAACAACTGTCGCAATAATAGTTGCCGTAAATGCTTGATCAAATGGTACACCTGCATCAGATAATATTTTCGGATTGATGACAAGAATATACGCAAATGTAAAAAAAGTTGTGATGCCTGCTAAAATTTCTTGCTTCACAGAAGTGTTATACTTTTGTAATTGAAACATACTTATGTACCCTTCCTACACCTGAATTATTATCACACATTCTTTTCTTATTAGTATGTGAGAAAATGTAACACTTAATCTTAACAATCAATAAAAAGAAGAGTCAATATATTCCCTAATAGTTAGAATTTTAAGTTTAAGTCTGACAAATTCAGATGTAGTACAGTGTATTATGATTATTTTTGTAGCATAACAGATAGAAATGTTTTATAATTTTAAATAGTTAAATATTTAGCAAACGCATTCAATTATTGTTCACTCTACAGGGGGGATTCTTCTTATGCAGCAAACAAACAAATCTGGATCTTTAAACCGCGGCTTAAAAGAACGACATATTACTTTAATGTCTCTCGGTTCAGCTATTGGCGTTGGACTATTTTTAGGATCAGCTTCCGCTATTAAACTAGCTGGCCCATCCATTTTACTAGGCTATATGATCGCCGGGCTCGTTATTTTTTTCATTATGCGTGCACTCGGAGAAATGGCAATTGAACAACCGGTTGCTGGCTCTTTTAGTAAATATGCAAATGATTACATCAGCCCACTAGCTGGGTATATTACAGGCTGGAATTACTGGTTTTTATGGGTTGTTACTTGTATGGCGGAAATTACAGCTGCAGGAATTTACATGCAGTATTGGTTCCCAGATATCCCACGCTGGATTTGGGCATTACTAGCTCTTTTATTAATGAGTGCTTTCAACTTCTTATCTGTAAAAGTATTTGGAGAACTTGAGTTTTGGTTTGCTCTCATTAAAATTGTCACAATTATCTGTATGATAGTAGTCGGCGCTGGTATTATTCTATTCGGATTTGGAAATGGTGGCGTTGCAACTGGTATTTCAAATCTTTGGGAACATGGTGGCTGGTTCCCAAATGGATTCTCTGGATTACTACTTTCCTTACAAATGGTATTATTCGCTTATTTAGGAGTCGAACTTATCGGTGTCACAGCTGGTGAAGCTCAAAATCCAAAAAAGACACTCGCAAAAGCAATTGATAACGTATTTTGGAGAATTTTACTGTTCTACGTTGGAGCTCTATTCGTTATGATGGCAATTTTCCCGTGGAACGAACTTGGCGAGAAAGGAAGTCCGTTTGTCTTAACGTTCCAACAAATCGGTATCGCAAAGGCAGCAGGTATTATTAACTTCGTTGTGTTAACAGCAGCCCTTTCATCTTGTAACGGTGGTTTGTTTAGTACAGGCCGTATGCTATTTACATTAGCACAACAAAAGAAAGCACCTGAAAGATTCGGTCGTTTAAATAAGAACGGTATTCCGAGTCAAGGAATTGTAGCAACTGCAATCGTTTTACTTGTTGGCGTTATATTAAACTATCTCGTTCCTGCAAAAGTATTTACTTGGTTAACTAGTATTTCAACTTTCGGTGCAATTTGGACTTGGGGCATTATATTAGTCGCTCAAATTAAATTCCGTAAAGGATTACCAGCACAAAGCAAACAAAAGTTAACGTATAAAATGCCCCTATACCCATTAAGTTCATATTTCTCACTCGGCTTCCTTGTGCTTGTACTAGGTATCATGGCCTATTCAGAAGATACACGAATCGCATTAATCGTCGGTCCAATTTGGCTTATCGGCTTAGCTATCGTGTATTATATGAAAGGTTTTCATAAGATTGATGAATCATCTAATTCAAAAATTAGTTAACTACGAAATCCCTTCCTTATTGATTGGAAGGGATTTTTTATTGTCTATACAAATATTTCTCAACAAAATTCACGGTATTTTTACAATTTTTTAATATATTTTATGTTTTCCGTCTTTATTTTTACAGAAAAATAAATTACATTATTAAAGCACATATATTTATTATTAGGGGGATTCTTCTATGAAGAATAAAAAATGGATTCAATTTTCTTTAGCAACAGCAATCACAATCAGTTTAGGAAGCGCCTATGTTCCATCTACTTATGCCGAAAGCTCAGTAGATCCTGCTCCTGAAATTGCTGCAAAAGTTGTAAATCAAAACAATGGGAAGAAAGTATTATTCGATAATACTCACGGTCAAACGGCTGGGACAGCTGACTGGGTTATTGATGGCGGTTTTTCTGATTTCGGAAACGGCATTGCCCAAAACGGATATCATGTAAAAGAACTTCGTAAATCAACACCTATTACATACGACGATTTAAAAAATTACAATGTATTTATCATCCCTGAAGCAAATATTCCTTATAAAAAATCTGAACAAGACGCGATGTTACAATACGTAAAAAATGGCGGCAGTATTTTCTTCATTGCCGATCATTATAATGCAGATCGTAATAAAAACCGCTGGGACTCTTCAGAAGTATTTAATGGATATAGACGCGGGGCATGGGATAATCCAGCAAAGGGAATGTCTAGTGACGAAACAAATTCACTAGCTATGCAAGGAGTAGAAAGCTCTGATTGGCTATCCGATAATTTCGGTATTCGTTTCCGTTACAATGCACTTGGTGATGTTTCTGCTAAAAATATTGTCTCTCCTGAGCAATCATTTGGAATTACAAATGGAGTTTCATCTGTAGCAATGCATGCCGGTTCTACTCTTGCGATTACAAATCCAAAACTAGCAAAAGGACTCGTATACCTTCCAGAAAACCCATCAAAATGGAATAATGCTGTTGATAGCGGTGTTTATAACGGTGGTGGTGTTGCAGAGGGGCCTTATGCTGCCATTGCAAAAGTTGGTCTTGGAAAAGCAGCCTTTATTGGCGACTCTTCTCCTGTTGAAGATGCATCGCCAAAATATGTTCGTGAAGATTCAGGCCAATCAAAGAAAACTTATGATGGTTATAAAGAAGAAAACGATGCTGTTCTATTAGAAAACATCGTGAATTGGTTAGCGAAGAAAGAAACATTTACAAGCTTAGATCAAGTGAATGGTTTACAGCTTGATGCACCTACAGCTTTACAAACATTTGAACAACCAAGTTTATCAACAGAACCACAACCAGAACCTTGGAGCGCGCCAAATCAAGGTTACCAATGGTTCAACACCAATACTTTTAAACCAGGTTCATACGGATACAACGGCGCAGTGACAGCGAGTGATTACGTAATTACGCATCCTACTATTCTACCGAATAATGAAGTATTTCAAATAAAAATTCAAGTAAATAACTTATTACCAAATACAACATATAATAATTATTCTTTAGGCATATTCACTTCTGGCGGGACACAAGTGGCAAAAGTTCAAAATACAAACGGCACTTGGCCATCTACTTTCGGATATAGCAGTGCATTCTCTTTCACAACAAATAGCTTAGGTTCTGCTGAAAAAATTGTAAATGTACAACTTGATTCAAATACAACTGGACAAGCAACACTTCGTCTACGTCAAAATACAACAGCGAAATATAATGAAACTGTAACGATTAATAAGAAGTAAAAGAAAAGGCAATCCGTATACGGATTGCCTTCTTTTCACTTCTATTCTTTTGAGAAAAACATTCTTGAAATAACAATACCTATACTACCAACTATTAAGAATAACACCGCTCTGATCATCATAGACACCTCTGGTAAGTCGAGAAGGAACAACTTCCCTACTGTTACTACTAATACGACTAAACCAGCATATAATATTTCATTCATATGTCTATTCCGGCCAAACCAAACTGCAAATAATGCATATACCATCCATAATAATGATACATATACGCTAATTATACTTCCATCGGTAGAAAGAACTTCACCGATTCTAGTAATTGTAATAAATACAATTACCATTAGCCAATAGAGCGCTATAGAATAAATATATTTTCCAAAACTCGCTAACATATGTTTCGCTTTTATCATGCCATAATAAAATGTCACTATTAAAATAATATGAGCTACAAAACCTGCTGAAATGAACTGATCAAACGGACTAAAGATTGTCTGTATCATCCCGATTGCATAAATTGTTGCACTTATATACAATTTCATGTTCTGTTTTACTTTAATAGAAGTAGCCACTCCTAGGAAACCTTGTAACAATAATACGATTGCTGCATTCACTAAACTGTACTCGTATAAAATCGCTAAACTAAATGATCCCATTGCAAAACCAAATAAAAGATTTGTAAATACAGAATGTCTATTCTTCCTATATTCAAGTACGAACATAGCGGTATGCACAAATGCACTAATAACTAGCCCCCACGTTGTAAATTCAGGTATTTTTGAAATGGCTAATATAAAGAAAACTGCGTTAGTACCAAATATTGCCAAGCGTGGTTCTTGTATAAAGCTTCTCTCCGTAAACGTATGCCAAAATAATAGTAAATGAATTATTCCGTATACAACCGTTAACTGCACTTGCAAATTCCCTACTAACATTGACATAACAGCAAAGAAAACAAATAGGACAATTGCAGCAACAACATAAGAAATCATATATAAGTACTTATAACGGTTTCTCAATGCGTACCATAATAAACTGATTGTTAATATCGTCTCATAGCTAAAGAAAACATACGTATTAGGAGTCGTACTATTTAACAAGAAAGGAACGAAAAATGCCCCTACCGCTACGAAAATAGCAAGGTATTCCGATTTATATCTTTTCGCTAAATAAATCCCTAAAATGACCCATATAATGTTGCAGATAAACGCAATACTTGCGGGAATAAACTCATATAAATAATGTGCTGCAAACGTCGTTAAAACAATACCTGTAATACTTCCACCAGCTAATACTAACCCTAATGCTTGCCGCTCTTTTTTAATTTGTATATCTCCTACATAATACAAACCGATAGATAGTGCTATACCAAACACAATCCGTATCGCTGGTGTTAACAACCCAGCATCTACTCCCGCTTTAAACAACCAAATAACCCCAAGTAACATAATACCGACAAATATGCGTGGTAACCATGTTTGGCAAAACTTTATAATATTAAATGGTTCTGGTTTAAATGCAGATATATCTACTTGTTTTACCTCAAGTTCTTGTACTGGCTCCCTTATCGTAACTGCATCCACTTGTAGCTTTTCATCCGTTACCGTTTCAATATATTCTTGCTTTTCCTCACTAACATTTTGTTGAACTTTATCTACTTCTATTTTTCTTTGCTGCGCTTTCAATTCAGAAAGTGTCTCTTGAATTGTTTCAATTGCTATTTCAAGTGCTTCTATTTTCTTATTTAAATCCTCCTTCATACACTCCCACCTCATCATTCATTTTAAACCTATATATTTCCAATTATCTTTATCATACTCCTAGTCTATTCATTTTCAATACTATTTTTCCAAAAAAGAAAGGTGTTTTCCGAAATAGGAAAACACCTTGTCACTTATTTATCCCGATTGGTGAGGGATAATAATCAGTGGGGGATGGACACCCCCCACTGATTAAAGTTTCACTTTATTCTTATTTATAGCAATACTAACGATTATACCGAGGCAAACACCTACAAACGCTGGAATAATCCAACCTACACCTTCTGTATAAAACGGAAGATTTTCTAGTAACGGTGTCCACTTATTCATCAATACACTTTTATTTAAAATATCCATTGCACTAAATAACGCTACAATCCCAATTGTTACCGAATATACGTAGACATACTTCCCAATATATTTATGAAACAACCCTAAAATAATGAGCGTTAATGCGATCGGATATATGAATCCAAGAATCGGTACCGATACTTTTAAAATTTGTGTTAATCCTAAATTAGCTAAAACCATACTAACAAAACTTAATATAAATGCCCAAACTTTATAAGATACTTTCGGAAATACACTAGCGAAAAACTGACTACAAGACGTAACAAGTCCAATTGAAACAGAAAGACAAGCGACAGTAAAAATAAGACCTAATAAAACTACCCCGCTCTGTCCAAATAACGTCGTCATGACTTGTGCTAACACTTTCGCACCGTTATCAAATGTACCTAATGAACCACTTATTGAACCAACATATCCAAGGATGACATAAATAATAGATAATAAAAGGCCTGCTCCAATACCAGCAATACTCATGTATTTCGCTATACCTTTATCATCTTCTACACCTTTTGCACGCAAAGCATTTGCAATAACAATCCCAAAGATTAAAGCCGCTAACGCATCCATCGTTAAATATCCATCTAAAAACCCTTGGAACATAGGAGCTTGTCCATAATTTCCAGCAGGCTCTTTCACACTACCTACCGGTGTAAACATACTCTTTATAAATATAAGAGCAATCATACATAATAATAGTGGCGTTAACACCTTTCCAAACAAGCCCATTAATTTAGATGGTGATAAACTTAACCAGTAAACAATACTAAAGAAAATAACCGTGTAAAATAATAAAGCTACGCTACCCATTTCTGGGAACAACTGACCTGGTCCCATTTCAAAAGCTAAACTTCCTGCACGTGGTATACCAAGCCCAGGTCCAATAAATAAATACACAATACACGGAAAAATAATTGCAAATGAGGAATGAACTCTACCTGCTAACGTTTGAAAGCTTCCTGCTTTCGCAATAGCAATAACACCTAATATCGGAAGACCTGTTGCTGATATAATAAAGCCTAACAACGCAATCCACACATGTTCTCCCGCTTCGTATCCAAGGAAAGGTGGAAATATAAGATTACCCGCTCCAAAGAACATAGAGAATAACATAAGACTAATAAGTAAAACTTCTTTTTTCTGTAACAATTTCATTTCTTTCTCCTTCTTCAATTTCATCTCAAACGGAATCAATTTCACACATAAGAAAAACGCGATAATCCGCTTCCTTACAAAGAAAACATAGTCCATAGTCTACCACAAAAGAAACACCCATTCTATAGCTACTTCCCTTTTCCAATTTCTTCTGAAAAATCAACCTTAATTGACTTTCAATAGTTAATAAAGTAAAATATTAAACAAATAAAACTATTAACTTTGTTTTTGTTTGTGTCAGGAGGAAAATAACATGGAATCAGCGATACAACTAGAAAAAGAACAACAAAGAAAAAAGAAACATCCTCCCGGTTTATATTTACTCTTCTTTACAGAAATGTGGGAAAGATTTAGTTACTATGGATTACGAGGATTATTAACATTATATTTAACAACAGCTTTAGTAAGTGGTGGTCTTGGGTTTAGTCCAGCGTGGGCACTCTCTATTTACGGATTTTATACTGGAGCTTGTTATTTCACTCCATTAATCGGTGGATACTTAACGGACCGTTTTCTAGGTAGACGAAAAGCCATCACAATTGGTGGTATAACAATGGCAATCGGTAACCTTACACTATTTGCCCTGCAAAACCAAGTCGGCCTATACCTCGGATTAGCGCTTATTATTATCGGTAATGGATTCTTCAAACCGAATATCTCTACACTTGTTGGAGAATTATACGAAGAGCACGATCCGAAACGTGATAGTGCATTTACAATTTTCTATATGGGTATTAACGTCGGTTCGTTTTTAGCTCCACTCGTTTGTGGATTTTTGTCAGAAAATTTATTCAAAACAACAGTTGATGGTGTTGTTCATTACGGATTCCGTTACGGTTTCTTAGCAGCTTCAATCGGAATGATTATTGGACAAATCTTATTTACAACACTATCTAATCGCTTCCTTGGTGATATCGGTAAAAAACCAACTCGCGATTTACAAACAACAGATGGGCAACCAACAGTAGGAAATACACCATTAACAAAAAAAGAAAAACAACATACAGCAGTTATCGTCATTTTAACGTGCTTCGTTGTCTTCTTCTGGGCTGGTTTTGAACAAGCTGGTAGTTCGTTAACATTATATACAAATAAGTTCGTTGACCGCTCCATATTCGGATGGGAAGTACCAACGTCTTGGTTCCAATCGGTCAATCCATTATTTATTATTTTACTTGCACCAGCCATTTCAGCATTATGGGCAAAACTTGCAACTCGAAAAAGTGGTGATTTAAAAATCCCAACAAAAATGGGACTTGGTATGATCTTACTCGGTATCGGTTATATCATTCTCGTTATGGCTACATTAAAAACAGGTAGTGATGAGCATAACATTACAGAAAAAGCAAACTTACTATTTATCGTCTTTACGTATCTTTTCCATACGTTAGGTGAGCTATTCTTATCACCTGTCGGGCTATCAATGGTTAGTGCTCTCGCTCCAGTAAAACTTGCTTCTCTACTAATGGGCGTATGGCTAGCAAGCTCAGGAATCGCCAACATTTTAGGTGGACAGCTTGCAAGCTTTACAACTTCACTTGGATATGCTGAAGTATTCACAGTTATCGGCGCTGTGGCGATCGTTTTAGGTTGTGTTTTATTATCGATTTCTAAAAAATTAGTAAAATGGATGGATTAAAAAAAGATGAGGGATTTCCCCTCATCTTTTTTTATTTCTTCGCCTTTGTTCCGACCAAATCGCCTGTAACAACAAAACGCTTAGAATTATCCTTAACAGATACACATGTAATAAGCGTTATCTCATCTTTTCCGTGATCCTCTACAACTTCCCACTTATCAGGAGTTACTTCAGATACACCTGTAACAGCATACTCATACTCATTTTCATTGTCATATAAATAAATTTTATCATTCTTCTTTAAAGTTGATACATCACTAAATAAAACACCTTTTTTTGACATATTATGTCCTGCTAATGCATAGTTTCCTTTTCCCATCACTTGATTCTCTTTTACAGTTGCCGCACCTGACAATAAATTCTTCTCAGTAGATGATTTTAAAACCGGTAGCTCTAACGAAAGACTCGGAATAGAGATTCGACCGATTACTTGTTTTTTATCTAACGATGCATTCGCTACTTCTGCCAAGTCTGGTTGATTAATTTTTGAAGCATCTACAAATTCTGTTTCATGCTTTTCATATGCCATCTTTTGAACAGCTTGTACATTCGCTGTCTGTGTCTTCTCTGCCTTATACCCATCATAGAATGGTTTTCCGATTAACACGCCACCTACAACAAATAGAAGGATTGCTACTATACTATAAATTCTTTGCTTATTCATATACAATTCCTTTCCCTTACAAAATCTTACTCTATATAAAATGATAAAATAATATTGCCATATGTACAAGTATAAGCTAAAAGAAACCTTCTTGCTGATGCAAGAAGGTTTCTTTTTAAGCTAATTTATTTCTGTATAGTGATACGTGGAAGACTGTCATTTGAATGAAATAAATTAAATATACAACATATAAAGGATATGCCGAAATATATAGATTCGCTACAGGAGTAAATATTAATAATCCAAGTGCGCAAGGCAATACAAACCATAATGAAACAAATGTTGTTCGACATGCCTTATCAGTAATTACCTTTTCACGTTCATCCTCTTGCGGAAATAATAAAGGGTACATCCAAAAATATGAGAATCCTTTATACTTTTTCTTATGTGATCTATAAAAAAATGCGAATACGATAGCTACAGTAAATATTAAGACGAACGGTGTCAAACTAATTGTTATTTCAGATGGGAACTTTTCATCTTTAATAATATCAGCAAACTGTATATAAAAACTGTAAAACTCTACAAACGCCCAGCATGCTAATGCACTATAAAATAAATTTATAACGTATGAAGCAACAAGTCTATTCATCCTCTTCCCCCTCCTTATTTAAAACAAACACATCTTCCATCTTTAACTCAAACACATCACAAATTGTCAGTGCTAGTAACAATGAAGGAACGTAATCCCCTTTTTCAATTGCCGCGATTGTTTGCCTCGTCACTCCAACCTTTTCTGCTAATACACTTTGTGTGAAATTAAAGCGAGCTCTTAATTCCTTTACTCTATTTAAAATGGTCAAATTTACCACCTCTCACCATCATTGTATGCTACCCTTAACAAAATGTAAACTCAACTTAACATTATTTTCACAAAAAAATCCAACTTCACTTATTGTAAAGTTGGATTTTGGTTTAGTTTAAAATTGTAACTTTAACCGTTCTTCTGCCCCAATTATTAGCTGTTGCTGAATCTGGCATTAATAAATCGATAATATGACCTTTAATCGCACTACCAGTATCTCCAGCAATCGCTGTTCCATATCCTTCTACATATACAGTAGAACCTAACGGTATAACAGCTGGATCTACAGCAATTAATTTCATGTTTGGATTTGCAGTTAAATCATGTCCTAACTTAGATTTTACAGTTTCACCCGATTTATAGCCATTTTCAGATGGATCAGCTGTATACGCAGTTGCTGTTACATAAAATTCTTTTCCACCTTGAGCTGGTTTAGTGTCTGGCTTAGATTCTGGTGCTGTATTTTTTGCTACAGGCTCTGCCGGCTTAGCTGTCTGTTCCTCTTTTTGCTTAGCTGCTGCCTTCGCTTTTGCTAACTCTTCTTGCTCAGCCTTTGCAGCTGCTTCAGCTTTTGCACGCTCTTCTGCTGCAATTCTTGCTGCTTCTTGTTCACGAGCAATTGTTTCTTGTACTGCTTTCATATTTGCTTCAACTTTTGCTTTTTCTTCTGCTGCTAAATTAATTTGATTTGCAATCTCATTATATTTAGCTTGAACTGTTTGCAAGTTATCTTGACGCTTTTTCAAGTTATCTTGCAAATCAGCTTGTGCTTTTGCTAATTTTTGCTTATCTACTACTAAAGATGCTTCTTTTTCGTCGATTGCTTTTTTATCTTCTTCAATTTGACGAAGATCTTGTTCTTGTAGACGTAAAATTTCTTTATCTGCATCTAAAATGGTAGATACTGCATTCATACGTTGTATGAAATCAGCAAAGTTTTTTGATTCCACAACAACTTCTACTACTAAACTCGTATTTGAGCTATTTTGAACAGAAACCATACGTTTTTTCATAATATCCTTACGAGCAAGGACTTTATCTTCTAAAACGACAATATCTGCTTTTTTTTGTTCAATCTGCTTATGTGTTTCATCGATTTTACGTTGAATAGCAGCTTGATCCTCTTTATTTTCTGCAATTGTATTATTTAAATTATGTAGTTCATTTTCGATACCTTGAATTTCTTTACTAACAGCTTGCTTCTCTTGCTCTTTCTTCTGCATATCTGCATCGTTTTGCTGCAATTGCTGTTGCATGTTGTTAAGTTTCTCGTCGTTTGACTCTGCTTTTACAGCGACTGTACTAGAAAGACCGATAATTCCTGCTAATACAAGACTACTGATTCGCTTAAAATAGTTCATAATCCGACTCCCTTCTTATACAGTTATACATGATTTATTTTACAGTTTGTTTACAAAACCATTAAATACAGTTTATTTTTCATGACAAAAAAAGGGAATTGCGAATAAAATGTAATAGATTCTTAAATATTTAACAATTACTATATTTAAAAATTATAAAAAATGCTAAAATCCAAATATAGAGAAATTAAAAATCTTAAAGGCGGTTGAATGAAATAAAATGTTTACTCAAAAGAAATCACTCCAACATAAAATCGATCAACTAGAAACTCGTATACATGAACTAGAAACAGAATTAAAACAAAAAGATGTGGAAAAACAAGAAATTATATCTTCTATCCATAATCGTGTACAAAGCGTTATGCAAGAGCATGAACTTGTAAATAACCAACACCATACACTCCAAAACTTAATTCAACAATTAAATGCATGCTTTGAGAATGTTTCGACTCGTACTACACATTCCAATGAATTAAACAATGAAATGCTACAAAAAGAACAAAACTTAATTCAATCTATTGAAGAAATTATTGATTGCTCTAATGAGGGAAAGGAATCCGTTCATCGCTTACTCATTGTAATTAATAAATTAGGTGAACAATCTCAACGCACTTCTAATAGTATGAATCATTTAAGCGAACGCTCTAAAGAAATTGAACAAATAGTAGAAGTAATTCAAAACATTGCAGCACAAACAAATTTATTAGCGTTAAATGCAAGTATTGAAGCTGCACGTGCTGGAGAGCATGGGAAAGGATTCGCTGTTGTTGCCAATGAAGTAAGAAAACTAGCAGAAAGCACAGCGGAGAGTACAAAAAATATTGGCAACTTAACGAAAAAAATTCAAGAAGAAATTGAAAAAGCGTACGAAAATACAAAAGATAATTTACATTTAGTTGATGAAGGTGTGGAAATGAGCGCCGATACTAACGCTAGAATTGAAAATATTTTAATGATGATTCAAACATTACAAAGTGGCGCTACAAATGTTATTAAAGCTATCGAGAACCAAAAATCTTGTAATGATGATATATTACGAGAATTTGCAAATACACAACAAATGTTCCAAAAGTTAAATACTACTATTATGAACCACATTCATGATGCCGAAAAAGTCGATGTCCAATTATCGAAAAGTATTCAAGAAATAGTAGTTTCTCAGTAATGTTAAAAATCTCCTATAACGTAAGGGGATTTCTATTATATTTTGAATATTATTTTCTTCTCAATATTCGTCCTCTCTTTTGTTATAATAAAACAGTTGTTTCTTTCGACTAATAAACAAGGAGGATGTTATGGAACAATTTTATTACATTTTGAAATATTTAATTCTTGGTCTGTTCCAAGGACTAACAGAACCAATTCCGATTTCTTCAAGCGGTCACCTCGTTTTAGCACAAAATTTGCTAGGACTAGAAATAGAAGGGTTTAGCTTTGAGCTACTTGTTAATTCAGCTTCATTATTAGCTGTATTACTTATTTATAGAAATGACTTAGTTCGTCTAACAAAAAATGGTCTATCTTATATATTTACAAGAGTAGAAGATGCAAAATCAGATTTCTTCTTTATTATTTACCTTATTATTGCAACCATTCCAGCAGGTGTAATTGGCGTTTTATTCAAAGATTATATCGATCAGTACTTAAAAGGCGTTAAAATGGTTGGGATTTCTCTCCTCATTACTGCTATCGGCCTTTGGATTATTAGAAACTTGCGTGGACGTAAAAATGATGGCGATCTTTCTATGAAAGATGCAATCATTGTCGGTCTAGCACAAGCTTGCGCACTAATTCCTGGCATAAGCCGCTCTGGTGCTACAATCGTAGCAGCAATGTTACTTGGTATGAAGCAAGAAACCGCTCTTCGCTTCTCATTCTTACTATATATTCCTGTTAGCTTAGGTGGTTTATTGCTAAGTATTACAGATATTGCAAAAGATCCAAATTTAGATACATTATTTGTACCTTATCTTGTTGCGTTCATCGCGACATTTATCATGACATATATTTCATTAAAATGGTTTATGAACATTATGGCAAAAGGCAATTTAAAATATTTCTCTTTCTACTGTATTATCGTAGGTGTACTCACTATCATTTTCTTATAAAGTGAAACATAATACTCTTTAAAGCAGGTCATTCTACTAAAATAGGATGACTTGCTTTTTATATTCCAATCTAAAATTACTTTCATTATTTACTTTGAATTTTCTGAATAGTATAATTTTAATTATCCTCACTACTTTCCCTTACATGTATAAAGAAAATTAAAGTTCTCTCTTCTATCTTGTTTTTTATTATTATCGAAAAAGAGGTGTTCGTATGTTTATTGTTACTAAACTTATTCATATTAAATATGGCTATGAAAATGAAATATTTCATTCGCTTAGACAGCATTATCCATCGTCTGGCACACAAGGTTTTATTAACATAGAATTTTCGCACGTGCATCGTACAGATGCTGGCGCTGAATATATGGTTCGTATGTTATGGAAAACACAACAAGATTATCATGAGTGGCTGCCTCAAAGAAAGAGCGGTGAAACGTGGAAGCACCAAGTGCAAAATTATATCCTTTCTTCAAAATCCAATGCTTCCTATATGAAATAGAAAACCTCTTACTGCCCCCATACAGTAAGAGGTTTCTCCTTATGCATAAACTT
The DNA here is from genome assembly GCF_000633475.1 of Bacillus sp. H1a. Taxonomy (NCBI): domain Bacteria; kingdom Bacillati; phylum Bacillota; class Bacilli; order Caryophanales; family Bacillaceae; genus Bacillus; species Bacillus sp. H1a. The sequence continues at coordinate 152,886 of NZ_AYMH01000042.1, read as the reverse complement.
TCTTTTCCTGACAATACAAGCGAATAACATGTGTATTTTTTTGAAATAAATCATGTGTTAAGCGAATAATAATAAAGTTTCGTTTTGTATTATCATCATGGACAAAAATCTGTTCCCCCTCCTGAAAACGCCATGCGCTTTCAAAAGTCGTAATATGATCCCCACTTATAGAAAAAAGCTCATATTGTATATCATGTACCCTCTCTCAACTTATATTATCATAATATATTATATTAAATTTAATTATAACTTAATATGAGTTTAATTTGTAATTTTTTCTATTTTAACTTTGTTACAAACTCCTTTTAGCGCTATAATGATAGACGGATTTTAATTGAAAGGAGTTTCATTTTGACGACATATTTATTCCCAATCAAAACAGCATTTATTTTATTTCCTATTTTAGCAATGTTTCTCTTAATCCCTTTTTTAATATTTAATTATCGAAAATACGGTTACTTAAATAAATGGCGCTCATTTATTTTATACTCTTTATTACTCTATTTATTAAATGCCTATTTTCTTGTTATTTTACCATTACCACAAACGTATGATACTTGTAGCCTACAACCGGCCAATACACAACATATGCAGCTCTCACCATTTTATTTCGTACAAGAGATTCGTAATCATACGTCGGTAATTTTAACGAAACCAACTACTTATTTCTATTTATTAAAAGAATCTGCATTCTTGCAAGTAGCTTTTAATGTTCTACTAACAGTTCCATTCGGTATTTACTTACGTTATTATTTCCGCCGTAGTTTCCTACAGACAATTTGCATCTCTTTTTGTCTTTCACTATTTTTTGAAATAACACAAGTAACTGGATTATATGGTATATATAATTGTGCATATCGCTTATTCGATATCGACGACCTGTTTTTAAACACATTAGGAGGATTAATTGGTTTTATTATTGCACCAATATTTACTTACTACCTTCCTAAAGCAAGTGAATTAGATAGTTATATTAATCTGGAAACGAAACCAGTCGGATTCGTTCGTCGTCTCATCGCTATGCAAATTGATTGGATTTTCTTATCTATCGTTGTGCCTGTCATTAAAAACAAAGGAAACTCTCTCTTTATTTCTAGTATTCAATCTTACACAAATATATACGAACTTATTTTCATTACATGTTCGATCTTTATTTACTTTATTATCATTCCATACTTTACGAACGGAAAAACGATTGGAAAAGCTTTGCTTCGTATTTACATTAAAGGAAAAACGGAGCGTATTACAATGAAAGAACTATTCATTCGTTACGGTATTTTCTACTTTGTTTTAGGTGGGATTAATTATGTTCTTTCTAGCAGCTCTATTTTAAACCGCACAGAACCTTTAATATTAATGGTTATATTACTATTCTTATTCGTAATTAACGGTCTATTTATTATTCATGTTTTATTGCATGTATTTAGCCGTGATAAATTACTATTTTACGAGCGTATTAGTCATACAAGAAATGCAATTACACCTGAAAAAGCTGACAAATAATTATTTGTCAGCTTTTTTCATAATCGTGAATAACTTTTCTGCATAAGGATTTAAAAACATTCCCGTTTCGTCTACTGACTTTCTCACCTTTAAAAACGAATGAAATTCTGGATATATATACTGTAATTGTTCATACGTTAATGTATGCATTTTCCCCCAATGTGGGCGCCCTTCATACTTTCGAAAGATTTGCTCCATCTCACCAAAATAAGCGGCATACTTCATACCTTTATACATATGAACAGCAATATATGCTGAATCCCTTCCGTACGCTGGGCTGAGCCATATATCATCACCATGCACATAGCGACATTCAATTGGGAAATGCACTTTATACTTTTTCTTTTCAATAAGATTTGAAATCTCTTCGACAGCAGCCCTCATATACTTTGAAGGGACACTATACTCCATTTCATAAAAAGGAACTGTACGCGATGTAGCAAACACTTCATAGCTTGGTCCAATTATTTTTGTATTAGGTACAGCCTTGGCTGATAATTGACTTACTCCTTTACTAATAGAAGGAAACCACTTACACCCTTTAGATAGTAAAGAAAAGATCCTATTCTCAAGTAGTTCCACCTTAAGTTTATGCCACTTCAAATCAGTTCCTTTACTCGTTGTTTCATTTGTAAGTTTCACTTGAACTTCATCTGAATAAGGAAAAACGAAAAATTCAAAATGACGATTTCGTTTATATTCTTCCAGTTTATCCATTACTACAGAAAAAGACTGTTTTTCACTTTTGTAAACAAGTGAGTACGCTGGAATAACTTTCAATTTAACCTTCACAATGATACCGAGCATTCCAAGTGATAACTGGAACGCTTTCCAATATTCATAGTTCTCTCCTTCAGAGCAAACAATACTCTCCCCTGTAGACAAAACTGCTGTAATTTCTAACACTTGTGTTGATAAACTTCCAAATGTAGCACCGGTCCCATGAGTTCCTGTACTAATTGCCCCTGCAATAGATTGCGAATCAATGTCCCCTAAGTTCTCTTGCCCATAACCTTTCTCCTCAAGTAATTTTCCTAAATCATGTAGTTTTGTTCCCGCCCACACTTCTACTGTCATCTTCTCCGAATCCACATTCGTAATCCCACTCAATTCATCTAAAGAAATTAAAATTTCTTCTGTTTGAACGAGGGGTGTAAAAGAATGTCCTGAACCAACAACCCGGATTTTCTTCCCCTTTTCTTGTGCAAATCTCACCACTTCTACTACATCTTGTATACTTTCAGGATACATCGTATAATGCGGAGTTCCTTCTACATTACCTGTCCAATTTTTCCATTTTTGTCCCTTTACAGAAAGCATTGGTTATCCCCCCGATATGTTGAATACTCTCCAACAATTTCCCCTTGTTTAATACGATACAAAACAGGAAAGCGCTCACATAATTCCCCAGCCTTACTATGGCGAAGCAATATAGTATCTCCTATATACAATTGTTCGTCACCGTTGTAATAAACCGGCGTTTGCACTTCACCAGCACCTTCTAACGCTAATAACTTTGCACCATCTGGTTTCCAAACCTCAGGCTCTTTATCCTTACCAACTACACCTGAAGCAATATACCCTCCACCTAGGCAAGTATAAATATACCGATCAGGTTTACGTACAACTTGTAAAGCAAATCCAACGGCTGGCTGAAATTTTACTTCTTTATAATAATCAAACAGTTTGGGCGAATAAAAAGCAGAGCCTACAGTAATCTCCGTAACTGAGTTATCTTGCTCGGTTGATTTTATACTTCCGGTTCCTCCTCCATTTACAAACCTTAGTTCAACACCAAGATTTTGTATTTCTTTTACGATATTTCCTCTTCTTTTATTAATTTCTAGTACTGATTTCCTCTTTAAATACGAAATAAGTTGATTTTGAAGCCATTGTTTTGGCATATCATCTCCGACCCCAGCGATTTGAGCTTCATAGCCCATTACACCATCTAATATTAAATATGGTGATGCCTTCACCTTTTCTACTATTTTCAAAGCATTCTGGACATCTTTTACCGGAGATCTTCTTACACCAAAATGAAGTCGAAAAAAACGACTACTCATATCAATATCTAAACAAACTCGAAAACACCCACTAGACTTCTCAGCAATTTTTTCTAAATAAACAATATGTTCTTCGCAATCCACCATACAAGTAATAATAAAGCCTTGCTTTGTAAGTAGACTAATTTCATATAAAGCCCTTTCATTATAAGCAGGATACCCTAGCAATAAATCATTAAATCCTTGTTCAATTAAAAATAAAGCTTCTCTAGGTGAAAAGCACATAATACCTTGAAAACAATCATTTGTAGCTAAAATCTTTTTCATAATTGAAATAGAACGTAATGATTTACTCGCTATACGAATCTTTTTATAACCACTTAACTTAATAATAGATTGAATATTTCTCTCTAAAGCCACTTCATCTAAAAATGCACACGGTAATGGAAGCTCTTTAAAAATACTCCTATCCACATCTTTCTCTCCTCTTCTATATATGTCTTATACATATTGGAAAGAAAGATTGATTTTCCTGTTTTCAAATAAAAAAAGTTTCTTCTTCACGAAGAAACTTTTTTGACTACTTCATAGAAATAGTCGCCTCTACTGGATAATGATCAGAGTAATCATTATACGTATATTTTTGGAACCATGATGTAACAGACCATTCTGGAGACTTTGGCTGCAACACTTTATTTTCTATACGTACTGGATTTGCATGGTCTTTACTAGAAACAATGTAATCTAAATATTCTGCTGGAGCATCTGGGAAATTATACTTTGCAATACTATTTGTCGTTGCATCCCAAGTTGCTGTATGTCCTGCATAAGATGGTACAGACGCATGTAATGTTTTAAACATAGATGCATACTCTGAATTGCTATTATTCTCAGCATTTATTTTATTCACATTCATATCGCCACCAATTAACACATACTCATTATTCGGTATATTTTTATTCTTAATAAACTCTTGAACTTCTTGTAGCTGTTTTGTACGTACAGATGCTGGCGAAGTTTTTCCACACATACTATCTTCAGCTTGTAAATGCGTCCCAATTACATGAACGAAACGATCATTTTTCTTAACTTTTGTGTATACGAATCCTTTATTTGATAAGTTATCTGGTCCGCATCCTTTTTCAAACACATATTGAATCTTTTCAACGATCGGCCATTTACTTACAATAGCTACACCGCCATCTTCAGGGGTCGAAGATGAATAGTTTCCTAACGTTTTATCCCATTCGTTTCCATTACTACGACCTAATACCGCTGTTTGGTTTGGATATTCTTTCTTTAAATTCCCTAACAAACGATCTGAAGCGCTATTATCAAATACTTCATTTAATATAACAACATCTTGATTTTTCATATAATCCGCTGCCCCAATTAAATCAGCACGCTGGCTTTGTCCCCAGTTCGGATATAAATTCGTTGATAACATGTATACATTATGAGTCATCACTTTTAATGTATCATTTTGATTTGTAGACATTTCCGCTTGAGCAGAAGATCCGCTATATAAAGCTCCTAGGCCAATCCCAAAGCTAAGTACACCTTTTAGCAACTTACTTTTCACGCCTCATAACCTCCATGTACTGTATATTGATAAAAAGGCCAAATACTCTATTCGGAGATTTGACCTTTTTCAAATACTTAACGATTTCCGTACGTATCAAACCAAAGCTGGATGTATCCAGCAGTAACACGTTGTGCATCCATTAATCGCTTACCTGTCATTGGTGTAACTTCAGCGCGCCATTTATCTGCATACTCTTGTGATACAGCTGCTTTCACGAACCAATCTTTCGTATTATCATTTACAATGCCAGCGTAATCTTGTTTCGCAACTACTGCCGCTCCATGAATCCAATCTTCTGGATTCGTACCTTTCCAATTCCAATATCCATTTCCATCCGTTACTTTATAATTATCTTTTATCGTATCTACAAAGTTTTCATATTTAGAATGGAACCCTTGTGGATACGAAAGATTTGTAAAGTTTGCCGCGTGCATCGGTTGATTTACATCTCCTAAATAATGAAGAGATAACCCTAAATAGAAGAATGCTTGTTTCATATCTTTATTTTTGTATGAATCACCAGCTAGTTTAAAATATTTAGCTCCAGTTTCCTTTGCCTGCTTTGCAAATGGAATATACGTTTTCCCATTGTCAGGATCATAGAAGTGTGAAGCAAATGTGCTATTATCATAATAAGGATTTTCATAGTCAGCAGCATAAATACCGTTCTCTAACTCCGTACGCCATTCATTTAATAGTGCAACTCGATCTTGTTTTACAAGTGTTGTATTACGAGACATAATATCAATTGCACGGTTTACAATCCATAAATGAGAGTTTACGCCTTCTTTATGTTTATCTTCAGCAGACCAGCGCGGAATAACCCCTACTCTCTGCCCTCCATCGTTTTCATGAGCAAACGCAACACTTTGTAACGGAGCTACTAATGTAATAGCTGCTGCTAAAGCAAGTACTTTCTTTTTCATATAAAATCCTCCATTTTATAATTAAGATATTTTAAATATTTTGTTAGGATCCTATGATGTCGTCCGGTTAACCTATGACTAGAATATCCCACCTTTCACAAAAATTCTATTACTAAATTAAAATATGCAAATGTTCATATCGTTATAACTTTATACATAGTGAATATAATGAATGAATGCACTTACATTGTAATAAAGTATTGTTAAGCTATTGCAAATACTTGTCTAAACTAATGTAAAAAAAGAGTAAAGCAATTACATGCTTTACTCTTTTTTTCTATTCGATAATATACTTGGTAGTTGCACATTAACTGCCAACTTATGAATAAATCCAAATACTAATCCGATTCCTATAAATATGTATAGTATCGTAAATATCTTTCCAAAATCAGTTTGAGGACTAAAATTCCCATCACCGACAGTTGTCAATGTCACAACACTAAAATATAAAGCATCAAGAGGACGTAATCCTTCAACCGTGCTATAAAAGATTGTACCCGATATTAAAGTCAAAATTGTTAATACGAATAACACTTGAAATTCTTTATCTTTCCACGCTCGTAAGCAGGCTCTTAGCATCCGTTTCAATGTTAACACAAATGAAAGCATTGGACTCCCCCTTCCAAACAAGAATACCTTTAGTTAAAGGAAAGTCTATCACCTTTCAGTGTATAAAAAAAGTAGCCCTTTTCTATTTCTAGAAAAGGGCTACTTTCTTCTTTTATATATTATTTAGGTGAAACAAGAATTTTCACTTGTGTTTTATCTTTTACAAGTGCTTCAAATCCTTCTTCAACAACTTGGTCCACTGTAATTTTTTTCGTAATTAATTTCTCTGCTTGAACTTGGCCAGAGCTAATTAATTTAATAACAGATGGGAAAATATGACGATATCCAAGAATACCAATAACTTCTTTTTCTTTTAACACAAGGTTGTTCGGAGTAATTGTCGCATCTTTTTCCCACACACTAACAATTACAGTTTGACCTTCAAAGCTTGTACTTTCAATTGCTTGACGAAGTACAACTTCAACACCTGTTACTTCAAAGCTAACATTAACACCTAAACCATTTGTTAAGTTACGAATTTCTGCTAGTACATCTTGAGTTGCTGGGTTTAATACGTAATCAGCACCTGCTAATTTAGCTAGCTCTTGACGTTCTTTAGAAAGTTCCACTGCGATAACAGGAGTTGCCCCTGCTGCTTTTGCTGCTTGGATTACAAGAAGCCCGATTGGACCACAACCAAATACCGCTACAGCTTCTCCTTCTTTTAATTTACTTTGACGTACTGCATGAACTGCTACTGCTGCTGGTTCTACAAGCGCACCTTGTTCATACGTCATTTCATCTGGAATATGATGAACCATATCTTCTGGTACTACTGTATATTCAGAGAAACCACCGCCGTCTCCACCAAGACCGTGGAAAACAAGTTGTTCACAAACATTGTAATGTCCATGTTTACAAGCTTCACATTTACCACAAGAATAAATTGGTTCTACAACAACGCGGTCTCCCACTTTATGAGATGTAACTCCTTCACCAATTTCTACTACCTCACCACTAAACTCATGACCTAAAATAACCGGTGCTTTCACATGTGTTAATGGATGTTCTTCTGTTGGAATAAAAATAGGTCCTGCTAAATATTCATGCAAGTCTGTTCCACAAATACCACACCATTTAACTTTAATTTTAACTGCTCCTGGTCTTATAGTTGGTTCTGGTACTTCTTCTACTCGTACATCACGTTGATTATGCCAAAGTAATGCTTTCATTTTATACATCCCTCTCTATGTATATACTTAACCTAGTGAAGTTTACAAATCTATTATAATACTTCCATCCATATATTTCAAAAAAACAATCTCATTTCCACTAATTTTTAACAAATAACGTTCAATATTTTGTCACTTTGTACTTTTTTCCACATCTGTCAATTCAATTTCATTGCAGTTGAAATTAGCATTATGCCATAATAGCATAGGAGAGGTGAATATCGCTTGAAATATTTTATTTACTTTATTGTTATCGTAGCGTTTTTAGATACATTTTCACAATTACCTATTATGAGTACTTTCGCTCAAAGTCTTGGAGGAACCCCTCTTATTATCGGACTAGTTGTCGGTATGTACTCATTCGCTAATATGATTGGTAATATTATTGCTGGAGCTGCCGTCGATAAATTTGGTGCAAAAAAAATACTTTATATAAGCATGGGATTTACGAGTTTCATAGTCTTGTTATACACCGTTGTTCAAAGTGGTGAACAACTATTAGTTGTGCGCTTTATGCACGGTTTTAGTGACGGATTTTTAATTCCTGCTGCCTTTACATTTTTGTCAAAACAAACGAATTCAGCACGACAAGGAAAAGCTATGGCTCTGTCTGGTGCTGCTGTTGGAACAGCGGCAATCGTAGGACCTGCTTTCAGTGGCATTATGAAAGCAACTGCTGGCATAGAATGGGTTTTCATTACCATTTCTATTTTAATGGCCCTTGGTACAATCGTATCTCTATTCTTCTTACCAAATAACGTATCAAGAAAAGATACATCAAGAACTCAAATGATGAACAAAGAAGATATGATCGAACTATTGAAATCAGAACCATTATTACAAGCATATATTGGTGCTTTCACACTAATGTTTTCACAAGGAATTGTCACGTATATGTTACCAGTAAAAGTTGAGGCATTAGCACTTAAAGCATCTACAACAGGCATGATGTTAAGTGTATTCGGAATTACTGCTATCCTCTTCTTCTTACTTCCAACAAATCGGATTTACGATCGATTCAATCGTTCAAAACTAATGTTAATTGGGATTACAGTAATGGCATTAGCATTATCTTTACTCGGATTATTTACAACAAAAGGCATGCTCTTTATCGTTATGATGATCTATGGAATTGGATTCGCTATCCTCTTCCCATCTATTAATGCTTTACTTGTTGAAAATACAACAGATGATAATCGCGGGAAAGCATTCGGATTGTTTTATGCATTCTTCTCGTTAGGAGTTGTTGCTGGCTCCTTTACAGTCGGAGCAATCGGCGCATCCCCTAGTGCAAGCTTCGTTATCGGGACGGCATTCTTATTAACATTTGCCGGAATGATTTATGTAAGAAGCAAAGTAAAAAAGACAATGATGGGATAACTCCATCATTGTCTTTTTTTTAATGCATATTGATATGACCCGTAATATAACAGAAGAGTTGGGATAATGCCAATTAATTTAAATACAAAAGGCAACGATACTTCGACAATTTCCTCGGAAATATTTCCTTTCCCCACATAATTTGATACACTGCACATGGATAAACAGTTGTATTACATAAACTAAAATAATAACTTAATGTACAAAAATAAAAGCACACTCTTCATATGAAGAATGTGCTTTTATTTTATTAACGTCTAATCCAAACAGCCCCTGCTGATTTATCCTCTGCTTGTCCAACAACTTGGAATTTAAGTCCAAGGTTTGGAACTTTGCGTCCTGCATCAGCAATTTGTTTGTTACTATACACTTTAGAATCATCAAAAGTTGTAACACCTTGTAATCCGGCATAATTAAACTGCCCGCGTGTTAATGAATTTACATTCCATGCCGGCGTTTGATCAAATGAAAATGCAGCATCTGCAATTTGAATTCCAGTATTACCGTATGCTGGTTTCCCGCTTAAATTTCCAACAATCGCTTCTGGATGAGAATCTACAACACCAAGGAACCCTTCACCTGGATGTATCCCAACCCAGTTATCTTTGAAACTATCATCTGCATACCAAACGACAAGACCTGTATTATACACCGGACCTCTTCCCGCTTTTAATCCATTATCTGATCCAGCATAGTTTCTCCACTCTAGATAATAATAATGTGGCTTCTGTTCTGTCCCATCAGAAACAACGAATCCATTTAACTTCATTTTAGACTGTCCTTCTGCGTCATCTGAAAATACTACTTGTCCATCAACTGTTACATTTACATTATCCATTGCGAAACCTTTATATGTTAAAGCTGGATCTGTAATATAGTCGAATTGTAGTTTAACTTTCTTCCCTTTAAATTGACTTAAATCGTATGATTTATCAATCCATTTGCCATCTGTTGTATCTTTATCTTCTTGGACTACCTTTTCTCCCAATCTATCAATTAATGTTTTCGTTCCATCTTCAGTTACAGCATGTACTTCAATGAAATCACACTCTGCTTCCAGTTCATAATTTGCTTTATAATCAAATTTCGCATTTATTCCCTTCGTTAAATCAAAGAATGGTGTTTCTAACGTTGTATGAATATCATCGCCTCTTGTACTATAGTATGCATGCTTTCCAAATCCAGGCTTAATTGTTTCAATACTCTTACCTGGTAAGTTGACACGTACGACCCCCGGACGATTTGATTTAGTAACACTTTGATCAATATATGTAGGAACTCCTACACCACTCTTAATTTTATCGTAATCTACTTCTAAAATTTTTGCCCAGTTTCCACCCATATTCTTTTGTAAGAAGTCTTTATTTTGTGGTGAAAAACTAGTTGGCTCTGTCCCTGCGATTTTCCCTGTCCAACTACCTCCACTCATTAATGACCAAGCTTCGACAGGTGATCCAGTTCCAGTATACTTCGTATCATACTCATCTGGTAAACCAAGGTCATGTCCAAATTCATGTGCAAACACACCTACTGCACCATCTTCTGGTTCGATTGTGTAATCATGAGCCGCTACTTTTCCACCCCAATAAGGTACTTTAGATGTTGTTCCTTCAATCGCTACTGGATCTCTTGCTAATTTTGAACGATGTGACCAAATTGCATCATCGCCTAATTTACCACCGCCAGCTTCTTGACCAACACCAGCATGAATTACCATTAAATGATCAATTACACCGTCCGGTTCATTAAGATTGCCATCGCCATTTGTATCATAACGGTCGAACTGATCAAATTGTGATAAATCTAATCCTTTATCCGCTGCAGCTTTTAATGCTTCTTTCACTAAATCACGCGCACCTTTTGGTCCTTTATTATCGTGACCACTACTACCATCAGCACCGTAATCAGCAGCTTTACCTGGAACAGTTAACCACTCTGTTACATATCCATCTGTCTTATAACTACCACCAGACTGTTCTTCATAATATTGCTTAAATGTTTTTACTTTCGAACCATCAAATAATGTGTAAGGCTCATTACCAAATAACATTTTTTGATAATGTTCTCTACTAAAATCTTTCGAATACATATAACCCGGCGTTTGCTCAATATTATTATGTTTATAATCACTAAACTCAACGAGTAACACTAGCACTTTATCCGTACGAATAGGTCCATTATATGGGGCTTGTTTCGCCTTAGAAGTTGGAACTTTCCCATCTAATTGTTTTTTATTTGGCTCTGGCTTTTGCTCAGGGCTAATATTTTTTTCAGCTTTCTTTACCTTCTCCTTTTCTTCCATCTTTTTCTCTTTTACCTTTTTTACGAAATCCGATGCTTCTTTAGCAGTATCCTCTGGAAGAATTTCTTTATTGGCCTGATCCCCTTGTTTCTTTTCAATATATTGCTCTACAGCTTTTTTCGTCTCTTCTTTAGAAGATGCTGGATTAATTGTTCCTCTTTCTTTCAGCGCTTCCGCTAAACGATCTTCTTGAATTAAATTGTAATCAATTGGTGTTGTAGACACATTTTCTTTTGATTTAGCTGGTGTTTCTGCGTATGCTAATGGCGCACTCATTACAGCTGTGCATCCGATGATTGCCGCAATTGCTAATGATGACAACACTTTAAATGGAGCTTTTCTTTTCATCCTATATCTCTCCTTTTATAAAACTTAAAATTCAGATAAATAAGTGCATTTAAATCGAAATCCCTACTTTCTGCCCTCCCTATATAAAAAGGCATAATTCTATAAACGTTAAACCTTCTGTTATAGAATCATGCCCTCCAGTTTTCTGGTCAGACTCTCTATCCTTTTATCCCGCTATTTGCGGGCAGTAAGACTCCCACCTCAAAATTCGGCGAATGCGAGGAAGTTAGGTGGGAGATAACTGCCCGTAAAACCCCCACTGATTAAAGTTTCACTTTATATCGAAATATGAAAAATAAAGAGTGATTTGTTATATATTAAATAGCTTATATAACAAATTTAAAAGGCAATATGCACAATTGCATGAAAATTCTTTTAAATAAAAAAAAAACCCAAGTTATTTAAACTTGGGTTCTCCATTTCTTATTATTGCCCTTGTGTTTTCTCCCAATCAGCTAAGAATTTCTCAATTCCTTGATCTGTTAATGGGTGCTTCACTAATGAAGCAATTACGTTTGCTGGGATTGTTGCAATATGTGCACCATTTAATGCTGCGTCAGTTACGTGAACGCTGTGACGTACAGATGCTGCAATGATTTCTGTTTCAATACCGTGAATTGCAAAGATTTCTGCGATTTGGCGAATTAAGTCCATACCGTTATGACCGATATCATCTAAACGACCTAAGAACGGTGAAACGTATGTCGCACCAGCACGAGCTGCAAGTAATGCTTGAACTGCTGAGAATACTAATGTAACGTTTGTACGAATTCCTAAATCAGAGAATGCTTTTACTGCTTTTAAACCTTCTGTTGTCATTGGAACTTTTACAACAACGTTTGGAGCAATTTTCGCTAATTCTTTTCCTTCTTCGATCATTTTATCAGCTTCTAAGCTAATTACTTCTGCACTTACAGGACCTTCTATAAAGCTGCAAATTTCACGAATACGCTCATGGAAATCTACGCCCTCTTTTGCTACAAGTGATGGGTTTGTCGTTACTCCAGCTACTACGCCTAATGCATTTGCCTCTTTAATTTCGTTAACGTTTGCTGTATCAATAAAGAATTTCATTTGTTATTCTTCCTTCCTAATTTTCATTTTATATTTATTTATTTTTTCTTAATAAGCTCTAATTCAATCGGAATAAATTTGTCCACCTTTTTCCCTTGTGTTATCTCTTTTGCTGTTTCCATCGCCTTCTCTCCGATTAATTCCGGTTTTTGAGCGACTGTTGCTGCCATGCGTCCATCTTTAACCGCTTTCACAGCATCGTCTGTTGCATCAAATCCAACAACGACTACGTCCGTTTTACCAGCAGATTTTAATGCCTCAAGTGCACCTAATGCCATCTCATCGTTATGAGCAAATACTGCTTTTATATCGCTATTTGCTTGCAAAATATTTTCCATAACAGATAATCCTTTTGCACGATCGAAATCAGCTGCTTGTTTTGCTACTACTTTTAAAGACTTATCAGCTACGTTATGGAATCCTTTCCCTCTCTCACGAGCTGCAGACGATCCAGGGATTCCTTCTAACTCAGCGACGTTTGTTCCTTCACCAACTAATTCCCGAATGTAATCACTAGCCATTTGACCACCTTCTATATTGTTGGAAGCAATGTGAGAAACAACTTTACCTGAATTCGCAACTCGGTCTACTGTAATAACAGGAACATTCGCTGCATTGGCTGCACTTACCGCTGAAGCAACGGCATCTGAATCAGTTGGATTAATAACAACTACATCGACACCTTTTTGAATTAAATCTTCAACATCGTTTGTTTGCTTCGCTGCATCATTTTGTGCATCAACAGCGATTAATTCAATGCCGCTATCTTTCGCTTTCTTTTCTGCCCCTTTTTTCAACGTGACGAAAAATGGATTATTTAAAGTTGAAACAGAAAATCCAACTTTAATAGTTTTATTTCGACCTTTATCGCTAGAATCCTTTGCCCATTCTGGTGGTTCCATTGAACAACCAGCAGTAACTACCATGATGCATGCAACGAGTATCAGTAACCATTTTTTCATGAATTGCCCCTCCATTACGCTTCTTTTCGACGATCAATTAGTACAGCTAGTAAGATTACAAGTCCTTTTACAACTTGTTGGAAGAAAGAAGATACACCTAATAAATTTAAACCGTTATTTAGTACACCAATAATAAGTACACCGATGAATGTACCAACAATCCATCCTCTTCCACCTGAAAGACTCGTTCCTCCTAACACAACTGCTGCAATTGCATCTAATTCGTAAGAAGTACCAGCAGTCGGCTGTGCAGAATCTAGTCTTGATGTTAAGACAATACCTGCAAGCGCTGCCAAAATTCCGGAAAGACCGTAAATCATTACTTTAATTCTCGTAACATTAATACCTGATAAAGCTGCCGCTTCTTCATTTCCGCCAATCGCAAACGTACGGCGACCAAACGTTGTTTTCTTTAAAATAAAGTACAGTACTGCAAAAGCGATCATCATTGTAACGGCTGGCACAGGAATACCAAGGAAATAACCACGGCCAAACATTTGGAACATTAAATGATCACCAAGCCCAGTGATCGGACGTCCGTCCATGTAAACAAGCGTCAACCCGCGAAAAATGGTCATTGTTGCTAAAGTTGCAATAAAAGGAGCTACTTTTCCCTTCGCAATAATGATACCGTTTACAATCCCCATTACAAGACCTGCTAATAATCCAACTGCCATTGCAAGGAACGGATCCATGCCACTTGCCATCATTCCGGCAACAAGTGCACTTGATAATGCTAAAATAGAACCTACCGATAAGTCAATACCCCCTGTTAAAATAACGAAGGTCATTCCAAATGCAATGAGTGCATTAATCGATACTTGGCGCAGTATATTAAATAAATTTGGAATTTCAATAAATGCTGGATTTAAAGCTGTAATTACTACGATAATCAACACTAAACCGATTAAAGAACCGAGTTGTTGTAATACATTCCCCTTCTTAGCCATATCTTACTCTCCCCCTGTAGCTAGTGACATAATAGACTCTTGTGATGCCTGATCTTTCTCTAAAATACCACCGATTTTTCCTTCATGAATGACAAGAACACGATCACTCATTCCTAAAACTTCTGGAAGCTCAGACGATACCATAATAACGGCATCTCCCTGCTCGGTAAGCTTATTCATAATAGAGTAAATTTCTTTTTTAGCCCCAACATCTACACCTCTCGTTGGTTCATCTAAAATGAGTAACTGCGGATGAATACCTAGCCATTTTGCAATTACAATCTTTTGCTGATTTCCACCAGAAAGAGATTTTACAGCTTGCCCTCCGTTTGCTGCTTTCACCTTAAGAAGCTTCATCATATCCTCTGTAAATTGCTGTTCTAAACCTTTATTAACAACGCTTCCCTTTGAAAGACTCTCTAAATTTGGTAAAGCTAAATTTTCACGAATCGAAAAATCTAACACAAGCCCTTCGGATTTTCTATCCTCTGTAATAAAAGCAATTCGTTGCCTAATCGCATCTATTGGGCTATCAATTTTCACTTCTTGTCCATTCATAAAAATTTGTCCTGAATCAAGCGGTTCATATCCAAATATCGCTTTCATAATATCCGTACGGCCAGCTCCCATCAAGCCAGCAACACCAAGGATTTCACCTTTTCTAACTTGAAACGAAACATTTTCAAATTTCCCCTTTTTCGTTCCGTTACGCATTTCAAAAATCACTTCACCAATTTGGCTATTTCGCTCTGGATAACGTTCACCAATACTGCGGCCTACCATCATGCTAACTACTTCATCAAATGACGTTTCTGAAATTAATCTCTTCCCTACATATTCTCCATCACGCAAAATCGTAATGGCATCACATATTGAAAAAATTTCTTCCATCCGGTGTGAGATATAAACGAATGAAACGCCCTCTTTACGTAATTTATTAATAACAGTAAACAGCGTTTCAATTTCGCGATCTGTTAATGCAGCTGTAGGTTCATCCATAATAATAACGCTTGCATTTGTCATTAATGCTTTAGCAATTTCAATAATTTGCTGTTGTCCAACTGATAATTCACCTGCTAGCATAGCGCCTCTCACATGTAGACCAAGATTTGCTAATTGCTGCTGGGCAATCGCATTCATTTGACGCGTACGTAATATTCCTGTTCTCCCATACATTAACTCTTTTCCAAGAAACATATTTTCAGCTACCGTCAAGTTCGGTAATATGTTCAACTCTTGATGGATAAATGCAATACCGTACTCTTCTGCTTCTTTTGCATTTTTAAAAGTTCGTTCTTTCCCATCAATCGTGACGGTTCCACTGTCTTTTTTATATACACCTGTTAAAATCTTCATGAGCGTCGATTTCCCCGCTCCGTTTTCCCCCATCAATGCATGGACTTCTCCTGTTTCAATCATAAACTGTGCGTTTTTTAAAACAGGATTACCATTGAACGCTTTTGAAATATTTTTCATTTCAATATGCATTCTCATCACATCCCTTTATTAAAAAATCACTCCTGCATGTAAAATAACATTCGCATAAGGCGTTGCTTCTCCTGTACGAATAATCGCCTTCGCTCTCTTTGTATGCTCTTTAAATTCCTTATGAGACACATATTCAAATGCTGGCTCTGTTAATCGCATTTCAACTTCTTTATTTACCTCTGCATTATTCATAATGACTTCTTCTGCTAACGTCACTTTTTCAATTACCATATCATCAGCAACAACTTGTACTACGTCTAAAAAGCTAGGCTTTCCAATTTCGACTGCTAAATCAATTCGTTTTACTCCATCAGGAATAGGTAACCCACAATCAGCAATTACAATCGTATCTGTATGCCCAAGTGTAGCAAGGACTGCCGCGATTTCACTATTTAATACACCATGCTTTTTCATCCGACAATCACCTGCACTTCACGTACTCTAGCTCTCGTTGGCATACCGCCCTGTGCCCCAAGTTTCGTTACAGAAAGACCACCAGCAATATTTGCAAAACGAATAGCCTTTTGAAGTGTTTCTCCTTCAGAAAGCGCAACTGCTAACGCACCGTTAAATGTATCACCAGCTCCAGTCGTATCTACTACATCTACAGCAATACTTGGAACTTGAACAACTTCCGTTCCGTTATGGAATCGAACACCGTTAGCCCCTTCAGTCATCAATAACTTATTTGGATATTTCGCAAGTAACTCTTCAATTGGTGATGTGAAATCATTTAATACGATGCGACATTCATGTTCATTCGGCGTAATATAAGTTGCTTTTTCTAAAATATCTTCTGATAAAACTTGTGCTGGAGCCGGATTCAACAAAACTGGAATTTTATGCTCCTCACAAATAGCCAGAACATATTTTACTGTTTCAAGTGGAATCTCTAGTTGAAGAACAACCATATCAGCTTTGACAAGAAGGTCTTTTGAACGATCTACAATTGACTCATCTACAAGAGCATTTGCTCCTTGTACGACCACAATACTGTTATCCTCTTCTGCTAAAACGATATGAGCGATTCCTGTCGTTCTATCTGTAACCGGTACCACATAGTCGATAAAAACTCGTTCGTTCTCTAAGTTTTTTCTAACTACTGTTCCGTAATCATCATTTCCTACTGCGCCAACCATTGCTACATTTGCTCCTAATCTAGCTGCAGCAACTGCTTGGTTAGCCCCTTTTCCTCCTGGGATAGTATGAAACGCTTCACCAATTACTGTTTCTCCTGCTTTCGGACGTATTTTTGAAACAGCCACTAAGTCCATTGAGATACTACCTACTACTGCAATATTTGGCATTTGTTTCGTCTCCTTACTTTGTTGTATTTCGTTCTATAATTTCAATCGGTAAACGATAGTGTTTCTCTTCTAATAAATTCCCTTCCATCTGCTCTAACAACAACTCTGTTGCCATTTTCCCCATTTCATAAATTGGTTGGGCAACAGTCGTAATAGATGGATACATCATTTCTGTTAAAGAAATCCCATCGAATCCGATAATTTGTAAATCGTCTGGAATAGAAATCCCCTTTTGAAGTGCAGCCTTTACGATGCCAATTGCAATTAAATCATTCCCAGCAACAATTCCATCAATATGCGGGCATTCTTCTAATAATTCCATCGCTACCCGTTCACTATTAGCTGGATCGAATGTACTCTCTGCAATCATATAAGAAAGATTATTTTGCGTAATAACGTCTACAAAACCTTCAAAACGTTCATTAGCTGTACTCACATCGCGCGGTCCGCGAATATGTGCAATATGTTTACATCCTTTATCTATTAATAACTTTGTCGCAGCCTGACTCCCTGCGTAGTTGTCTGCATATACAGTAGGAATGCGCTCATTAAACATACGGTCAATCGCAACAACTGGAACAGACAAATTCATGTAATTAACACTATTTTGTGGATTCGTTGCCACAATAAACCCATCCACATTATTTTGTCTAAGTACATCGATATATTGTTTCTCTTTTTCTAAACTTTCATCAGAATTACAAAGGACAACTGTGTACCCTTGCTTATGTGCTACATCTTCTACGGCACGTGCAACTTCTGGAAAAAATGGATTCACGATATTTGGAACAACTAGGCCAATTAAACGAGATTTTTTATTATATAAAGAACGTGCTACTGTACTAGGCTTATAATCTAGCATTTTAATTGCTCGCTCTACTTTCTTCAATGTATCCTCATGAACATATCCATTTTTATTTAACACTCTGGAAACGGTCGCAACAGATACCCCTGCTAATTTTGCAACGTCTTTAATCGTACTCATTCTCTTTTCTCCTCATTTCATGTAACCGTTTACAGAAAATAATATAACGTATTTATAAAAATACGTCAATCATTTCTCATAAAAAAGCTTTTAAGGTTATACTCAAAAAAGCACCGCCATAAGGCGATGCTTTTTCATTACGAATATGATGCAGTTCGTTCTTTCTCTTCCACAGCAGGCTCTTCAGCACCTTTTTTACGATCAGACAGTTTAATCTTCTGTAAGAAAATCGTGAAGATGGCACCTACTACGATAAATACTAATCCTGTTAAGAATACAGTATGAAGTGAGTCTACTAAAGAACTTTTCAAAATTGGTACGATGCTATTAGAAAATGCTTCTGGCATTTGTTTTAATGCTTCTGGATTAAAGAGCATCGAATATAAGCCTTGTGGGTCTGTATGAATCATATCTTTAAATTTTGTTACCATTTGTCCCGCTTCTTTAGGGAACGTATCTAATACAGGTACTAATTTATTTGTTAATGTTGTACCTGAAGTGTTATTCATAATTGATCCTAAAATTGTAATACCGAATGTTCCACCGATTTGACGGAAGAACTGACTTGATGATGTTACTACACCAAGATCTTTTTTCGGGAAGCTTTCTTGTAACGCCAATGTTAGTGTTGGCATAACAAGACCCATTCCTAAACCGATAACCATCATATAAGAAGTAGCGGTAAGCTTAGTTGTGTGCATATCCATCGTTGTTAATAACCAGAATCCACCAGCCATAACAAGCATTCCTGTAATAATTTGTGGTTTCACACCAACTTTTAATACAAGTTGACCACCGATAATACTCATAACGATCATTGTAATCATCATCGGTGTCATAATAGTTCCTGATTCAGCAGCACTAACGCCTACAATTCCTTGCATGAAGAACGGTACGAACATAATAGCGCCAAACATTCCGATACTCATAAAGAATCCAATCGCATTTAGTAATGTAAATGTACGATTTTTAAAGAAATGCATCGGTAAGATTGGTTCTGCTGCTTTTGTTTCAACGATAATAAAGCTAACGATACCAATTAGAGCTAATGCAAATAACCCGATAATTTGCCAAGAATCCCACGCATAATCTTTCCCGCCAAACGTTAACGCAAGTAATAAACTTACAACACCGAGAATCATCGTAAAGATTCCAGCGATATCAATTTTAATTGGTCCCGTTTGTTTATGTGATTTTAGTCCCATTGCGATAAAGATTGTCGCTAAAATACCAACCGGTAAGTTAATGTAGAACACCCATCTCCAGTTCACTGCGTCTACAATCCAACCACCAACTTGTGGTCCAATTACAGAAGCAAGACCGTATAGAGCTCCAAAAATACCTTGCCATTTAGCACGTTCTTTTCCCGTGAACATATCTCCGATAATAATCATAGCCATTGGCATCATAATACCGCCACCAAGACCTTGAATACCACGGAAAATAATTAATTCTGTCATACCATTTGCCATACCACATAACGCTGAACCAATCATGAAAATAACTAGCCCTGTTATATATACGTTACGACGCCCAAGTAAGTCCGCTAATTTACCTGCAATTGGTACGACTGTCGTTGATGTTAACATGTAAGCCGTTGTTAGCCATGTCATTAAGCTTAATCCGCCAAGTTCACCGACAATACGTGGCATTGCTGTACCAACGATTGTTCCGTCTAACGCAGCAAATAGCATCGCGATTACTAAACCGATTAACAACAACTTTCTATTTTGATTTTCTTGTTGCTCCATGTAATCTCCTCAATTCCTCTTAGTTTTTCTCTTTTTTCTCTGGTGACCCGCAAATAATTGTTTCTAGCTTTTCAAAGAGGCGTAACAAATCTTCTCGTTCTTGTAATTCTAATTGTGAGAAATATTTTGCGATATGCTCATTACGAGCCGCCATAGCCTCTTCTACTGTAGCTTTCCCCTTTTTCGTTAGCTCAATGACAACAACGCGGCGATCATTATTGTCGTGATAGCGCTCTACTAACCCATGATCAATTAAACGATCAATCATTACTGTAATTGCGCTTGGTTTTACGTACATTTTCTCCGCTAATTGTGTCGCTCTTGAGGCTCCGTAATGATCTAAAATCTTCAAGATATAAAACTGTGGTGGTGTAAGTCCTGATGCTTGCATTTGTTCCAGTAGCTCTGTTTGCATTTTCTTTCCTATAGCAAATGTAAGAGCTTGAATTTTATCAATATGAGTCATATCATTTGGCATGTTATCCACCTCTTATTTAAACAATAAAATATTTAACGTATTTAAATATTAATCCCGCAAACAAAATCCGTCAACACATTTATTCATAAAAACGTTTACAATTTCGTCACAAAGTTGTATAATTTTTGTCGAAGTTAATATTGACAGTCACGGAGAATCAGAGTATACGGCTATGAATCATAAAAGAGGAAACTTTTTTATATTTCATGGCCTTTTTGTATTCTCACTGTCATAAATGCTTCAATAATAAAGGGGGATTTTCAGGTTATGTTTTTAACACAATTATTTAAACCTGCACCGCATACAGAACGCCTACCGGCTGATCGCATCGATAGTGAATATCGTAAGTTGCGTTTACAAGTCTTTTTAGGCATTTTTATCGGTTATGCAGGTTACTACTTTGTTCGAAAGAATTTTTCACTGGCAATGCCATATCTTATCGAGCAAGGTTTTAGTAAAGGAGAACTCGGTGTTATCCTTTCAGCGGTATCTATCTCTTACGGATTAAGTAAATTTCTTATGGGTATCGTATCCGATCGTTGTAACCCTCGCTATTTCTTAGCAGCTGGGCTATTTTTATCAGGTATCATTAATATTATTTTTGGTTCATTTTCTTTCATTACAACGAGTATTATGCTCATGTTTGTACTTCAGTTTTTAAACGGATGGGTACAAGGTATGGGGTGGCCTCCTTGTGGACGTACAATGGTTCACTGGTTCTCTATTAGTGAACGCGGTACAAAAATGTCTATTTGGAACGTCGCTCATAATGTCGGCGGCGCACTTATGCCTTCTCTCGTTACATTAGGGTTATATTTCTTTGCAAATGACTGGAAAAGTATATTTTACTTCCCAGGTATTCTTTCAATTTTAGTTGGGATTTATGTATTAATTACGATGAGAGATACACCTCAATCTTGCGGATTACCTTCTATTGAGGAACATACTGGGGAATATCCATCAGATGAAAAAGTAAAAGATCGCGAACGCGAACTTTCGGTAAAGGAAATTTTATTTACATATGTATTAAACAATAAATTTTTATGGTACATCGCTATCGCTAACGTTTTTGTTTATTTCGTCCGTTACGGTGTTGTAGACTGGGCTCCTACTTATTTAGTAGAGGAAAAAAGCTTTACTCATAGTAGCTCACGTACAGCTTATGCTCTATATGAATGGGCTGGTATTCCAGGTACACTTCTTTGCGGATGGATGAGTGATAAACTATTTAAAGGGCGCCGCGCACCTGCTGGTATTTTATTTATGGTTGGTGTATTCATTGCCGTTCTCGTTTACTGGCTAAACCCTGCTGGTCACCCAATCATTGATAGTATCGCACTTGTTTCCATTGGATTTTTAATTTACGGACCTGTTATGCTAATTGGCCTACACGCTCTTGACTTAGCACCAAAGAAAGCTGCTGGAACTGCCGCTGGTTTAACTGGCTTCTTCGGTTACCTAGGCGGAGCTACTTTTGCTAGTGCAGCTATGGGCTTTATTGTAGATGCATTCGGATGGGATGGCGGCTTCATTTTGCTACTTGCTTCTTGTGTGCTTGCAATGTTCTTCCTTGCTCTTACTTTAAATACAGGATCTGCAAAGCAAAAACAAGCTTAAGTACTATTATTATACTTACAAAAAAAAGAGAGACAGTTCTTTCCAGGACGCCTCTCTTTTTTCTACATATACTACTTTTTTATTACAAATAATTCATAAATCCACATCGATATTGTTAGCGCTTTCAAAAGGTTTTTTTCTTTATATCACTGCACTTCATCTCTATATAAAAAGATTTTCGAATATTTACTCTTGTCAAACAATGTCAATTTATATTAAAATAACAACAACATACAAAATATTTAGTCTTTTCAGAAAGATGGAGGGATAGCCATGAAGAATCCACTTCTTCGTATTGAAAACTTACAGACTTCCTTTCGCATACAAGATCAATATCATGCAGCAGTTGATGATGTGTCCTTAACTGTCCATGAAAATGAAATTGTCGCGATCGTTGGTGAGTCAGGATGCGGAAAAAGTGCACTTGCCCTTTCCATTATGCGCTTGCATAATGAAGCAAATACAAAATTACAAGGGCAAATTTATTATAGAGATAAAGATTTACTTAGCATGTCAACTGCTGAAATAAATAAAGTACGTGGTTCAAATATCGGAATGATTTTCCAAGAACCTCTTACAGCACTCGACCCTCTTATGACAGTTGGAAAACAAATCGAAGAAAACTTAGACTACCACACAAACTTTTCGAAAGCAGAAAAGAAAGAACGCACCTTAGAACTACTCCATCAAGTTGGTATTCCAAAACCAGAACTTACATATAAGCAATACCCACACGAATTATCTGGCGGAATGAGACAAAGAATTGTTATCGCAATTGCAATTGCTTGTAAGCCAGGACTCATCATTGCAGATGAGCCGACAACCGCTCTAGATGTAACAATTCAAGCACAAATTTTAGATTTATTACGATCCATTCAAGAACAAACGAAGATGGGCATCATTTTAATTACACATGATTTAAGTGTTGTTGCTGAAACAGCTGATCGCATTATCGTTATGTATGCAGGACAAATTGTAGAAACAGGAACTGTAGAAGAGATATTTAATAACCCTCTTCATCCATATACACGCTCTTTATTAAATTCTATTCCATCTGCATATGCTGAAAAGGAAAAATTACATGTTATTCAAGGGGTTGTTCCTTCATTAGCGAAGATGCCTCGCACAGGTTGTCGCTTCCAAGCCAGAGTCCCGTGGGTTAGACCAGACCAACATGAAGAAAACCCAGTTTTACATGAAGTAAAACCAGACCATTGGGTACGTTGTACTTGCTATAAGCACTTCAACTTCCAACATAAGAAAGGAGATGACGTAACTCATGGCACTGCTTAAAGTAGAAGATTTAAAAGTACACTTTCCAATTAAAGGTGGTATTTTCGGTCGCACATTAGACTACGTACGGGCCGTTGATGGTGTCAGCTTTGAATTACAACCTGGTGAAACGTATGGAATCGTTGGGGAATCTGGGAGTGGCAAATCAACAACTGGAAAAGCAATTATGCACTTAACGAAAGCGACAGGCGGTAGCATTCATTTTAATAATAGAGATTTAACAAAGTTAAGTCGCTCTGAACTAAGAGAACAACGAAAAGATATTCAGATGATTTTCCAAGATCCATATTCATCCTTAAATCCAAAGAAACGCGTTATGGATATTATTGCAGAACCACTTCGGAATTTTGAGAAGCTCTCACCTGATGAAGAGCGTAGAGCTGTTCAAGATTATCTTGATAAAGTTGGGTTAAATCCAGAGTCTATTTATAAATATCCACATGAATTCTCCGGTGGACAAAGACAGCGGATTGGTATTGCACGCGCACTTACACTAAAACCGAAGCTTATTATTGCAGATGAGCCAGTATCTGCACTTGACGTATCTGTACAGGCACAAGTATTAAACTTCTTGCAAGATTTACAAGCTGAACTCGGACTAACATACTTATTCATTAGTCACGATTTAGGTGTAATCCGCCATATGTGCGACCGTATCGGTGTTATGTATCGTGGACGACTTGTTGAAGAGGCAACCAGCTCCGAGATTTATAAAAATCCGCAGCACATCTATACGAAACGCCTAATATCAGCAATTCCTGATATTCGTCCAGAAAACCGAGAACAACAACGTAAATTACGTCGTGAAGTAAGCGCTGAATACGAGAAATCATATGAAAATTATTTCAATGAAAACGGTCGTGCTTACGATTTAAAACCAATCTCGCCAACGCACCGGGTGGCATTACCATAAGGGAGTGATAAAACATGTGGAAATTTATATTACGCCGGGTTTTAGTTATGATACCGCAATTATTCATATTAAGTGTACTCGTCTTTACACTTGCTAAAGCAATGCCAGGTGATGCATTAAGTGGCGCTGAACTAGCAAACCCGAAAGCAGATCCAAAAATAATTGAAGAACAACGTGAGAAATTAGGTTTAAATGACCCTCTTCCTACTCAATATGTACACTGGATTTCCAATGCCGTGCAAGGAGATTTCGGTATTTCTTACGCACATAAAATAAAAGTAACCGATATTATCGGAGAACGTCTTGGCAATACAGTATTATTAGCACTGCTTATTTTAATTCTTACTTACTTAATTGCTATTCCACTTGGTGTTATAAGTGGACGTTGGAATGACACTTGGGCTGATCGAATCATTACACTCTATAACTTTTTAGGATTCGGTACACCACTCTTTATTTTCGGATTAGTAATGTTATTCTTATTCGGCTTTTTATATCCAATTTTCCCTACGAGTGGTAGCGTTGATCCACAAGTTGCAGCCGGATCATTTGATTACTATGTAAGTAAATTCAATCATATGATTTTACCAGCTTTATCTGGGGCATTAATTGGAACAGTAGGAACTGTACAATATTTACGAAGTGAAATTATTGATACGAAACATAAAGATTTTGTACGTACGGTAAAAGCAAAAGGTGTACCAGAATCTAAAGTATATTCAAGACATATTTTACGAAATTCATTTTTACCAATCGCAGCATTCCTAGGCTATGAAATTACAGGTTTAGTTGGGGGCTCTATTATTCTAGAAAATATTTTCGGCTACCCTGGAATTGGACAACTATTTTTCCAATCTATCACTCAACGTGATTTCAGTGTCGTAACTGCTCTTGTATTATTTACTGGATTCGCAACGCTACTCGGAACTCTTCTTTCCGATATTATTCTAAGCATCGTTGATCCACGTATTCGTATTGATTAATGGAGGTGAATAAACGTTATGTTAGCAAATCCTGAAAAACAAACTGAAGTCATTCATTACGAAAAGAGCCCTTCTGGTTTCTCCATTATGTGGCGAGAATTTCGTAAAGATAAACTAGCAATGTTTTCCCTATTCTTTTTAGCTTTAATATTAATAGCCGTTTATGCAACTTCATTTATTATGAAGCAAGAAGATATCGTCCGAGTCGATCTGTTTGCTATTTACGACCCTCCTTCTGCTGAACATTGGTTAGGAACTGATTATGGAGGCCGGGATATTTTCGGACAATTAATTATTGGTACACGTAACTCCTTTACAGTTGGTTTAGCCATCACTCTTTTAGCAACCCTTATCGGTCTTACGATGGGACTAATTGCTGGCTATTTTGGAGGAGTTGTAGATAACCTCATTATGCGTTTTATTGACTTCATGATGATTTTACCATTCTTAATGATTGTTATCGTGTTTATCTCACTCGTTCCAACTTTCAATATTACGACATTTATTCTCATAATGACCGCTTTCTTATGGGTCGGAAAAGCAAGACTTATACGTTCTAAAGTGTTAACTGAGAAAGAACTTGATTACGTATCGGCATCAAAAACGTTAGGAACACCAAACTGGAAAATTATTTTCCAGCAAATATTACCTAATTTAAGTTCTATTATTATCGTAAATATTACATTAAATCTTGCTGGTAACATCGGGATTGAATCTAGTTTAACTTACTTAGGCTTCGGTCTACCAGAAAGCACACCAAGTCTTGGTACACTTGTAAGTTACGCAACAAACCCAGATGTATTGCAAGAAAAATGGTGGATTTGGTTACCCGCATCAATCATGATTTTAGTGTTGATGCTGTGTATAAATTTTATTGGTCAAGCGTTAAAGCGTGCGGCTGATGCGAGACAGAGAAAAGGATAAGGGGTGGAGAAGTTATGAACAAACCAAAACTGTACAAAGTATTAAGTACTCTTGCTGCTTCAACATTATTACTATCTGCATGTGGGGGTGCCGATAGCGGTAGCAAAAAAGCAAATACGAAAAAAGTAGAAACAAATAAATTTAGTTCTGCTGTAAAAAATGATGGTAAAGAAATTAAAGATGGATCATTAACATATGGACTCGTTTCAAATTCACCTTTCGCTGGTGTTTTAAGTAGAGTATTGTATGAAGTTGCTCCAGATTCAGAAATTATGGATTTCTTTGATGAACAATTATTAGCTACAGACAAAAACTGGGAAATTACAAATGACGGTGCTGCAACGTATACAATTTCTGAAGATAAAAAAACAATTACAATTAAGATTAAAGATAATGTAAAATGGCACGATGGTAACTCTGTAACAGCTGAAGATTTAGAATATTCTTACTTAATTATTGGTAATAGTAAATACACAGGTATTCGTTACGATACACAAATGCAAATGATTGAAGGTATGGAAGAATATCACGCTGGAAAAGCTGACAAAATCTCTGGTATTAAAGTAGTCGATCCAAAAACAATTTCAATTACTTATAAAGAAGTAAACCCTTCACTGAAAACTGGTATTTGGACATACCCTACACCTAAAAAATATTTAGGCGATGTACCAATTGAAAAACTAGCAGAATCTGATAAAATCCGTCAAAATCCAATTGGATTCGGCCCATTTAAAGTGAAAAAAATCGTTCCTGGTGAATCAGTTGAATATGAACGCTTCGATGATTACTGGGGTGGCAAACCTAAACTAAAAAATGTAACATTAAAAGTTGTAAATCCATCTATTGTTAGTGCATCTCTGAAAAAAGGTGATATTGATATTGCATCAATTACTGCTGATCAATATCCGAACGTAAGTAAATTAAAAAATACACAACTAATTGGTAAAACTGACCTTGCTTATACTTATATCGGATTTAAATTCGGACATATGGACAAAGCAAAGAACGAAGCTGTAATGGATAACGATAAGTTCAAAGACGTTCGTTTACGTCAAGCGATGGCACATGCAATTGATAGAGAAAAATTAGCAGAGAAAGTATATCACGGACTTCGCGTTCCAGCTAACTCTCCAATTCCACCATCTATGCCAAAGTATCATAATAACGATGTTGGTGCATATAACTTAGATGTAGATAAAGCGAAAAAATTATTAGATGAAGCTGGATATAAAGATAAAAACGGTGATGGATTCCGTGAGGACCCAAAAGGTAATGAATTTAAAATTAACTTCCTAGCTAGTAACGGTAGTGAAACAAGTGAACCACTTGCAAAATTCTATATTCAATCTTGGAAAGATATCGGTTTAAAAGTAGAACTTGTTGACGGACGCTTACACGAATTTAATGCTATGCGTGACATGATTAAAAAAGATGATCCGAAGGTTGATATTTTCTCTGGTGCTTGGAACACTGGTTCTGATCCTGACCTTTCTGGCCTATGGGGCAAAAATGCTGGATTTAACTATCAGCGCTGGGTAAATGATGAAAATACGAAGTTATTAGACGCAGGATTATCAGAAAAAGCTACTGACGAAAAATATCGTAAAGAAGTATACGATAAATGGCAAAAATTAATTCATGACGAAGCACCGATGATTCCAATTCATTACACATTCGATTTAACAGGTGTTAATAAGCGAGTAAAAAATTATAATGTCAACACTCAAGTGAACCAAATAACTTCACAATGGAAAGACGTTACTGTAACAAGTGAAAAACCAGAAGTAGAAAAATAAGCATAAAATAGCTCTTAGCATTTACTTACATGCTAAGAGCTATTTTTTATTTACCGTCCTTCTCTTGCTGTTTATATTAATCAATTCCCTTCTATTCATACGATTAAAACATTTGTTGAAACATCTTTACTAAAACAGCTAACATAACAGATCCCGCAAATCCTCCTAAACAAATAAGACTTACCCCTTGACTATATGATAAATTTTGAAATGATTTCACTTCTTTCATCCTCCCTATTCCCCTTTGATACTCTAATTTTACCAGTGGGAAAAATTTCATAACATCGATTTCGCTGACAACTAACTTACAAATTTGTAAGTTAACAATTTCCCTCTAAACTTATATATCTAGTATGTCCACGCTTCCCTCTTTTATACATCAAAAAAAACCTTGAATTATATCAAGGTCCTACTTACACTACAGAATATCTCACTCAATTTATTTTATAATCATCACCGGGCATTTCACACGCTTTGCTATTTTATGACTTACACTACCAAGCACCATCTCTTGCAGTGTATTTAACCCTCTACTTCCTACAACAACAAGGTCAATATCTCCTGTATTTACATATTGAACGATCGTATCTCCAGGATCACCGTGTAGAATCGTAATTTTGTAGGCAATTTTCTCTTTCTTTAATAACGTCTCAATCTCTTTTAATTTATCTTTTCGACTTGCTGAAATTGTCTCTAAATCTGTTTGTCCCTGTATAATATCTGATTTTGCCGTTCTATTATCTACTACGTACACAACTTCAACATTTGTTTCTTCGTTAAATTTCGCAATATATGTTGCATGCTCGGCTGCCCGAAGTGCATGCTCAGAACCGTCACATGCTAATATAATTTGTTTGTACATATGCTGAATCCCCTTTTCGTTATCCTACTCGTATTATATAATAAAGCCTCCTAAAAAGGAGGCTTCTAACTAGCAATTCTCTTATTATAAGTAGCTAAATTTGAAACAATCTTCGAGCTACGTTCATTTAAACCTGTGATCCTTACTTTCACACCACTTTGTTCATACTTCATTATAACTTTATCAATTGATGCTACTGCTGAATCATCCCATACGTGCGCATGAGTAAAGTTCATCTCAATTTCTTTCGCTTCTTCATTGTATGGAAATGTATTTATAAAATTTTTCGCAGATGCGAAGAATAGTTAGCCGTGAATTTCGTATATTTTCTTATTTTCAATATACAAATGTTTCACGTGAATCTTTGCCATGTACTCCTCTACTCTTTAATTCTTTGATTTTCTCCATAAGAAAATCAGAGCCGACTGCACGAAGGCTATTATATAACGAGTAGAAGATTTTTTGCTATGTAAAAGTTCCCTAAAAAAAGACGCTACCTCCGCAGCGTCTTTTCCTATTTAATGTCCACCGTATCCCTCACCATTTTCTTGAACAATCTCTAACCTCTCATCCAATATACCTTGCGTTTCAAATGAAATATCACTAATGTTTCCTAACAGGAAACCATGGTTATACGGACCAAGTGTTGGATCATCCTTGAACTTCGGCTGAATAGTAGCAAGAAAATCATATACAGGTTGTGAAGCC
Source organism: Bacillus sp. H1a (assembly GCF_000633475.1). Taxonomy (NCBI): domain Bacteria; kingdom Bacillati; phylum Bacillota; class Bacilli; order Caryophanales; family Bacillaceae; genus Bacillus; species Bacillus sp. H1a. The sequence continues at coordinate 122,964 of NZ_AYMH01000042.1, read as the reverse complement.
TTACCTTCTTCTAAAAACAATACCGGAGCATGTTTACCCATATGTGAAAACGGTGCTCCCGCAATTGCTAAGTCTGGTGTTTTGCTTGAAACAAATGACAAACCGTGACCTGGTTTTGTAAATCCCCAGCCAAATTTCGTTTTTTCATCTTTAAATTTCGCAAACGCAACAGAATTTTCTGTTGGAGTCTCCCCACTAATACGTGTTACTTTTCCGTATTTACTTAACTCTTTTTCTACTTCTTTCGAAATGATTTTTTCTGGTCCTAACACATATATATTCGCTTTATCTTTTCTCATTTTTAACGCCTCGATTGTCGCTTCTGGCACCGTTTCTTTTTCTACATATAGAAGAGGTTCTGGCATATGAGAAATCCAATTTACAGCTGGTGTTGTATATAAGCGCCCCTCTTCTTCAGACGAACCGATAATAACGCTATTTGGATAATCTCCTGTTATATCGGCATATTCTTTATCAACATCTTTAGCAAATCTAGCTGGATCTGTTTCTTTTATTTGTTTTACTTTATATTCTTTTAATTGCTCCAGCGTAGTTGCCCCTACATCCCCCATCACCATAATTTGCGTTCCATCTTTTGTTCCAAGTGGATTTAATCGTTTTATTTCTTTTAACGTCATTTCAGGCACCGCTTCTTTTTCTATAAATAAAATCGGCCCGTTATTCGGATGATGAATAAGATCCGCACTTGCAATACCTAATTGCCACTCGTTCATTGGCACTAAAATAACAGCACCCGGCTGATTCTCTTTATGAGTTGCTGGCCATATTGTTTGCGAAGTTAACACTGCCATTTGTAGAGGATCATTTGTATTTAATCTCGTTACATTTTTTAAACTTGTCGTTAATAAATCATTCGATGCTCCTTTATTCATTTCTTTCGGCGCAGTCACCTCTTGATTCATTTTCATTTCCTTTTGCTCTGTTTTCTTCTCTTTTGTAGATTCATGATTTTTATGATCTGTGTTTGTTTGCCCACATGCCGCAAGACCGGCTGCCGTAATTATTGTTATCCCAAGGATTCGGGTCTTTTTTTTCACTATATCGCCCCCGTATTAATCGTTTTCGAGCCAATATTATTACCTAAAATGGAATTTCATCTTTACGATAACAAGCAATTCTGAAGAAATTATGCAGATGCATTATAATCTGCACCATTTCTTCATGATTTTGACTTACAATTTAAGTAATAACTACAAATGCGGAGGTACTCTATGGTCGATATACTACTCGTAGACGATGAACCGAGAATGCTTGAATTATTAACGCTTTATCTTACTCCAATCGGATATAACTGCATATGTGCAGTATCTGGAGAAGAGGCTATTTCACATATAGAAAATCGGAACTTCAAATTTATTTTACTCGATATTATGATGCCAAAGATGGATGGGTGGGAAACTTGCAAAAGAATTCGCTCATTTAGTAACGTTCCAATCATTATGGTAACTGCTCGTGATCAAACGGTAGATGTCATTCAAGGATTAAAACTTGGAGCAGATGATTACGTGACGAAGCCTTTCCATGAAGAGGAGCTTTTCGCGAGAATTGAAGCTGTTTTACGGCGCACGAATCAACACGGGCAAATCAAATATCACGGCATTTTATGGGATGAGGCAAAGCATTTCGTGTCTGTACATAATGAAGAACTTCTTCTCACACCAATCGAATTCTCTTTACTCGGATTATTTTTACATCATGTGAATTACGTATTGAGCCGTGATCAGCTTATTGAACGAGTTTGGGGATTCAATACAAATACAGAAGATCGTACAGTTGATTCACATATTCGTAATTTGCGTGATAAATTACGAAAAGTAAATTTCCCTATTGATCATCATTTAAAGACTGTATACGGGGTTGGTTATCGATGGATTGATAGCGAAAATTAAGGAGCAAAACAATGAAGCGAATTTCTATTCAACTCGGATTTTATTTTCTAATTGTTACACTTTTAATTGAAAGTGTTCTATTTGTCTTGCTCTATTATAGCCTTGTAAACAATAGAGTAAATGAAGAAATGACCGCTTTATTAAAGCGCGGAAATAGTCACCGAGATGTCCTTGAAAAGTATTTTGACAGGCAAACAATCTCTCATGTCGCTTTAATGGAATCCGAAGCTGAAACAACCGTTGTTATTACAAATGCAAATAAGAAAGTACTAGCAAAGTCGAACGAATTAGATACTACTATAAAAAAACATATTACAGAGATGAATACGAGTACAGATCATAACGGGGCTATTATAGAAAATCATTGGAAAACATCTAATTATATATGTACAGTGAGTCCCATTGTAATAGATGGCAAAATAGAAGGTTATGTTTATATGTTTCTCGGAACAACGTCAATTGAAGAAATGATTAATGGCTTAACAAATCAATTTATTATTGCTGGTATCGTGACTTTCCTATTAACAGCTGGCACAATTTTTCTATTATCTCGCTTATTAACAAAACCATTGTTACACATGAAACACGCCACTGAAAAAATGAGTAAGGGCGATTTATCCGTTTCTTTAACTACTACTCGAAATGACGAAATTGGTGAACTTGCAGAATCCATTCAAACTCTCGCAAATGATTTACATTATATGAAAACCGAACGTAGCGAATTTTTAGCAAGTGTTGCTCATGAATTACGAACACCTTTAACGTACGTAAGAGGTTATGCTGACATTGCATTAAAAGAAAGTACAGCTCCTGAGCAACGTTTACGATATTTATCCATTATAAAAGACGAATCTGATTACATTACGAACCTAGTCCAAGATTTATTTGTACTTGCTCAAATGGAAAAGCATAGCTTTTCTATTGAAGTAAAAGAAGTGTATTTACATTCTTTTCTTACTCGTATAACAGAAAAAGTAAACGCTATGTATGAGAAAAAACATATTGCAGTTTCTTTCACATGTCCTTCTTCACTCTCAGCAAACCTTGATGAACAACGATTTGAACAAGTGATGATGAACATCTTAAATAATGCTTATAGGCATTCGAAAGAGCATTCTCAAATAAAAATCTCTATTACCAAGGAGCAAACACATATTATATTTCTCATTCAAGACGAAGGCGAAGGTATTCCGCAAGAAGACCTCCCTCACATCTTCGATCGCTTTTATCGCGTTGACAAAGCAAGATCACGTGCAACAGGAGGAACTGGCTTAGGACTATCCATTGTGAAAGAAATTGTAGAACTACACGGCGGGAATATTACCGTAACAAGTGAAGTTGGTCATGGATCTTGCTTTGTGATTTCATTACCATCCTTATAATAAAACACGACTATACATTCATAGTCGTGTTCTATTATCATTTAGGCTTTTCTTTTATAATATAAGTTTACAAACTGTCCAAAACGCTTTGTATCCGTTAAAGTTAAATCAATTTGCGGATTCTTTTCTTTAAATAACGGAATACCAGAACCTAATATATGAGGTGTAATCGTAACAATATATTCATCAATTAAATTACTCTTAAAAAATTCTCTCAGTAGACTCCCTCCACCGACCATCCATATTTTAGATCCCTCCTCCTCTTTTAAACTTTTTGTAAACTCCACTACATCTTCATTTACAAACTCTACATGTTCGTTTGAACCTTTTTTTGAATTAGAAAAAACATAACATTTTTTATCCAGGTATGGGAATGTTTCCGTATGCTCTATCACATAATCATACGTTCTCTTCCCCATGATTATTGTATCAATCGATTCATACATTTCTGTATAACCGTTATCGCCCTCTCCTTCAGTTTCCATTAACCACTGTAAATCATCATCTTCTTTCGCGATAAATCCATCCAAACTAGCTGCAATAAATAAAACAACTTCACGTGACATATTTTTTCCTCCTCGCGTCTCATATTGATAAGATTATGATGTAAGCAATATACTAACAATAAAACATGACAATTAATGTCATGTTTTAAAAAGAAAAAGGTGATATCCTTGTCAAAAGCAAAACGTTTATTAGACATTCTTATATTCGCTTCTGCAAAAAGGAAATTTACAGCTCAAGAAATAGCTGATGAGTTCAATATATCTATTCGTACCGTTCATAGATACATTTTAGATTTGAATGATATGGGGTTACCCATTTACGCTGAACAAGGTCGCAATGGAGGATATAAAGTATTAACGAATAGAGTAATTCCACCTATTTTATTCACTGAAGAAGAAGCTGTCTCCATCTTTTTTGCTTTTCAATCTTTAAGCTACTATCGTAACTTGCCTTTTAATACGGAAATCAATTCCGTTACACATAAACTATATGGCTCTCTACAAAATGATGCGAAAGCTAAAGTTGATAAAATACGTTCTTATATCGCTTTTTGGAATCCGAAGAGGACAATTGATACACCACTTTTAAAAGAAGTGTTAACAGCAGCTATTGAAAATAAAAATTTACATTTTCAATACGAATCTAAATCTGGAATAAAAACAAAACATGTTCATCCTATCGGTGTATATGCTCACGATGGTTTATGGTATTTGCCATCCTATGACTTTAGTAGAAAAAAAGTATTACTGTATCGTGTCGATCGTATTCTTTCCATATTATCAATGGAAGAAAACGAAGATACATTCATGAATTTAGAAGAATGGTTTGCCTCTAACTCTAACGTAATAATCATTCCTACTCAGTTACATGTTTTATTAACGACAGAAGGCGTGCGCCAATGTAAAAGCGTTCCTTACCTTGAAGAGTTCGTTGAAGTAAACGAAGATGGGACAGGGTATATAAATTCAACAATTGATAAAGGAGAAATTAATTTTATTACCCCTTTATTTTATCGGCTTGGAAAAGATGCAAAAGTTTTAGAACCGAAAGAATTAATAGATGGTTTACGCATACGTGCGAAAGAAGTTTTAAATATGTATGGAGACTAAAAAGACGTAAGAGAATTCCTCTTTCAAAAACATAAAAACGTGAGCGCCCTATTCTCACGTTTTTACATCTTACTTTATCCCGCATTAACGGGCAGTAAGACTCTTATCGCAAAATTCTACTGTAAAGCAAAGGAGTTAGATAGGAGAACAACTGCCCGTAAAAGCCCGATTGGTTCAACTAATAATCAGTGGGGATAAACACCCACTGATTAAAGTTTCACTTTATTAATTCAATTGTTTCTGTAACCTTTATACTATCTTTTACAGATTGAACAATCGTACAATTCTTCACTGCAAGTTGCAGTGCCTTGTCTAATTGCTCCTCTGTAATGTTTTTCGCTTTAATTTTATAGTGCAAATGAACACTTTCAACTGGTTTTGATAAAGCTTCACTTCTCCCAATTTCAGTTTCAATTGTAAACGTATCGTATGTAATACGTTTCTTTTCTAAAATCGTTCGAAAAACAATTGCACTGCATCCCGCAATAGAAGAAACGAGTAATTCTAACGGTGAATACCCATCTTCTTTTCCGATTGCTAATTTGTCATACGATAAATCTGCTCGAATATTATCATGCTTGATTTTTATTTTCATACTTCGCTTCCATCTCCACTTTCATCGGTTTCTGCCGTTTCTTACTCATATAATAATATATGTAACAGAAAATGATAAATGGAATACCACAATATAACGCCATTCGTTGCTCAGGAATAAACGCTAAACTAATAACAACGATACTATTTGTAATTAAAGCTAAAATTGGGACAATTGGATATAGTGGTGTTCTATACTTTAAGTCCTCTAACTTTCCTCCGCCTTTTATATACTGACTTCTAAAGCGAAGTTGTGATAAAGCAATAATGATCCAACTTGAAACAGCGGATAAACCAGCTATAGATAATAAGTACATATATACTGTATCTTCTGCAAGGAAGCTTGTTAATAAAGAAAGAGCAGCAACAGCAATTGTTACGACTAGCGCTGTAATTGGAATACCTCGTTTATTTACCTTTTTAAAGGAAGTTGGTGCCATTCCTTCATTTGCAAGTGACCATAGTATACGTGTTGCTGCATATAATCCTGAGTTCGCTACAGATAATAAAGCAGTAATAATAACGAAGTTCATAATATCCGCTGCATATGGAATACCAATTTTATCAAATACAACTACGAATGGACTTTCAATTACTCCTGCTTCTTTCCAAGAAATTAATCCTACTAAAATTGTCATTGTTAAAATGAAGAATAACATAATGCGCCATACTGTATTACGAATTGCGCGTGGAATTGTTTTTTCAGGCTCCTGACTCTCTCCTGCTGCAATCCCGATTAACTCTGTTCCTTGGAATGAAAAGTTAACTGTAATCATCGTAAGAAGTACTGCAGCTAGTCCATTTGGGAATAGTCCGCCATCACTTACAAAGTTAGAGAAAAGAGGCGCTGCTTCTTTTCCGTCGTATGGTAAAAATCCTAGTAATGCACTACCACCAAGAACAACAAATGCAATAATTGTAACTACCTTAATACTAGAGAACCAAAACTCTAATTCAGCATAACTTTTCGCTGAGATAGCGTTTGAAGCATATAAAATAACCCCGAATACGAGACACCATACCCAAACATCAACATTTGGAAACCATCTTTTCATCATTAAACCGATCGACGTTAATTCTAATCCTACTGTTACTGCCCATCCAAGCCAGTATAGCCAGCCGATCATAAATCCAGTTCCAGGTCCGATAAACTTCGTCGCATACTTTTGGAAAGAACCTGAAACTGGCATCGCTACCGTTAGCTCTCCAAGACAAAGCATTGTTAAATACATAATAAATCCGCCCACTAAATAAGAAAGAATTGCTCCCCCTGGTCCAGCTTGATTAATAGTGTATCCTGAACCTAGGAAAAACCCTGTCCCGATTACACCACCTAGTGCTATCATAAATAAATGTCTACTCTTCATCGTACGATGTAATTTATCATTCGTTGTTTGCTGCATTGTAATCCTCCCCTATAAACCCTCTATCTCTTTTTAAAATTTTCTGATAATAAAAATATACACGAAAGCGGTTACAATTTCTATATAAAATTAAAACTTTTCTGATAAAATATTATAAAAATTTAATTATTAAGAGATTCAGATTCTATTTTAAGGTAATTAAGGATTTATAAGGAAAAACTCTTACGTATTATTGTAAGAGTTAACGAAGTTCTAATCTTCTCGATAAAATTGATAAACTGTAATTTACGATGAAATACATACAAGCTGCTAATATAAATGTTGGAATCATATAATTTACGTTCTGTCCGCTAATAATTTGAGCATTATGCATAAGCTCCGGCAATGATATAACAACTGCTAGTGACGTATCCTTTAATAATGAAATAAATTGGCTGACAAGCGGCGGTACCATTCTTCTCAACGCTTGCGGTAAAATAATGTTCCAAACCGTTTGGACATATGTTAATCCTGACGAGCGCGCCGCTTCAATTTGTCCTTTTTCAATAGATAATAGACCACTTCGAACAATTTCAGATATCATCGCCGCTTCAAATATCGTTAAAGCAACAATTGCGGCTGTTATAATTTCTAATTTCAAACCTGCCTCTGGAAGTGCAAAATACGTAAAAAATATAATTAGAAGAAGGGGTAAATTTCGAATGACTTCAACGATAAAGCCTAGTATTTGTGAGACGACAGGTATTTTTGTATAGCGCAAAGTTCCGATTACACTACCGATAATAAAACTAAGTACAATCGCTACAAGAGCGACTTCTAGCGTTATAAGCAATCCTTTTAATAAAAAGAGTATATGATCTCCCGTAATAGCACCTTGAAAATCCATTTACACCGCCTCCTTTGCCAAGCGTCTTTCCAAATAACGCACTAGCATACTTAGCGGAATTGTTAATACTAAATAAAACATCCCGACAAATATATATACATCAAACGTAACGAACGTCTTCGTTGAAATTAAATCTCCTTGATACATTAAATCCGCCCCAGCAATAATTCCGAGTATAGAAGAGTTCTTCACTAAATTGAGAAATTGATTTCCTAAAGGAGGGATTACGATTTTCATCGCTTGAGGTAAAACAATATAATACATCGCTTGTACGTATGTTAGCCCTGAAGAGCGCGCCGCTTCCATTTGTCCTTTCGCGACTGATAAAATACCCGCACGAATTACTTCCGCAATAAAAGCAGCTGTATAAACTGTAAGCGCAACTGTCCCTGCTACAAAACCATTGAAAGTAATTCCTATTACAGGCAAAGCAAAATAGAAAATGAATGCAATTAATACGAGTGGAATATTTCTAACAAATTCTACATAGGCAGATCCGATCCAATTCAAAATACGGATAGGTGCAATACGCATCACCGCCATAATAACCCCTAAAATAAAACTCCCTATTAGCGCAATTACACTAGACATTACCGTATATTTAAATCCTTCTAAATACATATCAATGTTGTTTGTCAAAATAGAAAAATCAGGCAAGTACAATCACCTCTTTCTTTATAAGAAGAGGATGAGCATCCCTCATCCTCTCATTCTTACTATTTATCCCGATTGGTGTAGGCTAATAATTAGTAGGAGTAAACCCCTCCCCCACTGATTACAGTTTCACTTTATTTTTCTTGTTTTTGACCGATCCATTTTTCATACAATTTATCGTATTCCCCATTAGCCTTCATATCTTTTAGTAAACTATTAATCTCTTTCGTTAAATCATCCGCACCTTTTTGAACTGCAATTCCGTACGGTTCATCCGTAAAGATTTTCCCAACAACTTCATAATTTGCATCTTGCTTTGCCATTCCGTACAATATCGCATTATCTGTCGTTAAAACATCTCCTTTGCCTGCTTTTAACGCTGTAAATGCCTCACTATAATTTTCAAACTCCAATACAGTCGCTTCCGGTGCCTTTTGACGAATGTTATTTGTAGACGTTGAGCCTTTCACAGCCAATACTTTTACATCTTTTTTCACATCATCAATACTTTTAATATTGCTTCCTTTTTTCACAAGTAACGATTGCCCCGCTTTAAAATATACATCTGAAAAATCAACTTCTTTTTTACGTTCTTCCGTAACCGTCATTGTTGCGATAATCACGTCAATATCACCATTTTTCAGCATAGGAATACGTGTTTTAGAAGTTACTTCTTTCAGCTCTAATTTATTTTCATCTCCAAGAATCTTTTTCGCAAGCGCCTTTGCTACATCAATATCAAATCCTTCTACCTTCCCGGTTGAAGGATTTTTCAATCCAAATAAATTCGTATCATTTTTCACCCCAACTACTAATTTCCCGCGCTTCTTAATTTGCTCAACAACTCCGCCTTGCTTCGTATTTGTTTCTTTCGCCTCGTCTTTTTTACTTCCACATCCAGCGACAACGAGTACGAATAAGCATGAAAATACAATTAAAGTAAATAACTTTTTCATTTTAAGCATGAAATTCCTCCTTTAATGATTTAACACCCGACTTAAAAACAAACGAGCTCTTTCTTGTTCAGGATTTGCAAAAAATTGTGCTGGTGTTGTATCTTCAATAATTTGACCTTCATCCATAAATAAAATCCTATCTGCTACCTCACGTGCAAATCCCATCTCATGTGTAACAACCACCATCGTCATCCCTTCTTTAGCCAGCGCTTTCATAACATCAAGTACTTCTCCGATCATCTCTGGATCAAGAGCAGACGTTGGCTCATCAAACAACATAATTTTCGGCTGCATCGCAAGCCCTCTTGCAATTGCTACCCTTTGCTGTTGTCCTCCAGATAGTTGATGTGGATATACGCCGGCCTTCTCCGGGATTCCTACCTTTTCTAAATAAAACATCGCTGTTTTCTCCGCTTCCTCTTTTGATACTTTATTTACTTTAATTGGCGCTAGTGTAATATTTTGCAGTACTGTTTTATGTGGGTATAAATAAAAGTGTTGAAAGACCATCCCAATATTTCGGCGCAATTCATTCATATTTGTTTTCGCATTGTGTACTTCCGTATTTTGTACAATCAATTCTCCATCAGTAATTGACTCCAATTGATTTATGCACCGAAGTAACGTACTTTTTCCTGACCCTGAAGGTCCAATAACTACTACCACTTCACCCTTTTGCACTTGCACATTAATATTTTTCAAAACTTGAAAGTTACCATAATATTTATTTACATTACGAAACTCAATCAATAAACTCCCCCCTTCCCCTAACAAAGCATGTACATTCTTTTTATATTCAAAAATAGGCAAAAAAATAACTTTCAGCCTCATTTTGCACATAAAAAAGAGCAAAGGTCTTTCCCTTTGCTCCTTCATTCCTATTCTATTAAGATACTTCTTCTTTTTTATCTTTCCCGTATTCATGCTCCCAGAAATCTGCATTTTTAATTCCTAAAGGCTGCGGATCGAATACTGGATCTTTTCCTTCTTTTTTCTGCTTTTCATAATCCTTTAATGCGATCAATGCTGGTTTTTGTAATAATAGAATCGCAATAATATTAACCCATGCCATAATTCCTACACCGATATCACCTAAAGCCCATGCTGTTGCGGCTGTTTTTACACAACCGTAGAATACAACTCCTAAGAATACAAACTTTAGTACGATCGACATCCAAGGGCGGTCTTTATCACGGTTTAAGTAAGCTATATTCGTTTCTGCAATGTAGTAATAAGCCATGATTGTTGTAAATGCGAAGAATAATAAAGAGATTGCCACGAAACCGTTTCCAAATCCAGGGAAAACAGACTCTACTGCTGCCTGTGTATAACCAGGACCTGGCTGTGCACCATTTAATTTATTGACGATAAAGTTTTTTCCGCTTGCATCAAATACGTTATACATGCCTGTAATAATCATCATAAATGCTGTTGCTGAACAAACAAATAATGTATCAATGTAAACGGAAAATGCTTGTACTAACCCTTGTTTAGCTGGATGTGATACTTCAGCAGCTGCCGCCGCATGGGCCCCAGTTCCTTGCCCTGCTTCATTTGAATAAATACCACGTTTTACACCCCAAGAAATTGCTAAACCAATGATTCCACCAAAAGCTGCTTCTAATGCAAATGCACTTTTTAAAATTAACATGAAAGCGTCTGGTAATTTTTCAATATTCATAGCTACAATTACACAAGCTACTAAAATATAACCAAGCGCCATAAACGGCACTACAACCTGCGCTACGTTAGCAATTCGCTTAACTCCACCAAAAATAATAAGTGCTAATGCCACTACTAACACCGCTCCGGATACTGAAGTATTAATGCCAAAAGCTGTTTCCAAACTTACAGCAATACTATTCGCCTGAACACCCGGTAACAGCATCCCCGTCGCAAGAATCGTTGCTGCGACGAACACTAATGCGTACCATTTAACCCCTAGTCCTTTTTCAATGTAATAAGCCGGACCACCGCGGAATTGTCCTTGATGCTTCGTCTTATATATTTGTGCAAGTGTCGATTCTACATAAGCAGAACCTGCTCCTAGAAAAGCTACCGCCCACATCCAAAAGACAGCTCCTGGACCACCAAATGCAACAGCCGTTGCAACACCCGCAATATTTCCTGTTCCAACGCGCCCTGATAATGAAAGTGCTAACGCTTGGAACGAAGAAACACCCGCATCCGATTTTTCCCCTTGAAATGTAAGCTTCACCATTTCTCCTACATGTCTTACTTGTAAAAACCTCGTTCGAATGGAAAAATATAGACCTGCTCCTAAACATAAATAGACAAGTGCGGGACTCCAAACAATATTATTTATCCAACTTACGATAGCTTCCAATATTCCCCCTCCTCTTTATAAAGAATTTTCAGAATATATAAAAATTATATAATGTATACCGAATCTATGACAATATTATTTTAATAAAACAAACATATTTTTGTATAAAAAAACAAAGTATATATTTATTTTACATACTTTGTTTTGATATGAATGTATTATATATTCACAATCGCTTCTTTCTTTATAATTCTTTCATAAAGTTGTTCTGATAATTCTCTGAAATTATCAGACATATCTTTCCCTTTAAACTTCTTTTGAAGCGTACCGTATAGGCCTATATCACGTAAACGTAAAAATAACGGTAACGATTCATACCAGCTATCCGCTAGCCTGTGCTCATATTCATAGCCCTTTCTTAACACTTGTAACTGTTTACGAGCAAATTCCGTCTTCTCATCCGCAGTCCACGTTGTAAAAAGTACAGAGTAATAAAGAACCATTGCTACATCATGTATAAAGTAATTATAAGCCGCATCATCAAAATCAAAGATTGTTAACTCTTTGCCATCATAATGAAAATTACCTGGATGAATATCACCATGCATAAGACCAAACGTCTCTTTTTCGATTGGAAGAGCTTTTATTTCATTCATTAATACAGTTGCAATCTCTTTCACTTTCTTATCTTCTAATTCGTTAACAATTGCACTCTCATCCTCTTCCCACGTATCACGGTCATCTGTTTTAGGATAATTCATTGTCAGACGATGCAGTTGTCCAATTGCTTTTCCCCATGCTTCAAAGAAAGTATCTCCCCAATAAGGCGATTCGTCTCCTTTCACTTGCTCACCTTTCGCATATACAAATAACGAAGCATAAAAAGAAGTACCATCCTCCGCTCCGATTTCTTCTACAAGGTTTTGAAATATTGAGTAATAAGGACCAGCCGCTTTCGCTCCATGCTCTGCAACATACCGTAAAAAATCTAGTTCGGCCTCTACCTCTTTTTTAGAACGATGGGAAGAATGTGTTAAGCGTAATACGTAATCTTCATCATTTCTATCCTTCGCATGAAAAATATAATTCTCAAAATCACCAAGTGGCTTTTCTTCTACTGTCACATGAAACACTCTTGCAGCTCTTGCTAAAATCTCGTTCGTAAAAACGCGTTCTACAGCTATTTCCATATGTATCCCTCCTATATATCTTCTTAATTCGACATAAATGTGAGAAGTACTGCTATGAAATTAAATAGTGCGTGGGCAACCATAGCTGATAAAATAGAATTTGTTTTCTCATATAACCATGCGAATGCTACTCCGCTTAAAAGATTCACCGGTAATGTGTTGTATGTTGGGATATGAACAACAGTAAATATTATTGAACTTATAAGCATACCGCCCCATATGCCATATCTATCACGAAAAAACGTATAAAAAACACCTCGATATAAAATCTCTTCATAGATTGGTGATATAACCGCCGCTCCAATTACCGCGATGCAGAACGAATATATTGATTTATCATTTTTGACCGTCTCCGTTTTACTATTTTCAAAAGAAATCCCCAGTTTCTCCATTATCATTAATACACCAATACTAACTACAATCAAAGAAATAACCGCTACAAATGTTCACAATAAATCTTTCCATGAAAGCTTCCGAATTCCAATATCTTTCCACGACAGTTTATATCTTTTTATGCAAAAAAGATAAACTACAAAAGTAAATATCACTGCCATTATAAGTCCCATTAATACTCCAGCATATAATGAGTTCCCTATTATTTTTAAAGCATAATCATAAAAAAGAGATTCAACTGTTACTGGAACAATCAGAAATACGAAAACAAATAAATATAAAATTTCTTTCCATCCCCACATATGTTTCAAAGTCATCTATACCATCCCCTATATTCTATTTTCTTTAGTATAAAAGATGACGCAACGTAACTTTCAATCTACTTTTTTTCAAATACCCAAAAGCATAAATTTCTCATAAAAAACAAAAATTAACAGAAGGAATTTTATTCTAAAAGAGGTGGAAATTATGACACAACCAGAAGAACAGCAAAAGAGCAAGAATCAAAAGTATATGTTTCCATCACTTTCGGAAAACATTAATTACATCGAAAACAAGCTCTGCCATTCTGATGATATAAAAAAATTAGATGTTCCCTTTCAAAATGGAAAAGGAACGATCTTATATATCGAATCTTTAGCTGATCCAAATTTAATTCACCAATTAGCTCTTGAGCCACTATTAACTCGATCTGAGCTGTCACTAGATAAAGCTTTTTCTATATTGAATATGAAAAAAGAAACGAATCTAAATTATGGTGCGCAACTTTTATTACAAGGTAAATCTTTATATTTCCATGAGCATGTCGAAAACTTTTGTATTTTTGAAACAGCTTTATCTTTAAAGAGAGATATAACAGAGCCTGATAATGAAGGGATTGTGCGCGGGCCACATACTGGTTTTGTAGAAGATTTAGCAACTAATTTAGCCTTTATTCGTAAACTCATTAAGAGTCCGAATTTAGTTGTTAAGTATTTTACAATCGGTGAAGAAATGCACACGAGAGTGGCAATTACTTATATTCAAAATTTAGCTAATGATGACCTCGTCACAGAAGTGAAAAGAAGATTAGAAATGATTAAGACCGATGCACTAATGCCTCCAGGATACATACAAGAATTTATAGAGGATACGTCTTTCTCACCATTTCCACAACAATTAAATACAGAGCATCCAGATAGAACTGCTGCTAATTTAATGGAGGGACGAGTTACTATTTTATCACATGGAGATCCAACAGCACTTATCGTTCCCGTTACATTATTTGCTTTTTATCAATCACCTGATGACTATAATAATCGCTGGATTGTCGGCTCTTTCGTACGAATGATTCGCTTAGTAAGTTTCTTAATCGCTTTTCTCTTACCAGCTATATATATCGCAACTGTCGCCTTTCATCCTGATGTATTGCCACTCGAACTCGTTTATACAATTAAAGCTTCATTAGAAAAAGTACCACTCCCTCCGATTTTTGAGGCACTCTTAATGGAATTGATTTTCGAGTTATTACTGCGCTGCTTCAATAGGAGTTGGGCATATATTCAATCTTGGAAATCATAAAAAAGCTGTTCCCATTGTTGGAATCATTTCGTTTAGTATCGCTTTATTTGTAGATACACCGGAAGAATTAAAAGTACTTGCACAATTTACTGATAAATTCACCTATATTTTTATAGTAATCTTACCTTTTTTATTTCTTCTTTATTCCTTACTCAGAAATAAGAAAGAGGCACAATATGCACAAAAAAATAATTAAATTAAGTGCAATCTTATGTGTTAGTTCACTCCTTTCTGGCTGTTGGGATCAAGAACCATTAAGAGAGGCAAGATTAGCTTTATTTAATAAAGACAAATTAACTGGACATTTACCCCTGAAACAAGCTGTTTTATTCGTGTTATTAACCGAAAAAATGGGAGAAAGAAAAAAACTAAATAAAGAATTGTCTAAACAGCTCACGAAAGAAGCTAAAAAGATAACGGAAAAGCTAATTGTGATGCTTTCGGTATTGGAAGACATCTTATCGCTTATCACCCTGATTTATGGAAGAAAAAAAATTGGAATAAAGATTATGCAAAAGTGAAGTTTAAACCAGAAGTAGAAGTAAATATTTTATATAGTGGTGTCTTAAAATAAAAAGGTTGTATGCCACTTGGGCATACAACCTTTTATTTCGTATATCGATATACAATTGATTCATAGGGTCTTAAATTAAGATTTGTAATATCCTTGCTTGAATCTTTATAATTTGATAATAATACTTCTTGTTTCATTCTATCTAATTGAACATGAACTGGTGCAGAATATGTTATTTCTTCTCCATAGAAGTTATTTATAACAAGTAATAATTCATTATTTACAGTGCGTGTATATGCCCAAATCTTAGGATGATTCTTATCTAAAACATCATATTTCCCTTCTGTAATGACATCATATGTTTTTCGAAGTTCAATTAACTTTTTATAATGATAAAATACAGATTCTTTATCATTTAATGCGTTTTCCACATTAATTTCTTTATAATTTTCAGCTACGGAAATCCACGGTGTATTCGTTGTAAAACCACTATTTACCTCTTCATTCCACTGCATTGGAGTACGCGAATTATCACGAGATTTTTGTTTTAAAATCTCTATAATCTCTTCTTTTAATAAACCTTCTTTCTGCTTTATATCATATATATTTAAAGATTCCACATCACGATATTGCTCAATAGAATGGAAGTTAGGATTCGTCATACCAATTTCTTCACCCTGATAAATGTAAGGTGTTCCTTGCAACATATGCATAGCTGTCGCTAACATCTTAGCAGATTCATTTCGGTATTTCCCATCGTTACCAAAACGTGACACAATGCGGGGCTGGTCATGATTACACCAGAATAACGCATTCCATCCTCCGCCCTTTTGCATTTCAATTTGCCAATTGGACATAATTTCTTTTAATTTAATAAAATCAAACTCAGCTTTCGTCCACTTATCACCATTCGGATAATCTACTTTTAAATGATGGAAACTAAACGTCATGCTTAGTTCATTACGACCAGGGTTTGAATATTTAATGCAATTATCAATTGTCGTAGATGACATTTCTCCTACTGTAATTACCTCTTTCCCTTCAAATACATTTCGATTCATCTCTTGTAAATATTCATGAACACGCGGACCATCCGTATAATATTTACGTCCATCACTTGTCGCAGTACTTCCGTCATCGCTTAAGAAACGTTGGTCTTTTGAAATTAAGTTAATAACATCAAGGCGGAATCCAGTTACCCCTTTATCCAGCCAAAAACGCATCATATCATATACTTCTTCACGAAGTTTTTCATTTTCCCAATTTAAATCAGCTTGTGTTTCATCAAATAGATGTAAAAAATATTGCTCTGTCTTCTCATCATATTTCCAAGCAGATCCACCAAACTTAGATTGCCAATTATTTTTTTCATCACGCCAAATATAGTAATTACGATATGGACTATTTTTATCTTCCTTCGCTTTCTTAAACCACTTATGCTCCGTCGAACTATGATTTACAACGATATCAAGCATAATTTCAATATTACGTGCCTTTGCTTCTTCTAAAAGCTCTTCAAACTCTTCCATCGTTCCGTAAGATGGATCAATACTGTAGTAATCACTTACATCGTATCCATTATCATTTTGTGGTGATTGGTATATCGGTGTTAACCAAATATAATCTACTCCGAGTTCTTTTAAATAATCTAGTTTCTCTGTAACCCCTTTTATATCACCGGTTTCTTTATTGTAATAGCTATTAAAGCTCTTCGGATAAATTTGATAAACTACACTTTTATGCCAATCCTTCATGTTTAACTTCCTCCTACTTCTGTTTTACTCGTTTGGCAAATAACCACGTTAACGTAAATGGGATTACAACCGCGATAATCATTCCGACAATAAACATTGGAATCGATTTCGGAATGATAGAAATAAATGCTGGTAATCCGCCAATTCCGATAGCCGGTGCCAATACACCATTTAATGTAATGAATATCGCCGCTATAGCAGAGCCAATAATCGCTGCATAGAACGGGAATTTATTTCGTAAATTCACACCGAACATCGCTGGCTCTGTAATACCGAAGTACGCTGAAATTGCTGATGTCGATGCCATACTTTTATCATTTTGATTTTTAGAAATCCAGAACATCGCAAGTGCCGCACTACCTTGTGCAATGTTAGAAAGAGCAATCATTGGCCAAATGAATGTACCACCGTGCTGTGCAATTAATTGTAAGTCGATAGCAATAAACATATGATGCATACCTGTAATTACTAGCGGTGCATATAATGCTCCAAACAATATTGCTCCAACTACTGGTACTGTTTCATATACACCTACTAATCCAGCTGTTAATAAATCTCCAATATGACGTGTAACTGGACCAATAATTCCTAATGCTAACACACCTGTTACGACAATCGTTGTAATTGGTACAACTAATAATTGAATTGCATTTGGTACATGTTTCTTTAAGAAGATTTCCACTTTACTTAATATGAATGCTGCTACTAAAACCGGTAAGATTTGACCTTGATACCCTACCTTTTCAATTTGAAATAATCCTAAAATATCGAAGTACTCAATCTTTTGTCCATCTAAACCAGTCGCTGCTTTTCCATAATCCCACGCGTTTAATAAGGCCGGATGCACAAGCATTAATCCCATAACAATCCCTAATATTGGACTGCCACCAAAACGCTTCGTTGCTGACCAACCGACAAGTGCTGGTAAGAATACGAATGCTGTATTCGCCATCATATTAATTAAATCCCAAAGCCCACTTAAGTTTGGATATACATCTAATAAATTTTTACCTTCAAAAAATAAGTCCTTCGCCCCTAATAGATTGTTAATTCCCATTAGTAAACCAGCTGTTACGATTGCTGGTAATATCGGCATAAATACATCTGAAAATACTTTTACAAACTTTTGAGCTGGATTTAACTTTTGATTTCCGGAATCTTTCACGTCAGCTACTGTCGCTTCCTTCATACCTGCAAGCATTATCAATTCGGCATATACTCGATCAACATCTCCTGGACCGATTACAATTTGAAATACCCCAGCGTTATGAAACGCTCCCTTCACTAATGAAACAGACTGCAATTTATCGTTATCTATTTTACTTTCATCTTTTAAAGCGATACGGAGTCTCGTTACACAGTGCGCAGCTTGTTCAATATTGTCTTTCCCACCAATATACTGCAACACTTCCTCTGCTGTTTTACGATAGTCTTTCCCCATATTCCCGTCCCTCTTTTCTTTTTTTGATACCGTTTACAATTACATATTAACTCGTATATATAAGTTAGTCAACACTCGTATATACGAGTTTATGTTTTTTTATAAAAAAAGAGATGAAACAATAGTTTGTTCCATCTCTTTACTTCCTCCGTGCCACATCCGAAAAATGAAAAATATCTAGACGGTGGCGTGATTCCGTATATTCGAACTGACTTCCATCATAAAAATGCGTAAAGTTTTTCACAACGACAACATAGTCTGTTCCATTTAAATCTAAATACTTTCTATCGTCCTCTGTACATGGCTGCACTTCAATTACCCTCTGTGAGTAACTAATATGAAGACCTAGTTCTTTCTCAATGTATTTATAAATGGACTCCGCTGCAATTTCACTCGTTAATCCAGGAATATATTCCGATACAAAATGATTGATATCCAAAATTACTTTTTCTCCATCAATATTTCGTACGCGTTTAATATGATCTATTTCTGTTTTCTCTTTCACATTTAATAACTTTGCAACCTCTTTTGTCGCTTTTACTTTCTCCATTTCCACGACTTCTGTAATACAATGGCGTCCTAAACGTTCATTTTCTTCTTGGAAACTTACAATACCACCAAAGTTGAATTCAATGTTTTTTCGCTTTAAAACAAAAACACCTTTTCCATGTATTTTTTGAACATATCCACGCTCTTGTAATAAATCTACAGCTTTTCTTACCGTACCTCGACTTGCTTCATATTGCTTCATTAATTCAGTTTCTGATGGGATTTTGCATCCCTCTTTTAATTGTTTATTATCAATAGACTTGCTGATTGCTGTATAAATTTGTTCATACTTACTCATCATCTACAATAGCCCCTTGTCACCTTCTAATTCTATATGTATTATACCATGCTACACTCTTCTGCCAATCTCTCACTTATTTTCCAGTATAGGAAAAATACAGGTAAATATTTAATCTCTAAAACGTATTTTTATAAAATTTTTTATATTTTTCTTTTCATTCAAAAAAACATGTAGTATACTAACTTCAAAATCAGAGGAGAAAGGGAGCAAAGAACTATGCTTACTTATACAACAATTGTAGTTACATTTGCACAAAAACATCATCATCATACGTAACCCTTGAAACCTAGCGGAAAAATTACGCGTAGGTACAAGGGTTATTCCCGTTGTACCTACGTTAAGCGAAGAGCCATGTAGGTATTTTTTATCTACATGGCTCTTTTTTTATTGCCAAAAAGCTAGTAAAAAATGATGTTTAAGCAAAACTTACTACAAAGGAGTTAACAAAAATGGAAACGAAAAAATGGGGATTATGGATTTTAACAGCTTTTGTGATTGGAAATATGGTTGGCGGTGGCGTATTTATGCTCCCAGCAAATTTAGCACAAGTATCAGGTCCAATGGGTTCTACACTTGCATGGAGTATTACAGGACTTGGCGTATTTATGATTGCACTCGTATTTGGAAATTTAGCAATCCGAAAACCAGAATTAAAAGCAGGACCACAAAGTTACGCTCAAGCAATGTTTCCTTCAAAAAAAGCAGGGAAAGTTGCAGGGTACAGTATGGCATGGGGCTATTGGGCTGCGAACTGGGCTGCAACAGCATCTGTTATTATTTCCTTTGCTGGATATTTATCAACATTCTTTCCAGTTTTACAAAGTAAGCAAATTCTCTTTTCAACGAACGGATTTTCACTAGAACTCGGAAAAGGATTAACTTTCCTCGTATGTAGCCTTATGTTATGGGGAATTCAATATATTCTTTCTCAAAATATTGACCGCGCTGGAAATATGAATCTTCTTGCTACTATTGCAAAGATTATCGGATTTACAATGTTTATTGTAATCACATTATTCATTTTCAATGCCTCTAATTTCGGAGACGGTCAAACATTTATGAATGAAGCAGGACAATCAATTTCGTTAGGTGGACAAATCAACTCAGCTGCTATCGCAACACTTTGGGCATTTATCGGTATTGAATCTGCTGTAATGCTTTCTAACCGTGCAAAATCTCAGCGCGATGTAAAAAAAGCTACCATTTTCGGATTAATTATCGCTCTTCTTATTTACATGTCAATTACTCTACTTACAATGGGAGCTCTTCCACAAGATGCTTTAAAAGAGTCTCAAAAGCCATTAGTAGATGCATTAAATTTAGCAATTGGTACTAAAGGTGCTTATATAATGGCACTACTTGCGCTCGTATCTTTATTTGGATCTACTGTAGGCTGGATCGTTGTTAGCTCAGAAGTGCCTTACCAAGCAGCAAAAAATGGACTTTTCCCTAAGGTTTTCGGAAAAACGAATAAAAAAGGAAGTCCTTCAAAATCATTATTTATTACAAATGTGATGACACAAATTTTCTTGTTTTCAACAATTTCTGGTACTGTTTCAGAAGCATATAATTTCGCTATTGTTGTAGCAACATTAGCATATTTAATTCCGTACCTTGTTTCTACCTTGTACCAATTAAAATTAGTTATTACGGGAGAAACGTATGACATAATGCCTGGATCTCGAGTAAAAGATGGAATCATTACTGCATTAGCATTTTTATATTCCATTTGGGTGATTAAAACAGGAACTGCTGATTTAAAAACGTTCTTCTTAGGAATTGGTTTGTTTGTAGTAGGTCTTATTCTTTATCCAGTTTTAATGAAAAATCCACAAAAAAACTAATAAAAAAGAGAAGCTTTCCGCTTCTCTTTTTTTATTAAAAATCGTTTATTAACTTTTCTTTTAGCTCTCCTACCGTTAAATGTTTTGCATAATAAAACCCCTGTACATAATCACACCCCATTGATTTCAATAAGCTTTCTTGTTCTACCGTTTCTCCCCCTTCAGCAACTACTGCTAAATTTAAACTATGAGCAATTTCAGTAACGGATTTCACAATCGTTCTCTCTGGTTGTGCGTGATCATAATGAAACTCCCGAATAAAATTACGATCGATTTTTACAATATCAAGTGGGAGTTGTTTTAAATAATATAATGAAGAATAGCCTGTTCCGAAATCGTCTAAGGCGATTAAAACTCCCATACTTCTTAATTCTTGTAATGTAGCGATAATATAATCAAAATGGCGTACAGCTATACTTTCTGTTATTTCTAATATTAAACGATTCGGTGGAAATCCAGTTCGCTTTAATATACTACGAACAGATAAAATAAAACGCTTTTGCATCAATTGCTGTATTGATAAATTAACAGATAATCTCAGCCCTTCTTGATACTCTGGTAATGTTTTAAACAATCGACATGACTTTTCTAATACCCAGTCTCCTAGTTTTATAATAAGCCCACACTCTTCAGCTACAGGGATAAATTCACTTGGTGAAATAGAACCTTCTTCTGTCGTACAACGTACTAAAGCCTCAACACCAGTACATTTCTTTGTTTTCAAATCAATAATCGGCTGTAATACCACTTTTAATTCTTCGTCACGAATTGCTTTTTGCAAAGCAAACTCTATTTTCATTCTACGGTTTATTTTCGCACGTAATTCATCTGTAAAGAAGCACGCTGCATTTCTTCCTTGCTCCTTTGCACTATACATGGCTAAATCCGAATTTTTCAATAATGTTTCAACATCTTTTCCATCTTGTGGATATGAGCATAGTCCTAAGCTAGCAGAAATATATACTTCATGACCTTCAAGCATAAATGGTGCTTGAAAGCACGACAATACGGATGTCGCTAATTGTCTCATCTCATCTTGTGTATGATTTTTTGTTAGTAGAACAAATTCGTCTCCACCAAGCCTAGCTAGAACATCTTTCTCTCCTAACACATAATGTAACCGTAAGGCCACCTCACTTAAAAGTAAATCTCCTATCATATGACCTAACGTATCATTTACTAATTTAAAACGATCTAAATCAAAGTAAATCATGCCAAACTCTTGCTTCTCTGCAATCATCTCATTTACAGTCGTTATTAACTGCAAACGATTTGGTAAACTCGTTAAAGCATCATGGTAAGCAAGTTCCCTATAGCGACTTTCACTTAATCGTAACCGTTCTTCCGTCGCTTTCCTACTACTAATATCATTTCGAATCGCAATAAATTGATAAGGTTCTCCTGTTTCATTTAAAAATGGAACAATTGTTGTTTTAACCCAATAATATGTGCCATCTTTTGCTTGATTTCGAATTTCACCTGTCCAGACTTTTCCACTCAAAATACGTTTCCATAAATTTTTAAAAAATGCTTTCGGATGGTATCCCGAATTCAAAATGCGATGATCTTTTCCGATTAACTCTTCTCTTTTATATTTTGAGATTTTACAAAATTTATCATTTACATATGTAATAAGACCATTTCGATCTGTAATAGCAACAATTGAAGACTCATCTAATGCTAATTTTAAATCTCGCAATGAAGAGTCATATAATGCATGACCTCTTTGTTCTAGCATGCGCACCTCTCCTTGCTTCCTATCTGGCTAAAACACAACTTGTTTCTCTTCATAGAAATAGAGATATTTCATTCTCTAACTAATATGCCTTTACATTAATCACAATTTTTTAAAAATAGGCCGATTAAAATAACATAATATTATTTATAAGAAAAAGCAATATAGTGCTATTTTAATTATATTAGAGAGTTCTTTCCTCTCTGATTATCAGACCTTATTATACAATATTCTTCTTACATTCTATTCATTTATAAAGTGAAAATTTAACCCCTACCACTTTCCGTTCCCTACTACTTATTAGCTGCCTATCACCTAACCCTATGCTTTCATGAATCATTGAGGTATAAATCTAACTACCTACAAATAGCAAAATTAATATTAAAACATAAAAATATACCCATTTATAAATATTACGTGTGTGGATTTATATCGGTATTTATTTTTGAATTACAATAATAAAATATTAACATATTTCCACCTTATTTTTGGAAGTTTTTTTAAATAAATACATTATTAGACTAAAAAAGAGGATATCCTCTTTTTTAGTCTAATAATGCGGGTACGATGTTTGCTGATAAACTGGATATGTTGTTGGGTACGGTGCAGGATAAGTTACCGGATATGGCGCTGGATAATATCCACCACTAGCTGTACTTGTTAATGCTCCAGCCGTAAGCCCTCCTAATACTCCACCTGCAAAGCTTCCTGGAAAAAATCCTCCTCCTCCCCACGAGCCGCCACCCCAGCCCCATCCACCACCGTGATGATGGTGGTGATCATAATGGTTGTGTCCTCCGTGATAATTATGTCCGCCATGATGATGATGATGCCCTCCACCCCCATGATGATTACGATAATATCCGCCATCATTTCCTATATAGTTCATTTTACTTCCTCTCCTTTTCAATTTCCTTATTTTAATATGTGTTGTATGAATAGTAAGGATAGTGTTGATAATCCGTATACTATGGATAACAATATCCGCTATAACCAAATGCAGGAAAGAATCCTCTTCTAAAAAATGGGGAACATCCGGAGCCTCCAACTGGACGGCTGTAAACTTTATTCATCCCCTTTTCTATATAAAAACGTAACAATATACTGTATGTAGGACAAATGCGGAAAGCATGGGGAAAATGTCTATATTTTGTAAAAAAAACAAAACACTTTATAATAAGAATGTCGGATTACACCTTTTATATAAGAAGTCTATATTTCAGAAAGATTAGAGGAATTTTATAGAAATGAAGAAACCTATCGTTCAATTATTATTAATATTTACAGTCGTATCTATCGTTCTTTTCTTGATAAATACATCGTATATTTCGGTATATACATTTGTCGGTGCTCTGTGGTCCATCACAATCATAGGAATTTCATTCGTTATTTTTATCGAAAACAGGTCTCCTCAAAGCACCTTAGCATGGTTTTTAGTATTAGTACTTCTCCCTTTTGTAGGTGTGCTTTTATACTCCGTTTTCGGGCGTAGCCGTTGGAGAAGAAAAAAACATCTCCATCGTTCAGAAGAACAAAGAAAATTATTCCGTGAAATTTTAGAAGGAAGACGACTAGAATTATCACTCACAGTTCCATTAAGTGAGCGTTCTACACATTTAACAGAAGTCGTACAAAAATTCGGAGGCGGTCCTGCCGCAGATAGAACGACTACAAAACTTTTAACAAACGGAGATCAAACATTTTCAGAAATTCTACAAGCCATCGAGCATGCAAAACATCATATACATATTCAATACTATATTTATAAATCTGATGAGATCGGTACAAAAGTTCGAGATGCTTTAATAAAAAAAGCAAAAGACGGTGTTATTGTACGCTTCCTTTATGATGGACTCGGAAGTAACACGTTAAGAAGACGATTTTTACAGCCTATGAAAGAAGCTGGAATTGAAATTGTAGAATTTGACCCTATTTTTTCAGCTTGGTTACTTGAAACGGTCAATTATCGTAACCATCGTAAAATTGTTATTGTAGATGGAGAAATTGGGTTTACTGGAGGACTCAACGTCGGTGACGAATATCTCGGCCGTTCAAAGAAATTTCCCGTTTGGCGTGATAGTCATTTAAAAATAGAAGGAAAAGCATTATATAAATTACAAGCAATCTTTCTAGAAGATTGGCTTTATGCCTCTAGTGGTTTGAATACGTATTCTTGGGATCAATTTATGAATAGACAATACTTCCCTGGTAAAGAAATTTCGAATGCAGAAGGTGCTGTTCAAATTGTAGCAAGTGGACCAAGCTCCGATGATAAAAGTATTCGTAATACATTACTAGCTGTTATGGGCTCTGCCAAAAAATCTATTTGGATCGCTACACCATACTTTATTCCAGATCAAGAAACTTTAACATTATTACGCTTAAGTGCAATATCCGGCATAGATGTACGCATTTTATATCCGGGTAAAAGTGATAGCATTATTAGTGATCAAGCATCTCAATCCTATTTCACTCCACTTTTAAAAGCTGGTGCTTCCATTTACAGTTATAAAGATGGTTTTATGCATGCGAAAATTGTACTCGTTGATGATAAGATCGCAACAATTGGAACAGCAAATATGGATGTGCGTAGCTTTGAATTAAATTATGAAATTATTAGTGTACTTTATGAATCAGAAACCGTTCATGATATTAAGCACGATTTTGAAGAAGACTTTAAGCATTCCACTGAAATTAAATGGAACTCTTTCCAAAAAAGAAGTATAAAAAAACGAATATTAGAGTCTTTCATGCGACTCATTTCTCCTTTACTATAAGCAATCAATATAATATTGATTGCTTTTTCTTTTACATTTCCCCTCTCTCCTTTTCTTTGCATACCATATTAAAACAAGTTATCATAAGATGTATTACTTTATGAAAATAATGTTAGGTGGGAAATACATGTTAGAACAATTTCATATACATGCTGATTTAAAACAACAGCTTTCAGCAATTCACGAAAAGAATAAACAAAAAGCTGGCGAAAATGCACATTTAATTGGAAGTAAAATATATAAAGCATCTGATAACAGCATTATTGAGGATGCAATTACAGCACTTTTACTTGGTAAAAATATTCTATTAAAAGGACCGACTGGTAGTGGTAAAACAGTACTAGCGGAAACTCTTTCTTCTTTATTCCAAAAACCAATGCATAGCATTAACTGTTCTGTCGACTTAGATGTAGAAGGTATTTTAGGATACAACACATTACAAACAAAAGACGGCGCATCTGAAGTTACATTCGTTAACGGTCCTCTTATGAAGGCAATGAAGAGCGGTCATTTCCTATATATTGATGAAATCAATATGGCAAAACCTGAAACATTACCACTTCTTCACGGTGCGTTAGATTACCGTAAAATGATTACAAACCCATTTACACAAGAAGTTGTATACGGTGATAACGAATATCGCGTAATTGCTGCGATTAACGAAGGTTATGTTGGGACAAGTGAACTAAACGAAGCATTAAAAAACCGTTTCGTTATTATTGAAGTTCCTTACATTCAAGGTGATACATTAAAAGAACTATTATTAGCAGAATCAAAATTAAAAGATACTGCAACAATTGAAAAGTTCGTTGCATTTGCAAGCGACCTTATGCCTTTAGCTCGTGATGGACGTGTAAGTGAAGAAGCAGCGAGTATTCGTGGTATTATCGACGCATGTGATTTAGGTGTATATATTCCTGTTATGCGTGCAATTGAACGTAGCATTATCGCAAAATTAAATGATGAAACAGAACAAATGACTGTCCGTGAATTAGCAGAAAGTTATTTCTTTGAGGGATAATTCATGAGACAAATTTTTAGTGACAAAAAAATTGATGCGTCGCTGTTTTTGCAAATGGAAAACTTAATGTATGCCCTTCTAAAAGAAGACGATGCCTATCTTGAGTATGGCTACAAAGCATACTACGACGAAATTGAAAAAAAGGTTGTCATTAGTCACTTTTGGGATGATCGCAAAGAAGAGGATACAGTAATCGGATTAAAAAGCGAAGTGTTTTTAAAAGCACTTGGCAATAAACATTACTCGGACATGACTTTAATTCGCTCTTACGCAATCGAATTACAAGAATCTCCTCTAAAAAAGTTTTTAACACAATTATTTGTTCTATTAGAAGATTTACGTGTCGAGGAAATCGTCAAATGTTTACGTCCTGGCACAAAGCATATTTTTAAGCGCCGAAAAGAAATGTACCGCAATTACTTTAGCTCACAAAATGAAATAAATCGTGTTCGTAACTATCATGGTGATCGTCTATTTTGTCTATGCTATCTTTCATTAACGAGCGATAAATATGAAATGTTTAATAATGAATATTTTGAGCAAATTGAAACGATTTTACATGAAACATTCCAAGCTCGTAATACGGAAGATATTATGTATGTTGTTGAAAAAATTCGTTATCGCCTAGAGAATCTTCTTGAAACTGACATGATTAACAACTATTTCGGACATGCTCCGCTTTATTTATCTGTTATTGCAGATGAAAAGAACTGCCGCGTCGAAGAATTAGCAAATGATGATACGCAGCTCATAGATGATGACGATAATAAGAACAAAATGGATGAAAGTTTCTCTACATGGCATCGTGAAAATAAAAATAACGAAAACGAGAACTTTTTACGCTTCGAATTAGAAAGCGGCACAAAAACAAACATGATGGGTGATACTGCACGCGAATCAGAAGATGGTGATCAAGCACTTGGTTCTGTACAAGGTACTTCTCAAAAAAGTACGCAATCTAACTTCGATGGTGCTGATACAGAAGAAGCAAGAGCATCTCACGCTTCTAGTCAAAACGAAGGCGTATACGGTAAGTATAATGTCGGTGCCTCTCATACGTTTAAAGAAGCTCGTAAACCAAATCCTGATGAGAAAAAAGATTACCAAGTCATCAAATCAGTCGTTAATAAAGATGTAAAAGAATTAAAGAAAATTATCGAAAAAACGATTGAAAACAAAACGAATGCAAATAGTGATAAATATTACGGAAGACTTCGTAAGAAATTCCTTCGTATTTATACAGAAAAACAGCCACGCATGTTTTATAAAAAGGGACAAGAATCTCAAGAACTTGACGTTGCATTCCAACTATTAGTTGACTGCTCCGGCTCTATGTATAACAAAATGGAAGAAACGAAAAAGAGTGTTGTACTATTCCATGAAGCTTTAAAATCTTTAAAAATCCCGCACGCTATTAGCGGATTTTGGGAAGATGCTTCTAGTGCTAAACCTGAAGATAAACCGAACGTTATCCATGAGGTTGTGACGTATAAAAACTCAACGTTACCAAACGTCGGTCCAGAAATTATGCAGCTTCGTGAAGAAGAAGATAACCGCGACGGATATATTATTCGTATCGTTTCTGAAAAGCTTGCGAAAAGACCAGAAAAGCATAAATTCTTACTTGTCTTTACAGATGGTGAACCTTCTGCACTAGACTATCAACAAGACGGAATTTTAGATACACATGAAGCTGTCAAACTTGCTCGTAAAAGCGGAATGGAAGTAATTGGAATCTTTATTGAAGAAGGCGAAGCGAAAGAAGCCACTTATCAACTAATGAAAAACATTTATAATCATCACTTCCTAGTTGCAAATCATGCTGAGGATTTACGCCTGAAGATTAAACCACTATTGAAGAAGCTATTACTGAAAACGATTGAATAGAAAAAAGGAGCTCATTTGGCTCCTTTTTCTTTATTCACTTACTTTGTTTCTGGTTGAAACTTGTATGGAATGGCTACTTCTAATAATAATTCGAACCCTCCATCGTAGTATGGGAATCGCTCATTCGCGATTTTTCTATCCACCCACTCAATTGCTGAAATTTCTCCTTCATCTTCTGCACAAAGTTCACCTGTTACTACATTTACTTGGAATGTAAAAAATAGCGCATGATTCCCTGATTCTTCAAAGAATTTTTCATTGATCGCAACAAGTCCTCCTGGCTCAGCTGTTAACCCTGTCTCTTCTTTCACTTCTCTTACTAGTGCTTGCTTTAATGTTTCGCCTTTTTCAACAGCCCCGCCTGGTAGTGACCAAACATTTTGTTCTACATTATGTACCATTAATATTTTATCTCTTTTTTCGTCATGTATTAGTGCATATACGACATCAACTCTTTGCATGTTGCTCTTTTCTCCTCTCTCAAAAAGAACGAAGAGCCAATTCCTAAGAATCGGCTCTTCCTATTAATTCATCACTAACTCAGCTGTAAGCTTTTTTTTTAACTTAGCCAGCATATCAGTTGTCATTTTGTCTAAATCATATTCTGCTTTAAAGCCCCACTCTTTCATTGCTGCTGTTGCGTCAATAGAGTTTGGCCAACTTTCAGCGATTGTTTGACGAGCTGGGTCTACTGCGTAATCCATTGTAAAGTTCGGGATGTGTTTACGAATTGATGCTGCGATTTGCTCTGGCTCAAAGCTCATTGCTGTAATGTTGAACGCATTTCTATGCACTAGTTTACTTGGATCAGCTTCCATTAATGAAATGATCGCTTGCAAAGCATCCGGCATATACATCATATCCATGTATGTTCCTTCTGCAATGTATGAGGTGTATGCTCCTTTTTTAATCGCCTCATAATAAATTTCAACTGCATAATCAGTCGTTCCGCCACCTGGAGGAGCTACATAAGAAATTAAACCTGGGAAACGTACGCCGCGCGTATCAACGCCAAACTTTTGATGATAATAATCACATAGTAATTCTCCTGCTACTTTGTTTACCCCATACATCGTAGTAGGACGCTGAATTGTATCTTGTGGTGTATTATCTTTTGGCGTTGATGGACCGAATGCACCGATAGAACTTGGCGTGAAAAACTTACAGTTTAATTCACGTGCTGCTTCTAATGCATTTACAAGTCCGCCCATATTTAAATTCCAAGCAAATAACGGATTTTTTTCTGCTGTTGCTGAAAGTAAAGCCGCTAAATGAATAACTGTATCCACTTCATTACGCTTTGCAATATCATGTAACTTTTGTCCATCTGTTACATCTAACGTTTCAAATGGACCTGACTTTACTACATCGCTATCGGTTTCACGAATATCTGTTGCAATAACATTTGATGCACCGTATACATCACGAAGTTTCATTACAAGTTCAGAACCAATTTGCCCTAAAGAACCGGTTACTAGAATTTTTTTCATTTTCCCCACTCCTCATTTGCAAGCTATTCAAAAGATGCCGTTACTTAAATGATTCCCATTTCTTTCCCTACTTTTTCATACTTACGAATTGCTTCATCTAACATTTCTTTCGTATGAGCTGCTGTAGGCATATTACGAACGCGTCCTGTTCCTTTTGCTACAGTTGGGAACACGATAGATTTTGCGTATACGCCTTCTTCATTTAGACGTTTACTAAATTCTTGTGTTAATACTTCGTCACCAATAATACAAGGTGTAATTGGTGTTTCGCTTTCTCCAATGTTAAAGCCAAGTTCTTTTAACCCTTGTTTTAAATAGCGACCATTTTCCCATAAACGATCGTGCAACTCTGTGCTTTCCATTAAGATTTCAATTGATCTCATACAAGCAGCTGCATCCGCTGGTGTTAAAGCTGTTGAGAATAAGAATGGACGTGAACGCACTTTTAACCAATCAATTAAGTTTTGTTTCCCAGCTACATATCCACCAATTACCCCAATTGCTTTTGATAATGTACCAATTTGGAAATCAACTTTATCAGAAAGGCCGAAATGTTTTACAGTGCCTGCACCTTTACCAAGTACACCTGAACCGTGTGCATCATCTACATATGTCATTAAATCCAACTCTTCTGCAATTTCAACAATTTCTGGTAATTTCGCAATATCTCCATCCATTGAGAAAACACCATCTGTAATAACCATTAATTTATTGTAAAGACCTGATTCTTTTGCCTCAATTGCTTTTTTGCGTAAATCTTCCATATCAGAATGCTTATAAACGATGATTTTCGCTCTTGATAGACGACTACCATCAATAATGGATGCGTGGTTTAATTCATCTGAAAGAATTGCATCATTTTTATCCATAACAGCTGAAATCGCTGCCATATTACAGTTAAATCCTGATTGATAAGCAATTGCTGCTTCTGTATGTTTAAACTTTGCAATTGTTTCTTCTAATTTAATATGCAAATCTAAAGTACCATTAATTGTGCGAACAGCTCCTGCCCCAACACCGTACTTATGAATTGCACCAATTCCTGCTTCTTGTAAGCGATTATCAGTCGCTAATCCAAGATAGTTGTTTGAAGATAAGTTAATATATTCTTTTCCGCCAATTGTAATAATCGGTCCATTTGGACTTTCAAGCGGATCAATTACGTTATAAAGCCCCTTTGATTTTAAATCCTCTAAATTTTCTTCTAAAAATTTTGCAAGTGTTTTACTAGACATCGTGAAGCCTCCCATCGTTCATGTAAGCGGATTATTATCTTAATAGTTCTAATAATCCCTCTACTAGCTTAACACGTTTTCAGAATTTATTATAGAAAAATAGTTTAAAGAAACCGCTTACAATTCTAGATTATATATGATTCATTACAAGAAATCTATCATTTACTTTTCATATTTGATAGAATAAAAAAAATATTTAGGGGGGCTTCAAACATGGCATTTACAGAATCTGATGTATATAATAACGAATCATTTTTTGAACAATATATGAAACGAAAATATCGAGAAAATAGCCCGAATGAATCAATTGAAAAACCAGCATTCTTTCAGCTCATTGGTAATGTACAAGGAAAACAAATTCTTGATTTAGGCTGTGGTGACGCTCAGTTTGGTATCGAGTTATTAGAAAATGGTTGCCACTCTTACACCGGTATTGAAGGCTCTCAACTTATGTATGAAAAAGCTAGAAAACAACTAGAAAATATAAATGGCACTGTTCATTTTATAAACCTCAAAGACTATACATACCCTCCTTCTACTTTCGATTTAGTGACATCTAGACTCGCCTTACATTACATTGCACATCTTGATATTATTTTTCAAAATGTATACC
Organism: Bacillus sp. H1a; assembly: GCF_000633475.1. Classification (NCBI taxonomy): domain Bacteria; kingdom Bacillati; phylum Bacillota; class Bacilli; order Caryophanales; family Bacillaceae; genus Bacillus; species Bacillus sp. H1a. The sequence goes on along the minus strand of NZ_AYMH01000042.1, from coordinate 91,011 downwards.
AAACTTTAAAACCAAATGGAACTTTTACCTTTAGCGTTCAACACCCTGTTATTACATCTTCATTTGAAAGCTTGCGAACGGATGGTAAAAGAACTAGCTGGCTCGTCGATGATTATTTTAAAACTGGGAAACGAGTTGAGCCATGGATTGACCAAGAGGTTATTAAATACCATCGTACAACGGAACAATATTTCACGTTATTACAAAAAGCAGGATTTACAATTACAAACTTAAAAGAAGCTTCACCAAATCGAAACTGTTTTCAGAGTGAAGAAGAATACGAACGCCGCTTACGTATTCCCCTCTTTCTATTATTTTCTTGTGAAAAATAAAAAAACGATGAGTCACTCATCGTTTTTTGGTTATCTCATCGCCTGAACAGCTTCTTTAACTATACGTCTTCCTCTTCCATGCGGGATACAGAGTGGTGTCCCAAATAACGGATCAGTGCTTATTTGACACTCCATACGGAATACATCACGAACCAACTTCTGATCAACAACTTCTTCTGGTTTACCTTGTGCATATATTTGCTTATCTTGAATGGCTACAATGTTGGCTGCATAACGGCATGCCAAATTCAAATCGTGCAATACCATAACAATCGTTCTTTGCTCTGTTTCGTTTAATTCAAATAATAAATCTAACACTTCAATTTGGTGAGTCATATCTAAATATGTAGTCGGCTCATCCAGTAAAATAATATCTGTATCTTGTGCAAGAGTCATTGCAATCCAAGCGCGTTGACGTTGTCCACCTGAAAGGGCATGAACATCACGCTCAACAAATTCTGTCATACCCGTTGCAGCAAGCGCTTTTTGTACCATTTCCTCATCTTTTTCTGACCACTGCTTCAACCATGTTTGATATGGATATCGCCCTTGCTTTACAAGTTGCAATACTGTAAGTCCTTCGGGCGCTTGTGGCCCTTGCGGTAAGATTGCCATTTGACGAGCAATTTGCTTCGTTTGCATACTTTGAATCGTTTGATTATCTAATAAAATGTCACCGGATGTTGGCTTTAATAATCTAGCTAGTGAACGTAATAAAGTTGATTTTCCACAACCGTTAGAACCGATAAAGATTGTAATTTCCCCTTTTGGAATTTCTAAATTCAACTCATCAATAATAATTGTTTCACCATAAGAAAGCCTCAAGCGTTTCGTCTCCAATGCTTTTTGCATATTCATCTCCCTTTATGAATTCCGACTTTTATAAAGTAAATAAATAAAATAAGGTGCACCAATTGCTGATGTAAATACCCCTGCTGGAATTTCAAGCGGTGTGAAAATTGTACGCCCAATTAAATCTGCAGCAAGTACTAAAATTGCCCCGACAATAGCCGCAACTGGGAGTAATGCACCGTATAAAGACCCAACTAATCTTCGTGAAATATGAGGTGCCATTAAACCGATAAATCCAATTCCTCCAGCAAAGGCAACTGCTCCACCAATTAAAGCTGTACTAAGTAGTAACATGAATACGCGCGACTTTGTTAGAGGAATACCAAGTCCTACTGCAATATCATCCCCTAGCTCTTGAGCATTTAAATGTCTAGCCGCTATAAATGATATTACCGTTAAAATAAGAACCCACGGCGCTAGTACCATAACATTTTGCCATGAAGAACCGTAAACAGTACCTGTAATCCATACATTTGCTTGACTCGCTTGATAAATAGGTGCTAATAACATAAATAAAGTCGTTGCTGCTTTCGTTAATGCCCAAAACCCAACACCAATTAAAACAAGGCTAATCAGTGATAATCCGTCATTTCTCCATGCAAATAAATATACAAACAACGCTACAATCGTTGCCCCAACAAAGGCTGCTAGCGGCATATAATGAATGCTTACTGTTAGCGCATTGTTTTTATCACTAAATATAGCTAAAAATAGTACAACTGCAACACTTGCTCCACCTGTAATTCCGATGATATCAGGAGAAGCAAGTGGGTTTCGAACGAGCCCTTGTAAAATACAACCCGCTACAGCAAGCGCGATTCCTACAAGAATAGCAATTAAAATACGCGGCATACGAAACTTATTTACAACCATATTTGACATCGCATCGCCATTTCCGGTAATCGCTTGCCATACATCATAAGGAGCAATTTTCATATCGCCCATACCTGCACTGGCAAAAAATAATCCTATTAAAATAGCTAGTAAACTTAATAAGACTAGAACAGCTCGTTTATACATTAAAAACGAGAGCCCATCTTTTCCTATACGAAACGGAATATACTTCTTCATTTGCTAAGCCCTCTCTTACGTGCAATATAAATAAAGAATGGGGCCCCGATAAATGCTGTCATAACGCCTACTGGTACTTCTTGTGGCATAATAACATATCGTGCCGCTATATCGGCAAATATTAATAGTATGGCCCCTAGCAACCCGCTATACGGTACTATCCACCTGTGATCTACCCCAACAAGAGCTCTTGCAAAATGAGGAGTAACGATACCAATAAATCCAATTGGACCAGCAACCGCAACTGAGCCACCTGACAACAGTACGATAATAAGTAATACTAATGATTTCATTAAAATAGTTCGTTGTCCGAGCCCTTTTGCGACATCTTCACCCATCATCAATGTATTTACTTTCCCTGCCATCATAAGGGATGCAATCCAACCTACTAATAAGTATGGGAATACGGATTGTAATATTTCTAACTTTCTCCCTTGTACAGATCCAGCGAGCCAAAACAAAACTTCCTCAAGCGCTTTTTCATTTAATACAAGTAAACCTTGTGTTAATGATGAAAATAAAGCGCTTATCGCTACACCTGCTAATGTCAACTTGAGCGGGGTTGTCCCTTCTTTTCCTAAAGAACTAGAAGCAAATACTAGTACTGCTGCAACTGCCGTTCCTAAAAAGGCAATCCAAGTGAAAGCTGATAATGATGTAACGGAAAAAATCACAATTGCTACAACTATGAAGAAAGCAGCACCTGAATTTAATCCTATAAAATCCGGAGCGGCAAGTGGGTTCTTTGTTAAAGTTTGCATCAAACAACCCGCAATGGCTAAACTAGCACCTACACTAGCCGCAATTAACGCCCTCGGCAAACGCACATTTTGAATAATAATATGTTCATTTGAACCATTAAAATGGAAAAAAGCATCTAGCGCTAATTTCCAACTCGTATTTGTATATCCGAAAATAATACTTCCCCAAATACAAATAATGACTGCAATGATTCCAACAAGTAACCCAATCCATTTTGCTTGATTTGTTTTTAATAACATGCAGCGTTTCCCCTTCAATGTATAATGATACGTTGTTAGTGTATTTCAACTTAATTCTCATTGTCAATGACAATGAGAATTATTTTCAATTTATATATTGACAATCAAAAGATAAGGGCTTAATATCATGCTTGCTATTGAAAAAAATTCTCAATATGTAGGGGGTACATAATGAATTTCATGCAAAAGAAATCGTTTACATTATTTGTATTTTTACTAGCATTTTCACTTCTTTTAAGCGCTTGTGGAAAAACAGATAGCAAAGAAGAAGCAACAAAAGATACTAAAAAAGAAATAATCACTGTAGAGCATGCAATGGGTAAAACAGAAGTTCCTGCTAATCCCAAACGCATCGTTGTCTTAACAAATGAAGGAACAGAAGCTTTACTTGCCCTTGGTGTAACGCCCGTAGGCGCTGCTGAAGCACCTACGGGGAACCCATGGTATCCACATACAAAGGATAAACTAAAAGATGTAAAAACTGTCGGTACTGAGCTTCAAGTTAATGTGGAAACAATCGCTTCTTTAAAACCTGACTTAATCATCGGTAACAAACTTCGCCATGAAAAAGTATACGAGCAGTTAAAAGGCATCGCTCCTACTATCTTTTCAGAAACACTTCGTGGTGAATGGAAGGATAATTTCAAACTTTATGCAAAAGCAGTAAATAAAGAAACAGAAGGTCAAAAGGTTTTAGCTGATTACGAAAAACGTATAAAAGACTTAAAAGGCAAACTTGGGGCTCAAGTAAATCAGGAAATCTCTATGGTTCGCTTCATGCCTGGTGATGTTCGTATTTACCATGGTGATACATTCTCTGGCGTTATTTTAAAAGAGCTTGGTTTCAAACGCCCTGGTGATCAAAATAAAAATGACTTTGCAGAACGTAATGTGTCTAAAGAGCGTATCCCTGCAATGGATGGAGATATCATCTTCTATTTCACATATGATAAAGGTAATGAGAAAAAAGGTTCTGAATTAGAGAAAGATTATATAAATGACCCTCTATTCAAAAATTTAAATGCTTCTAAAAACAATAAAGTATATAAAGTTGATGATGTAATTTGGAATACAGCTGGCGGTGTAATAGCTGCGAACTTAATGCTAGATGACATTGAAAAACGCTTTATTAAATAATACAAAAACCAGCTCCTTCTTTTATGGAGCTGGTTTTTGTATTTCACTGAAATGTCATATTATTTCATTTTGTATTTTTATTCCCAATATGTTATATTATAAAAGTAAATAAAATATATTTTCTTTATATCAGAATAAATATTTTAATCTAAATTTTCTGATTAATCACTATTTTATTTTCTTTTAGAATTCAAATACTACATTTGAAAACGCTTATTATATAGTTTTCAGGGAAAAATACAATAACGGTTGAAGAAAAAATGAATTATTTCAGAAATTTTCTTTCTATTTCCATATAATTCTATTGACTTCTAAATATTTTGTAAATTAAAATGATTACATAAATATCCGTTATACAGGATTAGGGGGAAACAAAAATGGATGCAGCTTTAAAATTAGACAAAGCTGGAGAGCAACAATCACCAAAGAAACATCCACCAGGGTTGTATTTGTTGTTCTTAACAGAAATGTGGGAAAGATTTAGTTATTATGGAATGCGCGGCCTTTTAGTTCTTTATTTAACAACTGCTGCTGTTAGTGGCGGGTTAGGATTTGATAAGGCAGTCGCAGTGCAATTATATGGTACTTTTACAGCGGCGGTATATTTCATGCCAATTATAGGCGGGTGGCTAACTGATCATTATATTACAAGACGTCATGCCATTACTCTCGGCGGAATTATTATGGCAATCGGTAACTTTGTACTATTCTCAATGAATACAAAGACAGGACTATTCCTTGGATTAATACTATTAGTTATTGGTAATGGATTCTTCAAACCAAATATTTCTACACTGTTAGGTGAATTGTATGGTGAAAATGATTCACGTCGTGACAGTGCATTTACTATCTTCTATATGGGTATTAACGTAGGCGCTTTCTTCGCTCCACTTATTTGTGGATTTTTAGCAGAAGATTTCTTTAAAACAAGCGTTGATGGCGTTATTGTTATGGGATATAAATACGGATTCTTAGCAGCTTGTATCGGTATGATTATTGGACAAATTGTTTTCAACTTATTAGCTCCTCGTTACCTTGGTAAAGCAGGAACAATAGTTGTTGGTAAAAAATCAAAAAATCAACCTACAATCGAAAAGAAACCTTTAACAAAACAAGAAAAAAATCGCACTTGGGCAATTGTAATTTTAACTTGTTTCGTAGTATTCTTCTGGGCAGGATTTGAACAAGCTGGTAGTTCTCTAACACTTTATACAAATAAATTTGTTGATCGTACAATTTTTGGATGGGAAGTTCCAACATCTTGGTTCCAATCAGTTAACCCAGCATTCATCGTGCTACTTGCACCATTCGTATCTATGCTATGGTTAAAACTTTCTAAAACAAAACGCGGTGATTTAAAGGTACCAACAAAAATGGCATTAGGTATGATTCTACTAGGTATAGGTTACCTTGTTTTAACATTAGCAGTTCTAAAAACCGGAAGTAATGAAGCTGATATAACTGTTAAAGCAAACTTATTATTCATCGTTATCACTTATCTCTTCCATACAATTGGTGAGTTATTCTTATCACCAATCGGTCTATCAATGGTAAGTGCAATCGCTCCTGTAAAATTAGCATCATTACTAATGGGGGTATGGTTAGCTGGTACGGGTATGGCTAACTGGTTAGCTGGTAAACTTGCTTCCTTTACACAATCATTAGGATACCTTGAAGTATTTGCAAGTATCGGTATTATCGTTATCGTCTTAGGACTTGTACTCCTGCTCTTCTCTAAAAAAGTTGCGAGTATGATGGAATAACGCACAAAAAGACGCTTCTACTAGTAGAAGCGTCTTTTCTATTACTTCTCTTCTAAAGCTGTCACATCCACGTGAACACTTTCTTCAGGATTAGATACATCATACACTTGAGCAATTCCCCTCTGCTCGTCACAGCTCTCAATCCATACTGGTACTCCCTCATATGTAACATCAATTCTACTTGAAGAAGATAATATCTGTTTCACACGTTTTACATCCATACTGTTATTCCTCCTTTTACTTATTACACTCCTTTCTATCTTTTCATTTCCCTTTGGAATATATTCCGTAAAGTAACACTTTGATCGGTAGTCTTTTCCCCCACGTACTAACATTTACTCTCTCAAGCGTTACCATTATTATTTACTTCAAATAAAAAAAGACGTATATTTCACACGTCTTTCTTCCATAATATTCAAAAATTAAGAAAATAATGTTTTTACTACTTCACTTACTTTATCGTTATGAATTTGATAATACACTTCTAACCCACGTCTCTCAAAGCGCACTACTTTATTTTGCTTTAATTTCGTTAAATGCTGTGAAACAGTTGATTGTGGGATTTCTAATACCTCTTGTAATTGTGTTACATTACATGTTCCACGTTGCATTAGTTCCATTACTAGACGTAGACGAAGTGGATGAGCTAATGCTCTTAACATCTGTACGTCTTCTTCTGAAATACGACAGTCAAATTGATTTTGGTTCATAAAGTTCCCCTCATTTTCGTTTTTATTTTCTTATTATTTATTTATATATCTGTTCTTATATTTCCTGTTACGACATAACTTTATCAACCTATAATGCTGAAAAATTTTTCCTCCTTTTATCAGCACACAGTTCAGGAAAAAACCCCTGCTGATTTTGAATATTATACTATATGATATAAAGAAAAAGCAAAACAAAGGGATAGTAATACTTTGCTTGCAAATGTTGATTTATCAGCCTTTTTGTTATATTTTCACATTACTGAAATGTACAGTAATGATATTGTAAAATACCGTCCATAATTGATAACCTATCGTAAAGTAATTTGACCATATTTAACCTCTTTGTTACGATAAAAAGGAAATTTAAGTAAGGAGGAGGATGTAATATTAAAAAATGGTTTATTGTTATTTTCATTAGTATCGCAATTGGCTGGACTATTATCCATAACTTCCTATTAGACAAAAAAGAAGATATAAATTCAGAATCAAACATTCCAATTGGAACTGAAATTGGTAATATCGCCCCTAATTTCCTCCTAGAAACAACAAATGGTCAAGAAGTTCATCTTACAGACTATAGAGGAAAAAAAGTAATATTAAACTTTTGGGCAAGTTGGTGTGGTCCGTGCAAAATAGAAATGCCTGATATGGAAAAGTTTTATCATGATACAAAGGATAAAGGGATTGAAATTGTCGCTGTAAATGCAACAGCTACTGAAAAAGATCCGAGTAATGTAAAACAATTTCTTGAAGAAAACAAATACACTTTCCCCGTCCTATTAGATCAGAAAGGACAAGCAGGTGCCGCATATCAAATCATCAGCATTCCAACATCTTTTATTATTGATACAAAAGGTGTCATTCAATATAAGCATGTAGGACCAATGACATATGAAAAAATGAAAGAATATGCAAATAATTTATAAAAGCGTACTCAAATCGATTTGAGTACGCTTTTTGTCTACTTTATGAACAAAATTTTACTTTTAACACTATTATGGAATAATTATACTTTTTTACGTTGACAATAGTGTTGAAGGAGAATATACTAAGCATGTAAGTTGATTGTGAATAGTTTCACAAATAATGTGAATTTCTTCACATATAATAGATAGGAGTTGTCATTATTATGAGTACTTGGACACAAATTTATGACCCATTAAACAATATTTGGTTATCTGCACTAATCGCAGCACTTCCAATTTTCTGCTTCATCATTTGTTTAGTGGGATTCAAAATGAAAGGTTACATCGCTGGTCTTTACAGTGTAATTGTTGCTATTATCCTTGCAATATTTGTTTATAAAATGCCTGCAACTGCAGCAGTAGCATCTGCCGGATTCGGGGTTTTATCTGGATTTTATCCAATTTGTACTATCGTTATCGCAGCTATCTTCCTTTACAAATTAACTGTTAAAACAGAACAATTCAATGTCATTCGTGATAGCATTTCAAGTATTACAAATGATCAACGTTTACAAGTATTATTAATCGCTTATTCTTTCGGTGCTTTCTTAGAAGGCGCAGCTGGTTTCGGTGTTCCAGTTGCTATTACAGCTGCATTACTTGTAGGTATGGGCTTTAATCCATTAAAAGCAGCAGGTATTTGTTTAGTAGCTAACATCGCTGGTGGTGCTATGGGTGCTATGGGTATTCCAGTTACAGTACCTGCACAATTAACTGGGCTAGATGCATTAACTGTCGGTCGTCAAGCAGTTTACATTTTGCCATTCATTAGCGTTATTTTACCATTCTTACTTGTTTCAATGGTCGATGGAATTAAAGGTATTAAAGAAACTTGGCAAGGTATTCTTGTAAGTGGTGTTTCTTTCGCGATTACTCAGTTCCTTGTAACTTACTTCTTAGGCGCTGAACTTACTAATATTTTCGCAGCAGTCGTAAGTATGGTCGCTCTTACATTATTCTTACGTGTTTGGCAACCAAAATCTTCTGCTAAAGAAGAAAAACAAGAAGAAAAAGAATCTCATACATTCAATCAAATTTTATATGCTTGGTCTCCATTCGTATTCTTAACTGCATTTGTAACAATCTTTAATTTAAAACCAATTAAAGCTTTATTTGCTCCGGATGGTCCATTGGCAAACTTAGTATTTAACATTCAATTCCCTGGTCTTCATAATCAAGTTATAAAAACTGCACCAATCACAAAAGCTGATGCACCTTTCGCAGCTATTTTCAAACTAGATGTATTCTCTTCTACAACTACTGCGATTGTATTAGCAATTATCGTTTCACTTATCGTCTACCGTGTAAACGGCAAAATGATCAAAGAATTAATGATTGAAACAATAAAAGAATTAAAAGTTCCAGTATATACAATTTGTAGCGTTATCGCTTTAGCTTATGTAGAGAACTACTCTGGTATGTCATCTACACTTGGACTTGCATTCTCTTCTACTGGAAATGCATTCCCTATTCTTTCTCCAATCTTAGGATGGATTGGCGTATTCATTACAGGTTCAGTAGTATCTAGTGGTTCACTATTCGCACCACTTCAAGCAGTAACTGCAGACCAATTAAACATCGTTCCATCTACTCTCGTTTCATTAAACGTAGTTGGTGGTACAATAGCAAAAATGGTTTCACCACAATCTGTAGCAGTTGCTTGTGCGGCAGTTGGACTAGTTGGTAAAGAATCTGCTCTATTTAAAATAGTGATGAAATATAGTTTAATCTTCTTAGCTATTATTAGCTTACTTCAATTAAATTCTGTATTTAATATCTTTTAAAAATAAAACACCGATCCAAACGGATCGGTGTTTTTTACATTACATTTTTTTATTCTTTAATAAAGAAGCTCCAGCAATTTCAGGATGCGTCATTTCATATGGATCCAAAATAATATCCAATTCTTCAGCTGTCAGTACACCATGTTCTAAACATAACTCCCTAACAGATTTTCCTGTTTCAATTGCTTCACGTGCAATACGAGATGCTGCTTCATAGCCAATATGAGGATTAACCGCTGTAATAATCCCAACACTTTTCTCAACATATTGCTTCAGCAACTCTTCATTCGCTGTAATTCCTTTAATACAATATTCACGGAATACACGGAATCCGTTATTCATAATACTGATAGATTGAATTAAATTAAATACAAGTACAGGCTCCATTACGTTTAACTCTAATTGTCCTGCTTCTGACGCTAAACAAATTGTATGATCGTTTCCGATTACTTGGAAAGCGACTTGGTTAATTACTTCTGCCATAACTGGATTTACTTTACCTGGCATAATAGATGAACCTGGCTGACGAGCTGGTAATTGAATCTCAGCCAATCCAACACGTGGACCAGATGCCATAATGCGAAGATCGTTTGCAATTTTAGACATATTCATCATACATACTTTTAGCGCTGCAGATACTTCTGTGTATGCATCTGTATTTTGCGTTGCATCAACTAAGTGCTCTGCACCAACAAGAGGGAATCCACTAAAAGTTCGTAAATGTTTTACCACTTGTTCAATGTAAGTAGGATTTGCATTTAATCCTGTACCAACAGCTGTCGCTCCCATATTCACTTCATATAAATGTTGACGAGACTGTTTAATTCTTTTTATATCACGCTCAAGCACTCGGCTATACGCTTCAAATTCTTGTCCAAGACGAATCGGAACTGCATCTTGTAAATGTGTACGTCCCATTTTAATTACGTGATCAAACTCTTTTGCCTTATCACGAAAAGCAGAATGAAGTTCTTCCATTGTAACAAGTAGTTCTTTTAGCATCATAAGAGTTGCAATATGAATCCCCGTTGGGAACGCATCATTTGTCGATTGTGCCATGTTCACATGAGTATTTGGGCTAATTTTCGTATACTCACCTTTTTCATATCCCATACGCTCTAACGCTCTGTTAGCAATGACTTCATTTGTATTCATATTAATTGAAGTCCCTGCCCCGCCCTGAATCGGATCTACGATAAACTGATCATGGAACTTTCCATCAACAATCTCTTGTGCAGCTTCTGCAATTTCTTGTCCGATATCTTTAGCTAAATATCCTGTGTCCATATTTGCGAGTGCAGCCGCTTTTTTCACAATTGCCATCGCTGTAATGAGTGACGGATGAATGCGATACCCTGTAATCGGAAAGTTCTCTACAGCACGTAACGTTTGTACGCCGTAATAAGCTACATTCGGTACTTCCTTTTCACCTAAAAAATCTTTTTCGATACGTATATCCTTCGTTGCTATCATTTTTCATCACCTATACTTTTCATTCTAAATCCTTATTTGAAAATTCCCCCTATAAAAATACGAGTATTATAAGAAGAATTCATCATCATCCACCTTCACTATATAGCACCTTTTTTGAAAGCGCAAACATTTAATTTTCTATATATCCCTTTTATTAAAGGCTACATGATAGAAAGCCCATTCATTCCTCTACTTTCTTTATTTCCACTCGCTTAATTTGATGCATATCCTTTTCAAGAACTTTGAACTGAATGCCATGTTTCTCAATAATGTCCCCCTCAGCAACGATTTGCTTTTGCATCATAATCCAACCACCAATTGTATCAACATCATCCGCGACTAGATGTATACCAAATAAATCATTTACTTCGCTAATAAGTACTTTCCCCTCTACGATTTTACATACTTCACTTATATGTTCTATAGGTGGAGCCTCATCCTCATCGTATTCATCTCGGATTTCTCCAACAATTTCCTCTAAGATATCTTCTAGTGTGACAATCCCTGCTGTACCACCATATTCATCATATAATACAGCTAGTGGTATTCGCCTTCTTTGCATTTGTAATAATAAATCATGAATCGGGATATTTTCTAACACTTCAATAACCGGCCGTGTATACGGTGTAATTGAGCACTCTTCATCTCGATTCCCATCCATATAACGAATAAATAAGTCCTTTACATTAACCATCCCAATAATTTCATCTTTATCTTCACCAAGTACAGGATATCTCGTGTACTTTTCTTGTGCGATTACTTTAATATGTGTCTCAAATGGCTCATCCTCATATAGACCAACAACTTCAGTACGAGGTACCATAATTTCCTTTGCTACTCTATTATCGAATTCAAAGATGTTATTTACATATTTAAATTCTGTTTGATTAATCTCACCACTCTCATAACTTTCAGATAAGATTAATCTTAGTTCCTCTTCTGAATGCGCTACTTCATGTTCAGAAGCAGGATGTAAGCCAAATAAGCCTGTCACAAGTCGGGCAGAGCCATTTAAAGTCCATATAAATGGATACATAACCCGGTAAAAATAAATAAGCGGTTGTGCTAATAATAAACTAACTTGCTCTGCTTTTTGGATAGCGAACGTCTTTGGAGCAAGTTCACCAATGACAACATGTAAAAATGTAATAACTGCAAATGCAATAATAAATGAAATCGTACTTGCAATTGCGGAAGATAGATGCATTTTAAAAAACAGTGGTTCGAGTAAATGTTTAATCGTCGGCTCTCCTAACCACCCAAGCCCTAAAGCAGTAATCGTAATACCTAGCTGACATGCCGATAAATATTCATCTAAATTTGAAGTTACTTTTTTAGCTGCTAATGCTCCTCGTCTTTTTTCAATAACAAGTTGATCGATACGACTGCTACGTACCTTTATAATTGCAAATTCTATAGCAACAAAGAAACCTGTTAATGCTATAAGAATAGCTACCATCAATAATTTTAAAATATCCACGTATGTCCTTTAGCTTTCTTAGCTAAAGTTACACCTCCTTTAAAAAAGAAGTTTCACTTTAGTTTCTTCATTTACTTGAAAGCAACCCCATATAAAATTCACCAATTTTCAGCTTTCATACAGTTCTAATGGTAAACTGTCGGGGTCTTGGAAAAAGACGAATTTTTTTCCCGTTATTTCATCAACACGTATCAATTCTGTCTCAACCCCGCATTGATTTAAATGTTTAACAGCTTCTTCTATATCAGTAACAGCAAAGGCTAAATGTCTAAGTCCAGCGGCCTCTGGAAAGCTTTGACGCTTCGGTGGACTTTGGAATGAAAATAATTCAATTTGATACTCTTCTCCTACACATAAATCTAACTTATAAGAATTTCGTTCCTTTCTGTATACTTCATTTATCGCTTTAAAACCTAATATTCTCGTATAAAAATCCTTTGACACTTCATAATTTGAACAAATAATTGCAACGTGATGTACTCTACATATGTTCATGATTCTTTTATTCCTCTCTTTACTAAACATGCATATTCTCCCTTTAATTGAAAAACATATATATCAGAATATCTCTTTTAGGGGGCTTATTATGAAATTTATCACTTTTTTCGTCGGACTTATCGTTGTTTTTTTCCTCGCCTATATTGCTAGTAACAATAAAAAACATATTAAATTCAAACCAATTTTCATCATGCTTATTATACAGTTAATTTTAACCTATTTATTATTAAATACAGAAATCGGCCTCGTACTTATTACGATAATTTCTAATTTGTTTACAAAGTTACTCGACTACGCTGCATCCGGTATAAACTTTGTATTTGGCGGTCTTGCAAACAAAGGAGAAATGCCATTTTTCCTTAACGTGTTATTACCGATTGTCTTTATTTCCGTCTTAATTGGTATATTACAACATTTCAAAATACTGCCATTCTTCATTCATTGGATTGGTTTCTTTCTCAGTAAAATAAATGGTCTTGGGAAATTAGAATCTTACAATGCCATCGCTTCTGCTATTGTCGGTCAATCAGAAGTTTTTATTACGGTAAAAAAACAATTAGCTCAAATCCCAAAACATCGACTTTATACACTTTGCGCCTCTGCTATGTCCACAGTATCTATGTCCATTGTCGGTGCCTATATGACGATGATTGAACCAAAATATGTAGTAACCGCACTCGTTCTCAATTTATTTAGCGGTTTTATTATCGTACTCATTATTAACCCCTATGACGTTAACGATGATGAAGATATTTTGGAAATAAAAGGTGAAAAGCAAAGCTTTTTTGAAATGCTTGGAGAATACATCCTCGATGGTTTTCGCGTAGCAATTGTCGTCGGCGCTATGCTTATTGGATTCGTCGCATTAATGAGTTGCATTAATAACCTATTCCTCATTATATTCGGCATTACTTTCCAACAACTAATAGGTTATGTATTCGCTCCAATCGCATTCCTTATCGGCGTACCAAGTTCTGAAATTGTCACAGCTGGTAGCATTATGGCAACTAAACTTGTAACAAATGAATTCGTAGCAATGATGGATCTTAGCAAAATTTCCAGTACTCTCTCTATCCGTACAGTTGGTATTATTTCTGTCTTCCTCGTTTCTTTTGCCAACTTCTCTTCCATTGGAATTATCTCAGGTGCGGTAAAAGGGTTAAACGAAGAACAAGGAAATGTCGTTGCCCGATTTGGTCTAAAATTATTATACGGAGCTACTCTTGTTAGTATTTTATCTGCGATTATTGTAAGTATTATGCTGTAATTAGGTAAAATTTTATCATTTTCTTATTCTTATCTTTTGTATACAATAACGAATAGGTGTCTTATAAATAATCAAGACATCTATTTTTTATACATGTACAATCCCTTTTATTTAGCGTACAATTTTTTTTATGTGTTTTAATACGCTTCTAGATGTATACACTTTGATTGTTTTAAAGGAGAAAAAATGATGAAATCCGACATGAACAAAGAAACTCGAGCCACAAAAGGACGTTCAAAGAAAAAACGCCTACTTTGGTTCATTCTTATTCCATTACTTATTGTAGCAATGGGAGCAGGAGGTTACTCCTTCCACATATATAGTAAAGCAAAATCCGTCTTAAGCAACGCCTATTCTGAATTGGGCCGAGGAGATAAATCCAGCAAACGTGAAAAAGCTGTTAAACCTATGACTGACAATATTTCTGTTCTTATCATGGGTGTAGATGAAAGTGATATCAGGGAAAAAGATTACGGAAAAGCAACTCGTACGGACGCTTTATTACTTGCAACAATTAATAAAAATGATAAATCCGTTAAACTTGTCAGCATTCCACGTGACTCACGTGTTTACATTAAGTCACGTGATAAATATGATAAAATTACACATGCACACGTATTTGGTGGTGTAGACAGTACAATTGATACAGTGGAAAATTTTTTAGATGTCCCAGTTGATTACTATGTAAAATTTAATTTCAAATCCTTTATCAATATTGTTGATTCCCTTGGAGGTATTACTGTCGACGTTCCAGTTGAGTGCACAGAACAAAATAGTAGCGACGAAGCAAATGCTATTCACCTCAAAAAAGGACGCCAACATTTAAATGGAGAAGAAGCACTTGCACTAGCTAGAACTCGTCATATTGATAGTGATTATATGCGTGGTCAACGACAACAACTTGTTTTGGAAGCTATTGCCGAAAAAGCACTATCGCTCAATTCCATTAATAAAATCGGAAGCTTATTAGATGCTGTCGATAACGACTTAAAAACAAATTTAGCTTTTGATGATATGATGGCTATTGCCAAAAATTCAATGGATTCAAAATTAAAAATGGATAAGCTACAAGTAGAAGGTACTGATAAATATATAGGTGGTATTTATTATTACGTTCCGAACGAAAAAAGCGTTCAGGATATATCGACAACACTACAAGAACATCTTGGTGTTACGAATAAAAATGAGCATAAAAAATTATAATAAAAAGGCTGCTAGATTTTTCTAAGCAGCCTTTTTATTATAACTTTCAACATATTTCGCATGCATATTGTGACAAAAAGAGACAATTATTACAACAGTGTAACATTTTTTATGAAAACATTACACACACAGTAAAAATAATAGTATACTAGTACATACATAATGTTATTTTCATCATTTTTATACAAAATATGTAATACATATATTTATACATAAATTTCTGGGGGGAAATAAATGAAGCTAAGCAAAATACTAATCGGCTCCGCTATTGCTGGTGGCATATTACTTTGTGTAGGTGGCGTTGGTGGATATCAATATGTATCCAAACTAAATAATCAATTAGATACAACTGCACTACCAAACACTACATTTGAAGGTATTTCTCTTGATGGAAAAAATAAAGCAGATATACAAGCAATTGTTAATCAAAAGGTGAATGAATTAAATCAAAAATCTCTTAACTACACATTCCAAAACGATAAACAAACTTACATATGGAAGGATTTAGGAGTAGATTATAAAGAAAAAGATATTGTCGACAAAATCTTTAAAGAACAAGAAGGAACCGTAATGAATCGTTACAAAATGCGCAAGCAAGCTGAAAATGGGGAAATAAAACGCGACTATAAATTAACACCACAATTAAATACAACAGCTTATGAAGCCTTTATAAAAGATAAATATAATGAAACATTAAAAAATCCTGTTAATGCAGAATTAAGTGTGGAAGGTTCAACAGTAAATATTAGTCAAAGTCAAAATGGGGAAAAAATTGATAAAGGAAAATTAACTGATTTAACGAAGCAAGCTATTACTACTGGTAAATCAGATGTTTTATTACCGGTTACACTAATAAAACCAGAACGGTCTACAGAAGATATACAGAAAATGGGGATTAAAGAAGTCATTGCTGAATATTCTACTCCAATGGCTGGCCGTAATGGAAGTCAATCTTTTAACGTAAATAAGTCAGCTAATACTTTAAGTGGAGCTATTGTAGCACCTGATGAAACATTTAGTTTTAACGGACGTGTTGGCGTAACTGATGCTGCACATGGGTATAAATCCGCAGCTGTATACTTGCAAGGTAAAGTTATACAAAGTGCTGGCGGGGGAGTTTGCCAAGTAAGTAGCACATTATATAGCGCAGCTTTAAGAGCTGACTTAGGAATTGTAGCTCGAAGCAACCATTCTATGCCTGTACATTACTTACCACTTGGCCAAGATGCAGCAGTGGCAGATTATGGACCTGATTTAAAATTTAAAAACAATACTGGGAATTATATTTACATTCAAGCCTTTTCAAATGGAGGTAGTATTACTGCACGCATTTTCGGTACAGCTACTGGGAAAGATGTGGACGTTTCTTCTAAAGTGATTAGTGAGACTGGCGATAAAATTACGGCTGTGACATATAAAAAAGTAACACAAAACGGTGAAGTAATCTCAAATGGACAAATTTCAAAAAGCGTATATAAAAAGACGTGATTACTCACGCCTTTTTCTTTTGCAATAATAGTATAAAACTTTCAAGATGATCTTTCGTTTCTTCTAAAGACCACATACGATTTCCTTGCTTCGCAGCTAATACGCAGGCTTCTTCCCACGCGTTCTTTTTCTTCATATATAATAATTCGTCTCGTAATTTCGAAACAATTTCTTCTTCTTCTTGTTCTAAAAACTCTTCCATCACACTTACTATTTCATTCTCATGGATGCTTAACGTACAATACGATTTGAGAAAGTATTGTAATGTCGTATACATGTTTACTCCCCCCTTCTTATTTGTCAGATGGATAAGAAGTAACAATCTTAAATCCTAATTCCCCTGACTTATCTCTCGCTAAAACAGTTACAGTCTTTACTAGTTTGTCTTTTACATTCATATTTTTCTTTATTACCGTTTTTCCAACCGGGAATGAATGAGTTGTATTTAATACAAGACGAGCCTCTTTAGAATTTTTCAACCAATCCTGAATTTCCTTATCGTGTTGCTTCAAACTATCTTTTACAGCTTTCGTCGCTGTTTCTTTATCATAGTATGTACTTGCTGCTGATACTTTATCTGTCTTCAAACGATTCTTCAAATCTTCTTCTGATTTGCCTACATGCCTTTCAATCGTATGACCATTTTTAGGTGGCCCTTCCATTTGATCTAAAATATTATCACTAATTTTCTCTACTGACGTAGCTTGATTCCCTGTTTGTTTCTCTGTTTTTTGTTCTTTTCCTGCACATCCACTTAAGATCAGCATGAATGCCAATAAACTACTCAAGAAAAGACTGCTTATTCGTTTCATCATATCACCTCTTCCATGATTATTATCGTAACTTCATTAAAAGTCAATTTCGCATAGAAAAAAACATGCAAATTTTAAATATCTACACTTATTTCTATACATACTAAACCACATCTTTACTACACAATTGTACTTTTTTACAATTTCTCATTCATTTTCTAAACTCACTGGCCTAATTTCATCAAATCCAACGTTTTTGCACTTTTTAAAAATATACCCCGATGAATTTCAAATTATTTCCCGAAGAAATCCACCCTATATATACTCAATAATCCCTTTATTCAAAGGATTTATTCAAACTTTATAAAACCAATAAATATACCCCTTATTTTATATACCCAATACCCTTATAAGGTATACGAGTGGTGTTTTATCAACAAATATCTATATTATGTAAATTTCCACTTGCCTATACTATAGAAATATGGTGTAATGCAAAAAAAAGATAAAGGATCTTATAACTATGGCAGAAACGATTCAAAACTTCTTAATGGAATATTACTCAATTGCAATACCACTTAGTCTCTTAATCAATGTTGTTATTAGCTTATTAGGGGTTATTCCAAGCATCTTTTTGACCGCTATTAACATACAGCTTTTCGGTTTAACTAACGGAACTATTATTTCAATCGTTGGCGAAGCGTTAGGAGCTATTATCTCGTTTTATATTTATCGCTTAGGCCTTCAAAAATTCACTCACAATAAAGTAAATAAGTACCCACAAGTAGAACGCCTCCTTTATGTAGAAGGTAAAGAAGCCTTCCTACTCGTTCTATCGTTTCGGTTGATACCTTTCATTCCATCAAGCATCGTCACTTTATTTGCAGCTCTAGGGAATATGTCATTACTCTCCTTCAGTATCGCCAGTACAATAGGGAAAATACCGGCCTTATTGATCGAAGTATATTCGGCATACCAAGTTATGAATGGAACAAATGAAGCGAAGTGGATTGTAACAATCGCAGGTTGTATCGGATTATTTTATTTGTGGAAAAAATGGAGAAAAAAATAAAGAAGGAGCTTATGCTCCTTCTTTATTTTTTTGAAGTATATTCTATTAATACATATCTCTTACGAATAGAAGTATCTTAGTTTACACCAACAGCACTAAATGATTGCTTAACTGCTGTTACTTCAGCAGAATTCGCACCATATAAATCAGCTGCAGCTTGTACTAAGCCAGCACGAGCTTGACTAAATGTAGTAGATTGCGTGAAATACTGTGTATTTGCACGGTAGTAAATTGCACCTAATTTATCTTTTCCGATACCATTTACAGTTACACCGTAATGTGTACCACCATTTGCTAATAAATAAGCTTCTTTATTAATAATACCGCTGTTTGTATGAACTCCACCGTTATCACTTGAACCAGTGTAACGCTTAGAATAATGATCTGGATCACCATATTTCGTTGGATCGCTCATAGAGCGAAGTGCATCTCCTGCTTTACCAGGCGTGTAAATATCTTCACCAATCTCCCAATCTGGGTTACGGTTATCATAAAACTCTACTAATGTACCAAAAATATCAGAAACTGCTTCATTTAACGCTCCTGATTCATTTTGATAAATTAAATTTGAGCTATTTTCCGTAACAGCATGTGTTAATTCATGACCAATAACATCAATTCCACCAGATAATGAAGTAAATGTTACACCATCTCCATC
Source organism: Bacillus sp. H1a (assembly GCF_000633475.1). Lineage (NCBI taxonomy): Bacteria > Bacillati > Bacillota > Bacilli > Caryophanales > Bacillaceae > Bacillus > Bacillus sp. H1a. The sequence continues at coordinate 71,505 of NZ_AYMH01000042.1, read as the reverse complement.
ACCATACACCATTTGCGAACCGTTCCAGAAGGCATTATTATAATTACTTCCGTAATGAACTGTCGATTTTAACGGTGCTCCTGCATCATTAATAGAGTTTCTGTTAAATGTAGCTTTATAATAATCATATGTTTTACCTGCATAGTAATGAGCGTCTACTGCCGCTGCATCATACGCTGCATTGAAAACATTATCTGCATCTGCCCATAATGTTCCTGGTAATGTTGAACGGTTTTTCGCATCATATGTGAAAATCGTTGCTCCACGCGTATTATCTTGTAAGTAGTAAGACGATCCAGATAACGTTGTATTAATAGATTTTGTATCTCCTAATACACCTTTACCAGTTCCTACTTTATTTGTTCCTGTTACAGGTTTTACTACTGCTTTTGCATCCTGTTTAGGAGCATCTTGCTTAACTGGCGACTTATCTTCATTTGTTACATGATCAAGTTTATTATATTTATTTAACACTTTACCGCTGTCTGCTTCAATGAAATAGTAATAGTTCCCTGGACTTGGATCTAAGAAGTTTAGATTTACAACATATGCATATGTTGTTTCCTCACCATTTTGATATACATATAAGTCCGCTTTTGGCTCCACTTCATACTTCGGTGTTACTCCTAAATCTTGCTGCGCAATTTCAATCGCTTTTGCGCCTTCAATCTTATTTTTATTTTTCAGCTTTTCCTTTTTGTCTAAATCAGGTGCAACTGTTCCAGACAATACTTTTAAAGAACCATCTTTACTCACATGAGCTACTTGAGTAGAACCCCATACAGGTACTCCTTCGTAAACTTGTTGCATACGTACTACTGTTGAATCAGTTACAGCATCTTTTTTCACTTGTTTCACTTTAAAAGAATCTTGCGCACTCTTTTCCCCTAGCTTATAATCACCTTTTGCCGCGTTTAAGTAATCAAACACAACAGATTCAGCTTTCTTACCAGTTGCTCCAGTTAGATCACCAGAAATAAACTCAGGTGACTGCACCGTTTCATTGTACTTCTTCGTAGAGAGCACATTCTTCGAATCTGCAAATGCAGAGCTTGTCCCTCCAAACGTAGTAACTGCCATTCCTGTCGCTAACACTAAAGCTAAACTCTTCTTTTTCATATAACCTTCCCCCTAATAAAAAATTTTTGAAAAAGAGTAATTTTATATTAGCATTATGTTTCCACTATTAATATACTAAAAATTCAAATAATTATTTTCTCAAGTTTTGTAGAATTTTGGAGAACAAATATTGAGAAACCCCTTTCCGATTGGAAAGGGGTTTCCTTATTATGAATTAATTTGTTGAACTGTTTTAGCTTGTTGACCAACGATATCCGGTTTACTACTATACTGATGTATTCCTCCAGCAACTGTAAGAGTCACTATAAACGCTAACACTCCAAATACCATCTTTTTCATTATTAATCCTCCTTATTATCATTCATTAAATCAATAACTAACTTATAATATCGATTACTTTCTTCAAACCTCGATAAACTAGCAAAATGTTCTGCAAGTTCAACGTATACTTTCTTTAATTCTATTTTATTTCCTGCAGATTTATACAAAGGAATAGCCTCATTTTCCAAAAATACTTTATAATCTTTTGCTTCTTCAAAATATTTATATCTAAGAATCAAAAGCAAATATAACTTTGCATTAAATCTCTCTTCTTGTTTTGCTGCAGCAATTCCCTTATCAATCCATTCCTTTGCCTCTTCTAATTCTTCTAATTTAATGCATACTAATGCCATTTCATATATTGTATCTAGATGGTTTAAATCTATTTGTTTTTGAAGTTGTAGACTATCCAAATAATATTTCTTCGCCTGCTGATATTTACTTTTTTTATAATATATACTTCCCATATTACTTAAAGTAATAGCTAAAAGTACATCCTTATCCGCAAAAGATGTGGCCTCCCTCAATATACTCTCATACATTTTTAAAGCCTCTTCATACTGACCTTTTTCTGTATAGCTTACCGCAATAAGTATCTGGCAATTAATTATATTTCTAAACTTATATTCACTGCGAAATCCTTCTAATGCTATATTTACAAAATGAATTGCAAGGTGATGAATATCTAAATGAGTATATGCGAGCGCTATATTATAGTACATACCCGTTTCATGATATCCTTGTTCCTTGGCCATTACTTCTGTTTTTAATAAGTAGTCTAGTCCATCCTTCCATCTATACTGCAAACAGCACAATAACCCTCTACTATACATATATAACAACTTCTGAAATGGAGAATACTTTTTGTAGACTTTCTTCAATTTCTCTAACTCTTCTTCAAGAGCTAAAATATCCCTTTTCATAATTAAATAACGTGTATAAAGCAGTTTATAATAATTTATAATTTCAAAATCTAAAACATGCTGCATTTCACCTTGTAACTCTTCATATATGCGTTCTACCTGTTGCTTGTCCAAATGAATTAGTGCATTCAACCACTCATCCAACTTCACTTTCACATCTTCTTCTACATCTCTCAAATCCGATACAGCAATTTCTAGTCTTGTGCAGAGCAATTGTAGAATCTCTTCTGATGCTTCTATCTTTCCATTTTCGATCTTACTTAAGTATGAGACAGAACAAATGCCCTGACATAATTCTTCTTGTGTCATTTTTTGCTGTAGCCGTTTATAAAAAACTTGCTTGCCTATTTTTTCTAATGTTTGTTGCATTGTCCTCCTCCATTCTCATTACCCCCATTACTCTAATAATACATAAAATCCAGAGAAATATAAATTGATAAATGTAAATTTTCTAAAAAATATGCATTATTTCATTTTTTTCTCTCTTGACTTCAAACCCATATTACTTCTTTGCTACGAAAGGTGGAAAATTGGTATACTATAACCAAATTACGGAGGTGTTTTCGCAATGAATCATTATAAAGACGATAGTTACGCCTTACATACAGATTTATATCAAATCAACATGGCTTATACATATTGGAAAGATGGTATTCATAATCGCCGTTCTGTTTTTGATTTATACTTTCGAAAGCTTCCATTCGAAAACGGCTATGCTGTTTTTGCTGGTCTTGAGAAAATTGTAGAGTACATAGAAAATTTTAGCTTTACCGAAAGTGATCTCGCTTATTTAGCAGAGCTACAATTTGAAGAAGACTTCCTTCATTATTTACAAAATATGAAATTCACTGGAACGGTTCGTAGTATGCAAGAAGGTGAAGTTGTTTTTAATAACGAACCTTTATTACGTGTTGATGCACCGCTCGGCGAGGCACAAATCATTGAAACCGCCCTCTTAAACATTGTAAATTACCAAACATTGATTGCTACAAAAGCCGCACGTATGAAGCACGCTGCAAATAATGATGAACTTTTAGAGTTTGGTACAAGGCGCGCTCATGAGTTCGATGCTGCTCTTTGGGGGACACGCGCTGCCTTTATTGGCGGGTTTTCTTCTACAAGTAACGTTCGGGCAGGAAAACGCTTCGGCATTCCTGTAGCTGGCACACATGCCCACTCTTTCGTTCAAGCATATCGCGATGAATATGTTGCGTTTAAAAAATATGCTGAAACACATAAAAAATGTGTATTTCTTGTCGATACATACGACACATTGAAATCCGGTGTCCCAAATGCGATTCGTGTTGCAAAAGAGTTCGGGGATCGTATCGATTTTTATGGTATTCGCCTTGATAGTGGTGATATGGCTTATTTATCAAAAGAAGCAAGAAAACTACTTGATGCAGCTGGATTTACAAACACAAAAATTATCGCTTCTAGTGATTTAGATGAATATACGATTATGCACTTGAAATCTCAAGGGGCGAAAATTGATGTATGGGGTGTTGGTACAAAGCTAATCACCTCCTTTGAACAGCCTGCATTAGGCGCCGTCTACAAACTAGTTGCCATTGAAGATGCTGACGGAAAATTAAATGATACGATTAAGATTTCATCTAATCCTGAAAAAATTACAACTCCAGGACTTAAACGAATTTATCGTATTATTAATCGGGTTAACGATCATGCAGAGGGCGATTATATTGCTTTAGATTCTGAAGAACCCGGAAAAGAAGAACGTTTAAAAATGTTTCATCCTGTTCATACATATATAAGTAAATTCGTAACCAACTTTGAAGCACGTGAATTGCATAAAGACATTTTCGTTAACGGTAAAAGAGCGTATGAACTACCAAACATATTAGATATTCAAAGATATAATGAAAACAGTCTCGCACTATTTTGGGAAGAATATATGCGAACTTTAAATCCCGAAGAGTACCCTGTAGATTTAAGCCAAGAATGTTGGGATCATAAAATGGATTACATTCAAACTGTTCGAGAAAAGGTTGCGAAAAATATACAAAAATAAACAGAGAAGTTTCCCCCTTCTCTGTTTTCTTAACACCATATAAAATATATTAAAATAATACTTGTTATTGTTTTATCAAGATTCATTTTCAACAAAATAGCTAAGACTAAAAATAAGAGAGGGCGTAATCGCGCCCTCTCTTATTTTTATAAATCTTTCACTCTCAGTACACGCATTGCATTTAAAACTGCAAGTAATGTCACACCAACATCTGAGAAGACCGCTTCCCACATTGTTGCAATACCAAATGCGCCAAGTAATAACACTACCCCTTTTATCCCTAATGCAAATATAATATTTTGCCATACAATACTACGTGTACGTTTTGCAATTTTTACAGCTGTTGCGATTTTTGAAGGTTCATCAGTCATAATAACGATATCAGCAGCTTCAATCGCCGCATCTGATCCTAAACCACCCATCGCAATACCAACGTCCGCTCGTGCTAATACTGGTGTATCGTTAATACCATCACCAACGAAAGCAACCTTTTCTTTCCCGTGTTTTGCTGCAGCAATTTTTTCGATTTCTTCTACTTTTTGTTGTGGTAATAATTCTGCATGAACTTCGTCTAATCCTAATTCCTTACCAACAGCTTCACCAACTGGTTTTGCATCACCAGTTAACATGACTGTCTTCTTAATACCTAATTCTTTTAACTTTTGAATGGCTTGTTTTGAATCCTCTTTTACCTCATCAGAGATAACAATATAACCTGCATATTTACCATTTACAGCAACATGAACTAGTGTACCTACTGTATCTGGTTGCTTAAATGTAATGTTTTCTTTTCTCATTAATTTGGCATTACCTGCGAAAATTTCTTTTCCTTTTACTTTTACAACCGTACCATGACCAGAAATTTCACTATAGTCTTCAATGCTATTTTCATCGATTGATTTTCCATATGCAGTTCGAATAGATTGTGCAATCGGATGATTTGAATACACTTCAGCAAACGCTGCATACTCTAAAAGTTCTTCACTTGTAGTACCTTCACTCGGCTCCATTTTTGTAACTTTAAAGACACCTTTTGTTAATGTTCCTGTTTTATCAAAAACGATATATTTCACATCATTCAATGCCTCTAAATAGTTACTTCCTTTTACTAAAATACCACTTTTAGATGCCCCACCAATACCTCCAAAGAAGCCAAGAGGAATGGATACAACTAGCGCACATGGACACGAGATAACTAAGAATACTAGCGCTCTATAAATCCAATCTGAGAACGTAGCACCTTCTAAAATAAGCGGTGGAATAAATGCCATAATCGCCGCTGTTATAACTACAACCGGAGTGTAATAACGTGCAAACTTCGTAATAAAGTTTTCTGTTGGTGCCTTTTTGCTACTTGCATTTTGTACTAAGTCCAAAATTTTCGATACGGTAGATTCACCGAACTCTTTTGTAACTTCAATTGTTAATACACCATTTTGGTTTACAAAACCACTTAATACATCATTACCAACTTCTACTTCACGCGGTACAGATTCACCTGTTAACGCTGAAGTATCCATCATTGATGTTCCCTCGACTACTTTTCCATCTAACGGTACTTTTTCACCTGGTTTCACGATAATATAATCGCCGATTTGTACATCTTCTGGTGATACTTGTTTCGTTTCATTTCCAACTTTCACATTTGCATAATCAGGACGAATATCCATTAATGAAGTAATTGATTTTCGAGAGCGATTTACTGCAATACTTTGGAACAATTCCCCTACTTGATAGAATAACATTACCGCAACTGCTTCTGGATATTGCTGAATTGCAAAGGCTCCTAAAGTTGCAATTGCCATTAAAAAGTTTTCATCAAACAATTGGCCGCGCGTTATGTTTCTTACCGCTCTCCAAACAATATCTCCACCAATTAATAAATACGCAAGGACGAATAATGGAATTGTTATCATTTGCGGTAATCCGGCTAACGCAGCAATCCCTGTCAAAATTCCACCGACTACTAATCGTCCTATCATCTTTTTCACATTTCCATCACCATGATCATGACCGTGATCGTGTCCTTTTTCCTCTTCACGAACAACTTTTACATCTGGTTCTAACTTTTGAACGACATTTTTTATATCCTGTACAGTCGATTCAAGTTCTCGTTTATTTGCAACTTCTACTCTTAATTTCTTTGACACGAAATCAACAGTTGCTTCTGAAACTGTTGGCATTTCTTTTACCTTCGTTTCAATCTTCATTGCACAATTCGCACAGTCTAGACCTTCTAATATAAATACTTCTTTTGCCGCTTTTGTTTTTTGCTCTTCTTGCACTTTAATGTGCGGCTCTAATTTTGTAACAAGTTGCTTCGCTTCCGTAACAACTTGATTTTCTTTATTTTGCGGTGTTTCTAAAAGCATCGTCTTTGTTGCGAAGTTTACAGAACAAGACGTTACTCCTTCTATATTCCCAACACCCTTTTCAATTTTCATTGCACAATTTGCACAATCTAAACCTTCTAGCATAAGTTTCTTTTTCACTAATGCTTCTGCCATCGTTCTCCCCCCTCACGTTTTTATTCTTCCTCGTTTACGTGTTCAAACGCTTGCTCGAAGATATGAATTACGTGCTGGTCAGCTAATGAATAATAAACAACCTTTCCCTCTTTACGGTTCTTCACAAGCTTCGCTTGTTTTAATACACGAAGTTGATGCGAAATTGAGGATTGTGTCATTCCTAATAAATAAGCTAAATCACAAACGCACATTTCAGCTTCAAATAGCGCATGTAATATTCTCGTACGTGTACGGTCACCTAATACTTTAAACAATTCTGCTACTTTACTTAAACTTTCATCAGTCGGAATTGTTTCTTTTACTTGATCAATAACTTCTTCATGAATTACTGTCTGAGAACAAATTTCTTGTTGTGCTTCCACTTTATTTCCAGCCATCATAGCTCACCTCTTCAATTGAACATATGAACAATCATTCATATATCTTATACTTTTATTATATGAGCGCCTATTCATATGTGTCAATAAAATCTGCTATATTTTTTTGAACATTTCGTTCACATTTCAAAATAGGCATATAAATATTCTCCGCATTTGCTGTATTCTTCATACAAAAAGAGATATCCTATAAGCCGAGCTTTCAGCCAGAGTACATCCCTCTCTATTTACAGCAATACCATAACAAAAGATATGATATCAACGATTCGACAAGGAATATCGATTTACCGACAAAGATTGATAATAGTAGCAACCTATATAAAAAAGAAAACTGTCCAAAATATCTTTTTGGACAGTTTTCTTTTATTCATTTCTTAACTTTCACTGCATCTACAATTAAAGAAGCAAAGCCTAACTTTCCATCCTGATTCCTATGGTCAAAGCGTTTCGAGCGATAAATAAAACCATCTTGCTCATTCCAATCATTACAATGAAATTCCCCACTTTCATCGCAATACTCTAGCAATTTCACTCGAAAACCTGCCGATTCAAACATAGACATAATTGTTTTATAATTATGAACGATTTTGTGACTTGCAGCCGGATGATCTACTGGGCCCGGTCCCCCTACTTGTACACCTCGCTGATATTCTTCATCAGGAAAAAACGCATCTGGAACCGCACAACGAATATAACCATCATCTTGTAAAAACTCATAGCATATTTTAGCTGCTTCTATGCCTTCCTCATACGATAAATGCTCCCATACATGTTCAGCTAAAATTACTGATAAAGAATTAGGCTGAAATTTATTAATCCACGTTTCTCTTTTTAATAAATTTAATTCTTCTTCATTCGTATGTAACCAACCTGGGTTATTATTATATCCCTCTGCTCCAACGACAACTCTCGTTTCCATCTTTCCACCCCTTCTATATTCCGACATAAAAATTCGACAAAGTAACATTGTTCTCCTTTATTTCCCCAAAAGAAAAAGCCTTGCGCGCTCCCTAGACGCACAAGGCTTACTTTCTTATATCCCTTTAATTTGCTTTTTCTAAACTATCTTGCGAACTTCCATCTTCTTTTAGATGACTGTGTTTTTTCGAATATACAAAGTATACAACTACTCCAAGTGCTAACCAAACACCGAAGTATATCCATGTCGTTAACGGTAAATTTACCATTAAGAATAGACAACATGCAACTGAAATAATCGGTAAGATCGGTACAAACGGTACCATAAATCCACGTTGTAATTTCGGATGCGTTTTGCGAAGAATGATAACAGTTACACCAACCATCGCGAATGTTAATAATGCTCCAATATTCGCTAAATTCGACAATTCTTTTAAATCGATAAATCCAGCAATTAAAGCACTACCAATTCCCGTTAACCAAACTGAAAATGTTGGCGCTTCTGTCTTCTTGTTAATTTTCGCGAAAGATTTTGGTAATAAACCGTCACGACTCATAGCGAAGAATACGCGTGTCGTAGCGTAGATGTATGCGAAAATTACAGCCATAATACCAATTACAGCTCCAATAGCAATTACACCAGCCACTTTATCTTGTCCTACAACTTCTAGTACATAAGCCATCGCTTCAGGTACATCTAATTCCTTGTAAGAAACCATACCTGTCATAACAAGACAAACTACAACATAAATGATTGTACAAATAACTAATGAAGCAATAATACCAATCGGTAGATCACGTTGCGGATTTTTTACTTCTTCAGCAGAAGTTGCTAATGCATCAAATCCTAAGAAAGCGAAGAATACTGCTGCTCCTCCGGCAAAGACTCCACTTAAGCCGTACGGTGCAAATGGTATCCAGTTTTCTGGTTTCACATAGAATACACCAACTGCAATGAATAAAACAACAATACCAATTTTAATTAATACCATTATGTTATTCACACGCTTACTTTCTTTTGTACCTCGTGATAATAACCAAGTTATCACCAACGTAACGATAACTGCGGGTAAGTTCACTATACCACCTTGCGCTGGAATCGTTAACAATGCTTTTGGAATTTCAAGTCCCAATCCACTTACTAAGTTATGGAAGTAACCTGTCCATCCACCAGCTACTGCGGCAGTCGTTACAACGTATACTGACAATAATGTCCATCCCATTAAATGAGCTACAAACTCACCAATTGTTGCATAGGAATATGTGTACACACTACCTGAAACAGGAAGTGTAGATGCAACCTCTGCATAACATAAAGCCGCAAATCCACAAACAATTGCTGCAATCATGAATGAAAAAATAACCGCCGGACCAGCATCTCTTGCTGCTACTAATCCCGTTAATACTAGAACTCCTGTACCAATTATCGCACCAATCCCTAGCATTGTTAGGTCAAATGCCCCTAGCGTTTTCGTCAAAGTTTTACTTTTACTTTCCCCTAACAATTGCGTAACGGATTTCTTTTTAAATAGGTTGGCCACGATGAATGCCCCCTTTTACCAAGAAGAGCTAAGAGGTATTATCTCTTAGCTCTTATCATGTTGTATTATATATTGTTCGATTTTGTTTTGTATAATGCTTCTATTAGCAAGATACTGTCTCTGCTTCTAATAATTCTTTAGCACCTTTGTACTCTACACCATGAGCTTCTGCAACTGCTTCGAATGTTACAAAGCCATCTAATGTATTAATACCTTTTAGTAATGCAGAGTTGCCTAGGCAAGCTTCTTTGTAGCCTTTGTTAGCAATTTGTACTGCATATGGTACTGTTACGTTTGTTAATGCAAGAGTTGATGTACGTGGAACCGCACCTGGCATGTTTGCAACTGCATAATGAACAACACCGTGTTTTTCGTAAGTTGGGTTATCATGAGTTGTAATACGGTCAGTTGTTTCGAAAATACCACCTTGGTCAATCGCGATATCTACAACAACAGAACCTGTTTCCATTGATTTAATCATTTCTTCTGTTACAAGTTTTGGCGCTTTTGCACCTGGGATTAATACTGCACCGATTACAAGATCAGACTCTTTTACAGCTTCTGCAATATTGTAAGGATTAGACATTAAAGTTTTTACTTGGTTTCCGAAAATGTCATCTAATTGGCGAAGACGTTCTGCACTTAAGTCGATGATTGTTACATCCGCACCTAGTCCAACTGCAATTTTAGCAGCATTTGTACCAGCTTGTCCACCACCGATAATTGTTACTTTACCACGTTTAACCCCTGGAACACCTGCAAGTAAGATACCTTTACCGCCTTTGTTCTTCTCAAGGAATTGTGCACCGATTTGTGCAGCCATACGACCAGCTACTTCACTCATTGGTGCAAGTAATGGTAGAGAACGGTTTTCTAATTGTACTGTTTCGTATGCGATAGCAACGACTTTCTTTTCGATTAAAGCTTTTGTTAATTCTGGTTCTGGAGCTAAGTGTAAGTATGTGAATAAGATTAAACCTTCACTGAAGTGTTTGTATTCGCTTTCAATTGGTTCCTTAACTTTCATAACCATATCCATGTTCCAAGCTTCTTCAGCTGTATCAACAATTTTTGCTCCCGCTTCAACATACTCTGCATCTGTGAAACCAGATCCTAAACCTGCACCCTTTTGAATGAATACTTCGTGGTTGTTACGAACTAAATGTACAACACCCGCTGGTGTCATTGCCACACGGTTTTCGTTGTTTTTAATTTCTGCTGGTACCCCAATACGCATAATGAAATGCCCCCTTATAATTAACAGAAAAAAGGAATTCTTTTTTCTTTTTTTAATAATTAATAACTTATGTCCTTATTCTAGCATAACTTAAAAGTTATGAAAACGCTAACATACTATTTTTTTAAAGTTTATATATTTAGAATAGTGTAAATATATAAAACATTGATTCTATTGGGTCTTTCGTACCATTTCATTATCTATCACTCTATTTTTATTATACCCACTCAAAATGCACAGTAATCATTTATTATTTGACAATAATGTAACGATGTAAAAAAACTAAGCAATGACGTATACATATACACTTATTACTTTGTACAATACTTTAGAAATATATTCTTTTCACAAAAAAACAGCTACTAGTATTTAGCCAGCAGCTGGGTAACTTATAAATAACTTTGAAAATAAATCTTCTGTCGTTTCTGTAATTTTATCAAACAGATCACTTTCTTCCGCTTCTTGTTCTTTTAACATCTTAATTGTTTCACGTGCATCTTCAGGATAATCGGTAATGATACCATCTACGTTTAACTTATAATATGCCTTTAAACTTTCCATATCGTTCACTGTCCATACGTAAATTGGCTTATTTAACTTCCTTGCTTCTTTTACTAATTTCTTATTTAACATATATTCTTCTGCTACATAAAAATCAGCCTTCACATTCTTTAAGTCAGCTCTACTTGCATAAAGTATATATCCTACTTTTATATCTGGATTTGCACGCTTAAACTCTTTAATAAGCGGGTAATGTAACGTTTGAATTACACATTGCTTCTCAAAGTCATTATCTTTAATCGTTTTTAATACTTTGTTTACAAAATCTTTCTCGCCCCCATGAAGCTTCACTTCAATATTGAGTTTGATTTTATCCTTTGCAAGCTTAATGATCTCATCAAGCGTACTTATTTGTCCTGAAAATCCATCTTGACTAAGAGTAAGCTGCCTTAACTCATCCATCGTCAAATCTGATACATGCACATTCGCATTCGCAAGACGTTTTAGCTTCAAATCATGTATGACTGCTAGTTCACCGTCTTTCGTTTGCAATACATCTATTTCAGCATAGTCTGCTTTTGCATCAATAGCACCCTGCACAGCTTCTTTCGTATTTTCTACACCTTTTGATATATATCCACGGTGCGCCATAATAATAGGTTCTTTATACGAGTTTGAAATAAATGTTACAATGAAGGCAACGACCATTCCAGCAGTAATAATCCCCACGATATATACACCAATAAACTTCCAACGATGTTTTTTGAAGAAACATTTATCTGCTTTCGTTTTTGAATAATCTAATCCTTCTTCTAGCAAAACATCTTCAACCGGAACCTTTTGCAAATATAATCGCGTAATCGCCATAATATAAAATGGCGTCACAATAAAACTAAATAAATACAATGTGCTCGTTAAAAATACAGACATTGTTGATTCAGCTAATAATGCAAATGTTCCTTTCGGATTTGTAAATTCATAAACACCCCATAGACACAATAAATATATTCCAAAAAATACAACATACACAATTCCTATTGAAATGAAAAAACCTACTAAAAAGAATAGTACTTTAAAAAAGCTTTCTTTTACTAACGTTGCACTTTTACGTGCTGCCACGCGAAATGGCTTTTGCTCTAAAACAACAATAGGTAAAACAAAAATCCAGCGAAGGTTCAAATACGCAACTACAGCAAAGAACGTGTAATAACCAACTTGTCCCATCGTTGTCTTAAACAGTTCTCCTGTAATGAAGTTAGGAATTTGAATTTGAGGGATTAATGCCGTTTCATATCCCATATTTAAAAGAGGTAACAATACGACAGCATATAAAATAAATCCCGGTAAGCAATATGTGAAAAGAGATGGCAAATACGTTACCGTTTTATACAAAATCGGGCGTAATTTCACCTTTTGTCTTTTATGAGCGAAGTATGAAATAATAATAAGCACTGCAAACTCTGTAAAAATAAGAAACAATGCTAGTATGGATAAAATTACAATCGCCAAAATTCCGTATGGTGTTTTCAAAAATGCTAATAACTCATCATTTGTCGCATTTGCATAACCACCAAAGTACAATAACTTATTAAAAATAATACCGAAGAGTGGGATAAACACAATCGCTGCTAACAATTTATAAACGAGTTGGAATGTTAACACATTCCAAAAAGCGAATTTTACTGTTTGAAAGGAATGTCTCATTACCCCTGGTATAGATAGTCTTTTACGGTGTTGCATATATTCCTCCACATTCTAAAACGATATTTGAGATGGATTCCACATTTCCAGTTCCAATCCATCTTTTTAATAATAATATATTCCGCTTAACATGAACACTCTTATACATACAATGAAAAAAAGTGATGGCCACTTCCCATCACTTTTTTTCATTCCCTCTATTTTTTCTCTAGCCCTTGCCCGAATGCTTTTAAAAAGCTAAAACCAAATGTAATTGCTCTATTGATATCTGGATCTTTTAATACCTTAAAGAAATCCATTACCTTTGTTTTTTTTCCACTATTTAATTCATCCGTTGCAAATTGTAATCCAGTGACTAAACTAGATGCTATTTGTTTCGTTATTTCTGGGTCCACTGAAGACAACGCTTCTCCGGCTCCCATCATATTATTTAATGCGTTTTTTACTGGTTCACGATTTAATTGTTCAACAGCTATTTTTGAAACATCTTCTTTTGCAGCAAGTAAACTAATCGCCGCATCTAAAATCCCCGCTTTTTGTAGCTGCACTAACAACTGCATCGTCTCTTCTACTGCCTCACGGTTATGAGCTAACTCTGTTAACAATTCATCTGCTAACTGTTGTTTCTGCTCTTCTTCTGTTACAACTTTCTTTTGAATTAACGTAATTTCTTTCGCCACTATCTCCGCCCCCTAATTTTGATCCACAAGTGATACGTATTGTTTTCTTTGCCACTTTTGTTGAATTTCAACACCATTTTGCGGATGACGTTTTTTGTCTCTTGGGTTTGAAGATGGTAATGGACGATTTCCTTTTTCACGTAATACGCGCAGTTTCACCATCGTTTGTTTATAAGCTGGTGTACATGTATAAATGTCTGTCGCTGTTCCTGTTAAAATATTAATAGCCTCTTCATTTACTGTCGCATGCATTGGTAAATATAACTCATTTCCAGTTACACGGTCTGTAACAAGCGCTTGTACTTTAATCTTTCCGAACGGCGATGCTAATTCTACAAGACCACCATCTTTCACATTGCGCTCTTTAGCAAGTTCAGGCGAAATCTCAACAAATACTTCAGACACTTTAGATAAAATTCCAGCCGACTTATTCGTCATATTCCCTTCATGGAAATGCTCTAACATACGGCCATTATTTAATAGTAAATCATACTCATCTGGCGCTACTACTGGCGGTACCCATTCATCTAGTGATAAACGTGCTAGTTTGTCTGGGAAGTTAAATCCGTCTACATATAATAGTGGTGTATCACTACCATCGTGGCTACCCCAGCATAAACTATTCCATCCTTCTAAACGATCATACGTTGCTTGTGAATATAACGGGGCAAGCGATGCAATTTCATCCATAATTTCACTTGGACTTTCATAGTTCCAGTCCCCGCCAAGTGCACGAGCTACTTTTTGTAAAATCCACCAATCCGGCTTAGAATCACCAAGTGGCTTCAATACTTCATACAACCTTTGAATACGGCGCTCTGTATTCGTAAACGTTCCTTCTTTTTCTAAGCTTGGTGCTGCTGGTAAAATAACATCAGCAAAACGAGCTGTTTTCGATAAGAACATATCTTGAACAACGAGGAAGTCTAAGTTCGCTAAAATATGTTGCACATGGTTAGCGTTCGAATCTACTAAAGCCATTTCTTCGCCCATGACATACATACCACGCAATTTTCCTTCTTCAGCTGCAAGTAACATTGCAATATTATTTAACCCTGGTTCTTTCGGAATAGTAGTACCGTATGCTTTTTCAAATTTTGCACGATGCACATCATCTGAAACTGCTTGATAACCTGGCAGCCAGTTCGGTAATGTTGCCATATCACAAGCACCTTGTACGTTATTATGCCCGCGTAATGGATACGCACCTGCACCAGGACGACGATAGTTACCCGTAACGAGAAGTAAATTTGAAATTGCAGCTGAAGTTGTACTTCCTCCTGTATTTTGAGTTACACCCATTCCCCAAAGTACACAAGTACCATCTGCTTCATATACCATACGGGCCATCTCTTTCAGATTCTCTTTAGAAATCCCCGTAATTTCTTCTGTATAATCAATCGTATACTTTTCTAGCATTTTGCTATATTCATCAAAGTTTTTCACATTTTCAGCTAAGAATTTTTTATCATGCCAATCTTGATCAATAATATATTTCGTTATCCCAGCAAGCCATACGTAATCCGTTCCTTGGCGCGGATGAATAAATAAATCCGCACGTTCTGCCATCTCATGTTTACGAAGGTCTGCTACAATTAGTTTTTGTTCATGTAATTTATGAGCACGTTTCACTCTCGTTGCAAGTACAGGATGTCCTTCTGTTGGATTTGCACCAACAATAATAACAAGACCTGCCTCAGCAATATCTTTCACCGTCCCAGCATCTCCGCCCATACCGACAGTTTTAAATAAACCATCTGTCGCTGGGGACTGACAATAGCGTGAACAGTTATCTACATTATTTGTTCCATATATTTGACGAGCTAGTTTTTGCATAAGATAGTTTTCTTCATTTGTTACTTTAGAAGAAGAAATAAATCCAAATGCATCGCTACCATATTCTGATTTAATGTGCTGCATGTTAGATGCAACAACTTCAATAGCCTCTTCCCATGAAGCCTCAACAAACATATCCCCTTGGCGAATTAACGGCTTTGTAATACGATCTTCACTGTTTACAAAGTCCCATCCGAATTTACCTTTTACGCATGTAGAAATACCATTTACTGGTGCATCTGATACAGGCTGTACTTTTAAAATTTGGCGGTCTTTCGTCCATACTTCAAACGAACAACCTACGCCACAAAATGTACAAACTGTTTTTGTTTTATTAATTTTCGTCTTACGCATTGCAGACTCTACTTCTGAAACAGCTAAAATACTACTATATCCTGGCTCTACATCTTTAACAAAATCAATCATTGGATCTAGTACATCTGGTTTTAAGCCAGTCATGAACCCAGCTTCTCCTAGCATTGTTTTCTCCATTAATGCATTACATGGACAAACTGTTACACATTGTCCACAGCTCACGCAAGATGAGTCATTTATACTCACGCCATTGTCCCAAATAACACGCGGACGATCTAAACTCCAATCAATTGATAAAGTTTCATTCACTTGTAAGTTTTGGCATACTTCTACGCACTGTCCACAAGCAATACATTGATTGGGATCGTACCGATAAAATGGATGGGACATATCCACTTCGCACGCGCTCACTTTCGGCTCATATGGATACTTTTGTTCTTCAATTCCCATCATATGTACCGTATTATGCACTTTACAGTTACCATTATTGTTATCGCATACTGTGCAGTACAATAAATGATTTTCTAATATACGATCCATTGCTTCAGTTTGTGCTTCTTTCGCACGTGTTGATTGTCTCTCAATATGCATACCATCTTCCAACTTCGTTGAACAAGCGCGCATTAAACTTCCATTCACTTCTACAATACATGTATCACAAGTTTGAATAGGATCTACCTCTGGTACATGACAAATTTGAGGATGTTCTAAATTACTTTCGTTAAATAATTGGAGTATCGTCTTTTCACCTGTTGCGAAAAATTCTTTACCATCAACGGTTACACGGACTTTCTGTTCTGTCATAGTTTCCCCTCTCCTTACAACTAACTGTACAACACAGTTATGAATCCGTTTTCAAAACTGCGTTGCTGTACATATTTTTGAAACGCCCTGTTGAAATACTTTCCTTTTGAAGTCGATTCTAGATGTTATAAGGTATAACTACGTAAGCTTATAAATGTCACTACTCTACAAATCTATTATATCGTAAATATACAATTATAACCAAAATAATCTGCTACCTTCTAGTGGATGCTTTTATTTTTTCGATGTTTTATGATAAATATGGAGAAAAATACATATAAAGGGGAATTTAATATGGAGCCTACTCAAGAAACGTACACAATTGTACGCTATCAATCTGGTACATTTTCAAAACAAACCGATGAGATTGTTACGGAATCTCCTATTACAATTAAATTAAATAGCGAAGAATACGTAACAGTCGTATGCACTCCTAATTATATTGAAGATATGGTAATCGGTTTTTTAATTTCAGAAGGAATTATTTCTTCTTATAAAGATATTGAAGAGTTATGGATTCAAAAAGAAAGCGGAATTGTCCATGTAAAATCATCAAAAATTAATCCGCTCTATCAAACTTTATATAATAAACGGTACGTAACTTCTTGTTGCGGAAAAAGTAGACAAGGTTTTGTTTTCGTCAATGATGCCGCAAAAGCAAAAAAGTTACATGATATACATATAACTATTACTCCGGAAGAATGTTTTCACCTAATGACTTCCTTACAGCAATCTTCAACTACATTTCGCCAAACGGGTGGTGTGCACAATACCGCTCTATGTGATCGAAAAAACATTCTTTTATCAAGAATGGATATTGGAAGACATAATGCGCTAGATAAAATATACGGTCATTGTTTACGAAACAATATATCTGTTCAAGGGAAAATCATTGCGTTTAGCGGACGCATCTCATCTGAAATTTTGCTAAAGGTTTCAAAAATAGGGTGCGAAATTGTTTTATCTAAATCGGCTCCAACTAAACTGGCCCTGCAACTTGCCCATGATTTAGGTATTACCGTAGTAGGATTTATTCGAAATGAATCTTGCAATATTTATACACATCCAGAACGAATTGATGGGTATAAAGCAAAAAATTAAATACGAAATACAAAATAACTCCTTTACATAGGAGTTATTTTAGTTATAAAAATACAATATATTAAACACTTGAATAGTTAACGAAGTTAATATATAATTTCATTACATAAACAGAAATGAAAACATAGTAGCATAATCTTTTCATTCTTTTACAAATTAAGAAAGAATAGTCACAGCGTGCATTTACAAAGTAAAACTATACTCACTCTTATGAAGATAATGAATTAAATTTGGATCAACCAAGGAGGTTACAATTATGGAAATTCGCTTATTAACAACAGAGGACGCAGAAATATATTTAAAAGTTTGTATGGAAGGTTTAACAAAAAACCCTGAAGCTTTTAGCTCTTCTTATGAAGATGTTCTGAAACATGAGAACCCTGTCGCTGCCATGGCAAAACGATTAAGCAATCCGGACAAGTATACTCTAGGTGTCTTCAAAGATAATGATTTAATCGGTATTGCTACTTTAGAAACAAAACCCTTTATTAAACAAGAACATAAAGCAAAAATCGGCTCCGTTTTTGTTTCCCCAAAAGCACGTGGACTCGGAGCGGGACGAGCTTTAATTAAAGCCATTATTGAAAATGCCGATAAATTACATGTAGAGCAACTCATGCTTGATGTCGTTGCCGATAACACAGCTGCAAAAAAATTATATGAGTCCCTCGATTTCCAAACTTACGGTGTGCAGGAACGTTCCTTAAAGCATAACGGACAATATTGGGATGAAGAACATATGGTTTTATTCTTAAATGATTAATACGTCAACTTTTCAAAAGCATCTTCTTAATAAAGATGCTTTTTTATTACAACAATGTAATCTTCATGTCACCTTTATCGATCGTTCCAATCCTTTCCATTCGTTATACTAAAAATATAAAGTGAACGAATAGCATTCAATTGATGTATAGAGGAGAATGTGATATGAAACAAAACAAACAAGCTACCTTTTTAATATTTGCTACAGCAATTGTAACTTCTGGATTGGCAATTCTACCTTGGTTTATTATATAGAATACATAAAAAAAGCTTATTGCCTCTTAAGAGGCAATAAGCTTTTTTTCTATTATAAAATCCCGAAAAATTTATTTACACAACTTATCATAATAAGCATAGATACCGCAACACACATCACAATTGCATTACGATCTTGCTTTTCTTTTTGTAAACGTTCTACTTTTTTACTCATGTGTACAATCCCCTTTATGATAAAAAAAGTGTGAGATAGGAAATTTTTCTTATCCGATGCGAGGTGAATACGAAAACCCTCTCTATCTCACATACACAATAGAATGGAATTGTCATTTTATAAATAAAATGACATGACGTTATGTCGCAACATAGGGTATTTTGTGTCGCTACGTTCTTTATTATAAATAATAGTTGTGCAAAACTAGTGCATTTTTTATGTCAATTGCCCTGAAAGAAGAAATCAGCCTTCCATTCAATCACATAAAAAGAGTTTTTTATTATTTTCATGTAAACTATACAAGTAGAATGAATAGTTTGGGGTGCACAAGATTATGGTGAAAATTTTATTAGTAGACGATGAAGAACGTATGTTACGATTACTAGATCTGTTCTTAAGCCCTCGTGGCTATTTTTGTATGAAAGCTACATCTGGCCTTGAAGCGCTAGAATTAATTGAACAAAAGGACTTCGATATTATTTTATTAGATGTTATGATGCCAAATATGGATGGTTGGGATACTTGTTATCAAATTCGTCAACTTTCCAACGTTCCAATTATTATGCTAACGGCTCGCAACCAAAATTATGATATGATTAAAGGCCTGACGATGGGAGCAGATGATTATATTACAAAACCATTTGATGAGCATGTACTGGTTGCACGAATTGAGGCCATATTACGCCGCACAAAGAAAGATGGCTTTGTTAGTTTCAATGGAATTGAGTGGGATAAAACGAAACATACTGTTACAGTTTATGATGAAAAAATCTCCCTAACTCCTATTGAATTTTCATTACTCGGACTGTTTTTACAAAATACAAACCGTGCTTACAGCCGAGACGATTTAATCGAAAAAATCTGGGGCTATCAAACAGACATCGAATACAGAACTATCGATTCACATATTCGTAATATCCGTGATAAATTACGCAAAAAAGGATTTCCAGTTGAAGATTACTTAGAAACCGTCTATAAGGTCGGTTACAAATGGAAAAGTGAATAATTAATTTGGTCAGTGGACAATAATAGTAAACCACTGGCCCTTTATATGAAATAAGGCATGGTGAGAAAATGAGCAAACTATCCCTTAAAATTGGGACATACTTTTTAATATTAGCTTTATGTATTGAAACAATTGCTTTCGTATCTTTTTATAAAAGCCTTTCAAAAATGCGGGTTGAGGAAGAGACCCTTTCTCTTTTAGAGAAAGGAAATCGCTATCGCGATACGATTGAACGGCGTGCAAAATGGAGCAAATACGGCAAATACACTGAGAGAAAAAAATATGCTGAACGTCTCAATCGCCCTGAACCCCCTGCTTTCGCTATTGAACATGCCGCTGAAGATTTAATGGAAACAGAGGCACTTACTAATTCTGATATAGTTATCGTTATAACTGATAGTAATGGAAAAGTTATGTCTTCCTCAGCGACTGTAACACAAGATATACAAAAACAACTTCATTGCAACACACAACCTGTTGAAAGAGATGGCTTAATAGTAGAGAAGAACTGGAAAAAATCAAAATTCATCTCAACAGTAAGCCCGATTAAAACAGAAGACTTTAATGGTAACTTACACATGTTCTTAAAAACATCCTTCTTAGAAAAGATGTTACTTAGACTTATGAATCAATTCATCATCGTTAGTATTTTAACGCTTATTTTAACAACTATTTCTGTCTTTGTTTTTTCTCGAGTTATTACAGATCCTCTTATAAAAATGAAAAGAGCAACAGAAAAAATGCCGAAATTGAATAAACCAATTCAATTAGGAATTAAACGGAATGATGAACTCGGAAGTTTAGCTAAGACCATTGAAGATTTATCTAGTGAACTTACGTATATGAAAAAAGAGCGAAATGAATTTCTCGCTAGCGTTGCCCATGAACTATTAACTCCATTGACCTACATGAAAGGCTATGCGAAAGTGGCAAAGAGAGACTCTTTAACGAAGGAAGAACGTGAAGAATATTTACAGATTATCGAAGATGAAACGGATAGTATAACGGATCTCATACAAGATTTATTCATACTTGTACAATTAGAGCAGCACCAATTCATTATAAAAAAACAAACTATGCTCCTTAGTCCATTTTTAGAACGAATGGTTGAAAAAACAAAAACAACATTAACAAACAAACAGATGAAAATCCATGTATACTGTAACGATGGCTTAGAAGTTTGCATAGATGAAAGACGTATGGAACAAGTTATGTTAAATTTACTGCATAACGCCTATCAACATTCACCAGAAAACACTTCCATAACAATACGTGTACGAACAAATATGGATACTTTTACAATAAGTGTACAAGATGAAGGAGAAGGTATTCCTGAAGAAGATATCCCACATATTTTCGATCGCTTTTACCGTGTCGATAAATCTAGGACACGAGCTACAGGCGGAAAAGGTATCGGACTAGCTGTTGCAAAAGAAATTGTAGAACTTCATAACGGTTCTATTCTAGTTACAAGTGAATTAAACGTTGGAACAGAATTTATAATTGAGCTACCACTTGAATAATATATGCGTGAAATCACCAGTAGTAGTAAACACTACTGGTGTTATTTTGTTCATAAAACTAGCCATTATAAGCTAAGCTTTTGAAATTATTCTTATTTCAATATAAAATAAAGGTACATTTGTCAAAGATTTGGAGGGTGATATAATTGGATATCCATGTATTAACAAAAGACGAAGCGGAAATTTACTTAGAACTTCGCGTAGAAGGATTAAAGCAAAACCCTGAAGCTTTCAGCTCTTCTTATGAAGATATTATTAATAAAGAGTGTGCTATTGAATATAAAGCACAAAAATTAGCACAAGATGAAAACTATACACTAGGTGCATTTAAAGATGGAAAATTAATCGGGGTTGCAACATTAGAAACGAAACCATATGTAAAACAAGAACATAAAGCAAAGATCGGTTCAGTATACGTGTCTCCAAAAGCACGCGGACTTGGAGCGGGAAAAGCACTTATTAAAGAATGTCTTGAACTTGCTAAATCTTTAGAAGTAGAACAAGTTATGCTTGATGTTGTTGTTGGCAACGATGGTGCAAAGAAACTTTATGAGTCATTAGGCTTTAAAACTTTTGGTGTGCAAGAACGCTCATTAAAATATAACGGCCAATATTGGGATGAAGAGCATATGGTATTATTCCTAGATGAAAATAAATAATAAAAAACATCCTCTCATGTATGAGGATGTTTTTTTACTTTCTTGTAAACCATGCCGTACTTAATAATTGAATCGCTTTCGCAATTTCTTCTTCTGATAAAATCGCAAACCCAAGTAAAACTATATTTTCAGGTGCAGTACCGTCTTTATAGTACGTAGAAACAGGATATAATTTAATACTATATTTTGCTGCTTCTTTAATTAATTCTTCTTCTCGCATTCCATTATGTACTTTTAATAAAATGTGTAATCCTGAATCTTCTCCTATCACTTCAACACGATTAGAAAAATACTTTTCTATTTCAAAAACAAGCCGATCTCTCTTCTTTCGATAGACGACACGCATTTTATGAATATGTTTTTCCCAATGTCCTTCATTTAAAAACCTTCTAATCACTTCTTGGTCCATTCTTGAAACACTTTGTGTATAAAACAAATATTCCTTTTGATACTTTTTAATTAAATTCTTTGTTAATACCATATAGCTCATCCGTAACGATGGCAACAATGCTTTAGATAGTGTACCCATATAAATAACTTTTCCATCCGTATCTAGCCCTTGCAGTGCCGGTATTGGCTTTCCTGAATAGCGAAATTCACTATCGTAATCATCTTCAATAATATACCTACCTTCTTCTTTCTTCGCCCACTGTAAAAGCTGCATCCGTCTCGTGATAGGCATGATCATTCCATACGGGAACTGATGAGAAGGAGTTACAAATACAACATTTGCATCGCTATGTTCTAAATCTGCAATACAAATTCCATCCCTATCTAAAGATAACATTTGAACTCTTTTTTCTCCCTGTTCAAAAACAACCATTTTCCTATGATACCCTGGGTTTTCAACGGCATAATTGCTTCCCTTTAACAATTGAAATAGTAACTTCACTAATATTTGTGTTCCCGCTCCTAATACGATTTGACTAGCTGAACAACGCACACCTCTAGATTCATACAAATAGTTCGCAATTTCTTCTCTTAAGCTCACTTCCCCTTGAGGGTGCCCAAGAAAGAGCAAATCATTATTATGTGGCTGCCATACATCATTTATAAGTTTGCGGTACATAGTGAACGGAAAAGTATTCGTATCGACTCCCGTTTGTGTAAAATCAAATTTATAATTCTTTTCCTGAAATGGTACCTCTCCTATTCTCTCTTCGCTTCCTTCTACAGAAACCATTTGCTCAATTTCACACACAAAGTAACCTTTTCTCGAGATTGACTCAATATAACCTTCTGCAAGTAATTGTTCGTAAGCCGCCTCTACTGTATTTTTACTTACTTGTAAATGTGTTGCTAACTTTCGCTTAGCTGGTAACTTCGTAAAAGGTAGAATCGTTCCATCTTTAATTTCTTCTTTTATATACTCATACAATTGCACATACAATGCCTTTTTACTATTCATATTTAAATTAGGCGTTAATTCTAACATAATATCTGACCCCTTAATAAAACTAAAATCTGATACTTTTTACAGTACCAGAAGTTATATATAATTCCTTTTATCATGTCACACATAAAAAATCAAATACTAGAGAGGAGATGCATGATAATGAACAATAGTAGACGCATTGGACTTATGATGATTATTACAGGAGCTACTTTATGGGGATTATCTGGTCCCATGATTCAGTGGCTATTTCAACATACTAACGTATCATCAATTGATTTTTTAACAATTCGCCTGTTACTCGCAGGAATATTCATTTTATCCTTCTTGCTTATTAAAAAACAAAACATATTTCACATTTGGAAACAACCTAAACACTTTATACAGCTTTTAATTTTCTCTATTCTTGGCATGCTTGGTGCTCAGTACGCTTTTATCGAAACAGTTCATATTAGTAATGCCGTCACGGCAACACTATTTCAGTTTCTAGGTCCCGTTCTTATTACAATTTACGTTGCGTTTGAGCAAAAGAAATTTCCTGCTTCTATGCAAATACTCGCAATTATAACTGCTCTAACAGGGACATACTTTATTATTACAAATGGCTCAATTGAAAATATTATTTTATCTAAAGCAACCATTATTTTTGGCCTATTAACAGCAATTGGATTTGCATTTTATACTCTTCATCCGGCTTCTCTTATTAAGGAATGTGGAACAACAATAGTAATTGGATGGGGAATGTTAATTGGAGGGATTGCATTGCTTATTTGCAATCATTCGTTTGGATGGAATCAGCTTTCACAAACCTTCACACTCCAAACTTTTTCTATGCTTATTCTTATCATTATAAGCGGCACTCTTTCTTTCCTTCTTTATATCGGTAGTCTTAAATACTTAGCAGCAACCGAAACAAGTATTTTATCTAGCATTGAACCACTTGTAGCTGCCATCGTTTCAATTACTTGGCTTAATGAATCTTTTGGAGCATATCAATTATTAGGCGGTGTATGTATCGTTCTTTCTGTTATTTTTTTAACGATGCCTCAAAAAGAGCGGGAACAAATCTTTACAACTGAACAAGTATAGATAATGTCAAAAGAGGTCGCACAAAACTTACGACCTCTTTTTATGATTTAAAGGAATTGTCCCGCCTTCTAGCAAATACAATTACACTAACAATAAAAAATAGGAGTGTGGCACCATGAAAAAAATCGGAACTATGCTACTTTTCTCCTTCCTCATTACTGGCTGTGCGCAACCGCAACCCGATTCAAAAGCGCCTAAAAAAGAAGTAATAGAAACGGCATCCTCTCAAATTAACGCACCTTCCTTTTTTCATCTTAGCGTTTTAAAAGATGTAAATTGGGAAGAAGCGCCATCCTTCGTAGATGGAAAAATGCCTTTAAAGGGCATTGAAGGAAAAATCGCAATGGCTGATAGCCCCATCATCGCAAATGAACAAAATGAAATAATGTGGTTCTTTCTAGATCCTGAAATGCCAACCGGAAAACTATCTATTATCGCGTTAAAACAAGGTACTACAATTCCAACACCAATCCTCTTTCAAAAAGAAGCTTCCAAACAAACTTGGACTACTTCCAATATAGTCGATACTACAATAAAAGAACTCCCTCTCGTAATGTCATTACCTTCATCTGGATTATGGGTATTAAATATATATGTGAACGAAAAATATTATAATCAGTTTGTAATCAATGCCGAGTAAAGTGACAAAACTGAAACACTTCCTTACAACAATGTAATTTCCACGTCACGTACTTCGATAGTTGAATTCTCTCTCTTCCCTTATACTTAAAGTAAGAAATGAAACGAGGAGAGATGAGAGATGAAAAAAATGATAGAAGTGATCGTAGCAGTAACTGAGGTTTTAGTAAATGGTAAACAAGTTGCAATGGAATTAAATAAATAATGAGGGGACATGAATAACTCTACACTTCTTCTTCATTATTTTGATTTCTTATCTCAAAAAAAGCAGTGCCTTAAAGGCACTGCTTTTTACTATTAATAACTTGGCATTTTCGTAATTTGTGCCACTCCTGAATCAATGGCTGCTTTTGCTACTGCTTCTGCAACACTTGGAACAACTCTTTTATCTAATGGATTTGGAATGACATAGTTCGCATTACGCTCTTCATCCGTAATAATGTTAGCGATTCCATATGCTGCCGCTAATTTCATCTCTTCTGTAATATCCGTCGCGCGCACATCTAACGCACCACGGAATATACCAGGAAACGCCAATACATTATTTACTTGATTCGAGTAGTCAGAACGCCCAGTTCCTACTACAGCTGCCCCAGCCTCTAGTGCATCCTCAGGGAAGATTTCTGGAATTGGATTCGCCATTGCAAATACAATTGGTTTCTCATTCATCGACTGTACAAGCTCTTTCGTTAATACGTTAGGAGCTGATACACCAATGAAAATATCAGCCTGATGAATCGCTTCCTTTAATGTTCCACGTACATATTCTCGATTTGTCTTTTTCGAAACTTCGATTTGCGCTTCGTTCATCCATGTTTCACCTTCACAAACAATACCTTCTAAACTAACTAACGTGATGTGCTTTGCGCCAGCTTTTAATAATAATTTTCCAATTGCGATTCCTGCCGAACCCGCACCGTTAATAACAAATTTCACATCATTCATTTGTTTACTTACAACTTTTAATGCATTAATAACAGCTGCTAAAACGACAATAGCCGTCCCATGTTGATCATCATGAAATACAGGAATATTAGTTTCTTCTTTTAATCGTTTTTCAATTTCAAAGCAACGTGGTGCTGCAATATCTTCTAAATTAATACCTGCAAATGTAGGCTCCAAATTTTTCACAAGGGTAACGATTTCATCCACATCAGTCGTCCCTAAACATAGCGGGAAAGCATCTACATTCGCAAACTTTTTAAATAAAATACTTTTCCCTTCCATAACAGGCATAGCCGCTTTCGGTCCAATATTCCCTAAGCCAAGTACTGCTGTTCCATCTGAAACGACTGCAACCATATTCCCTCTTGCTGTATAGTCATACACTGTTTCTTCATCTGCTGCAATTGCTTTACAAGACTCCGCTACGCCTGGTGTATAAGTCAGGCTTAAATCATCCGCTGAATTCACTTCTACTTTACTTGTAATCTCAATTTTCCCTACTAACTCTTTATGCAATAACAATGATCTTTCATTAATTTGATTTTCTAACATACTTATAATCTCCCCTTAATTTGACAAGCTAGCTATATGAATATAGCTAGCTTGTTCGATCATGAAAACATTTTTAATAAAATTGTCGCTGTTACAACCATTGCTGCTCCGCCTAAACGTGTTGAAATTTGCGCAAACGGCATTAATTCCATACGGTTTGAAGCTGATAAAATAGCAACATCTCCAGTTCCACCTAAACCACTATGACATCCAGTTACAATCGCTGATTCAACTGGATACATTTTCATCACTTTCCCTACAAGAAAACCTGATGCT
Source organism: Bacillus sp. H1a (assembly GCF_000633475.1). Lineage (NCBI taxonomy): Bacteria > Bacillati > Bacillota > Bacilli > Caryophanales > Bacillaceae > Bacillus > Bacillus sp. H1a. Next base: position 44,336 of record NZ_AYMH01000042.1, on the reverse strand, counting down.
ACCATTGTAAGAACAACCGATGCACAAACAACAACATACCCTACAGAAAGAACTGCTGCTACGTCTTTTAAAGGAATATATAACAATCCTAAACCGACCATTAACGGCCAAGTTAAATTCTTTGAAATAAATTTATATAAATGGAATGCACCTTGCTCCATTTTTGCTGGCATTAAATTAAAATACTTCACAATTGCCGCTGAAAAAATCATAATGATCGCTCCTGGAATACCGATAAACTTAGAAGCGAATCCTCCGAAAATAAAGAATGTACATGCAATCAATAACCCTGCTCCCATTAATGAGAAATCAATTGGTTTTTCTGCATTTTGCTCTTTTAATAACTCTGCTTGATTATCTGTTTTTACTAATACACCATTCCCACTAAGCTCAGGTCTCTTCTCACCTAATCGTTTCATATAGCCTGCACTCACGATCGCAAACATATTTCCGATAATAGCTGCTGGAATAAGCTGTGATACAAATGTTGCTGATGATTCATTTAAAATATCACTGTATGCTAGTGATAATGGTAAAATCCCTTCCCCAATACCACCACTCACAATAGGTACGATGATAAAGAAGAATGTATGCTTCATTTCAAATCCAAATAGTGAACCAACTAATAATCCTACTACTATAGAAGCTAACGTTCCTACTACTAAAGGAATAAACATGCGAACGAAACCTTGTACTAACACTTTGCGATTCATTCCTAAAATACTTCCTACTACTAAGCAAGAAATATATAAATATAAAAAATTCGATTTTTTCATTAACATAGTCGCAGCTTCCATTGAAGCTGGATTCATCCAGTTAAAAAATACAAGTAACGATGGAATAAATAATGAGAGAATTGCTGGACCACCGATATTTTTTAAAATTGGGATTCTCATCCCAATGTCACCTAAGAAAATACCCATAATCATAATAACTGCAAATCCGCCGATCATATCTGCTGGTAATTTATTATATACAGATGCTCCATAAATAATAGCGGCCAATACTAAATATAGCGGTAAAGGTATAACACCGATTTTAATATTCATAATTTTAGAAGCGAAAGATTCACTTTTTAATTCATTTCCCTCAGGAAATGATACCGCTTCCACATTCTTTTGAATTCCCATATGGCACCCCCTTGTTTTCTTAATAACAATATTAAAACGCTTTCAATAGTAAAAATAGTTTTTGTAAGTTTTGTAACTGGTTTTGTAATTAAAAAAAGTATAAGCGGCTTATAATAAGTCGCTTATACGTAAAAATCTATTTTATTTTGGTCAACACATCTTAATTTACTTACAGGTCTTCCCACATGTTGATACACCATTTCGTTTTCTAAAACTCCAATTTCAGTCAAAAACATTACATACTTTCGAATAGAAACTCTTGAAACCCCTACTAATTTCGCCATTTCATCTGTTGTAAATGCTTGTCCATGAAGCGACTCGATTTTCTGCCAAATTAGTTGCAACGTTTGCTTCGTTAATCCTTTCGGAAGCTCTTTAGTGACAGTAGACTCTCTTTTTTCTTTTTGTAAAATTAACGAATCTAATTCTGATTGACTAATTTTTTGTTGTTCTTTCATAAAAGTAAGTTTTTCTCGATATACAGTTAACGCCTCTTTAAATCGTTCAAATGTAAATGGTTTAATTAAATAATCTACCACTCCATATTGTAATGCTTTTTTTATACTCCCCATATCATGCACAGCTGAAATCATCATAATATCAATTTCTTTTTCTTGATTCCGAATATACATTAAAAGCTCAAATCCAGTCTCCTCAGGCATAAAGATATCAAGTAATACTAATTCTACTCGTGATTTCTCTAATACTTCTATCGCCTCTTTTACTGATTTAACTGCATGAACAAGTTCAAACCCTCCCACTTGCTCTAAATAATGCGTATTTAACATTGCAACCATCGGATCATCTTCTACAATTAAAACTTTGATCATCTTATCTCTCATCCCTACTTTTAGGTATTTCAATTGTTATCGTTGTTCCCTCTCCTACCAATGAATGAATATGAATTTCCCCATTTATTCGCTGTATGCTTTCCTTTACAAGGTGCAAACCATACCCCCGATTATCACCCTTTGTGGAATAACCTTTTATAAATAATGCATCCATTTCATCTTCTTGTATGCCTTTCCCTGTATCATGTACTGTAATGATTAATGTATCCCCATATTGTATTCCAACTTCAACTTGCTTCTTTTCACAATTCGTCACCGCGTCTAATGCATTATCAATTAAATTTCCGACAATGGTGATTAGTTCATGAATGATACGTTCATCATATATTTCTGGTAAGTAAGAATCTTCACTTATAATTAACTTTATATTTTTCTCTCTAGCATAACTAAGCTTCCCTAATAAAAAACCAGCAAATACTGGACTTTTAATTTTTTTCATAACCCCACCAATTTCATATTGATGCTCTGATACCATACTACTTACATATTTCTGCAATTCTTCATACTGTTTCATATGTGTAAGCCCTAATACGACATGCATTTTATTCATAAATTCATGAGATTGTGCCCGTAATGCTTCCGCATATAACCTAATACCAGTTAGTTCTTCTGCTAATTTTCTAATTTCTGTTTTATCACGAAATGTTGCAATCGCGCCAACTATTTCTCCTTTTACATATAAAGGGACACGATTCGTAACAATCGTAATTCCATAAATATTTTGTTCTTCGTTTAATTGTACCTCTCCAGTTTGCAATACTTCTTTTATACGTGAATTTGGCATGTACAATTCAACATCTTTACCAATAAAGTCTTCTTCAAGTCCACTTTTCTTAAATAACCGTTTTGCCTCATTATTGATTAAAGTTACGTTCGCCTCTTTATCTACAGCAATAATACCTTCTTTCACCGAAAGCAACATCGTATTTCTTTCTTCAAGAATTTTCGCTATCCTATGCGGCTCAAGGCCAAATAAACTTTTCTTTATATGTCTAGCTAGCAATATCGCTCCTATAATGCCAACCAACACTCCAACTCCAACACCTATATAAATAATATGTCTACTTTCTCTCACTCTTTCTTTTACATTATCTGCTGAAATTCCAACCGCAACCGCTCCAAGTTGTTCCCCTGTTTCAGAAAAAACCGGCACAAATACTCTCATAGAAATCCCTAAAGTTCCTTCTGCCAATGATACATGTTCATTCCCCTTCAATACGGGCCCTTCATCTCCCCCAATAAAATGATGACCTATTTTTTGAGGATTGGGGTGAGATTTTCGGATTCCATTCATATCCATAACCACAATAAATTGAACATCCGTACTCTTTAATATCTTATTTGTATACACTTGAATCAAGGCGGTATCTACTTTCCCCGCCAACCCATCAATTACAATAGAATCATCCGCCACAATACGTGCAATCGTTTTTGCCTTCTCTGCTTGGCTATCTTCTGTCGTTCGTTCAACATTATGGCTAATCAAAATATCTGTTACGAGCAAAGAAAAAATTACAACTGTACACACTAATAATGTAATCGTTTTCCATAAATTCCATAGTCTTTTTCTTTTTTTCATCCCGTTAATGACTCCCCTAATTGCTGTATAGAAAAATAAGTAAGGTGATATCATTTCCACCTTACTTATTTCCTGTTATTATACTTTAAATTTACTAATCATTTCTTATAATTCTTCTGTCATCTCTGCTAAGTTTTGAGTGACTAAACTAACTTATTCCATTTAATTGACTTGTTCTTCTGTAGCCTTTGCAATCTCATCAATGGCATTTGTTACTTCATTTTCATCGCCAGCTAAACCTTTCATTGTTTCTGCTACTCGATTAATTTTGGAAACAAAATATAATAATAACATGTATTTTTTTGTTGATTATGCATTTTTTACATATGTAGTTATTCTTAAAAGTTTAAATTATGAAATAAGAGAACCTCTATACATAGAAGTCCTCTTTCTTCTTATCATTTTTGCTTCTTTAAAACGCTTCTCACAAAACCTTCTTTATAATCCGTATACCATTTTATTTATATAATTCCCTTAATTTTTTTTGAACTTTTCACATAACTAATTGCTTGACTTCCCATCTGTACCCACGCCTTTTCAAAGTTTTCTCTCGGCACACTTACATCTGGGCTATCGTTAAGAGGATCATGAATATATACGGACTCCTTATCGTATCCAACAAGTACAACACAATGTTCACTATAAGTAATCGAAACATCACCATTATCTGTTTCCCATGTAGCAAATTCATCCTCACCTAATGGTGCATATGTTGCATTCGTAATCATTACTACCGGTTGCCCTGCTTTTACACTCTTATAAATTCCTTCTATACTTTTTCCCGTTAAATCCACAGCTTCATTCGGTAAATATTTTTTCGCTAATTGAAAGAGCGGTCCGTGATATACACCGTATCCTGATTCAGAAAATGTATAAATATCCCCTACAAATCCTTCATTCGGATTTCCACGTGTACCATTATCCTCAAAATCAACTTTCTTTATTTCATCTGCCAATTTCATCTTATCTACAGAAACACCTGCGTATTGTAACATCATCGCTAAGCTCGTCACTTCGCACCCTCTCTCTAGCTCTGGTAATTGCTGAATTAAAGGCACATTTGATAAGACGATTTTTTCATCACCTTGATTATTAGTGGATACTGTTTGTTTCTGACTTTTTGTAGTGGATAATGTTACTCTCTTTACTTTTTCGGCATACTTTGTAAACCCATTCGTATATATGCCCCATATTACCGCCCCGAATATAATCACGTACATACACACTTTCAAATTTCGTATCATGCTCCTATTCTCACGCCCTCTTTAATTCGTTAAATAAGAATAAAACGCATCAGCATCTGTTTGAATCATCGGTACAAAATTTAGTTCTTTTCCCTTTTCAGGTTGTTCTCGTTTTATTTTTTCTGCTAAATCTTGAATATTCATATTCGTTCTATCCATATTAAGCTCATCCGCCATTTGCACCACTTTTTGTTCATTAATTTCTCTTAATACTTGATATATATCTTTGCCGTATAGATCAATATGATATTTTTTTGCTTCTTCCTGTACTTTTTGTTCATACACTTCTTGTGCTAGATCTCCTATCTCTTTTCCTTTTTTAGAAATACCTAGCTTTTCCGCTTCTTCTCTTACTTTTGTCCCATAAATTTCTTCCGCAATATCTTGCATTTCTTTTCCCTCTATTGAAACGCCTAGTTTATCTGCTTCATTATTAATTTTGATTGTATTAATTTGATTTATTAAATCCACAATCGATGTATTCTCTATTGATATTCCTAGTTTTAATGCTTCCTGCTTCACTTTTGTTTCATAAATTTCTTCTGAAAGAATTCCAACATCTTTTCCTTCTGTTGAGATACCTAATTGTTCCGCTTCTCTTCCTACTTCCGTTTCATGAATTTCTTTTTCTAACGTAATTTGTTCTTTTCCATTCGTTTCAATGCCTAGCTTTTCTGCCTTTTCTTCTGTATGCATCGCATTTATTTTCCCATCGTTTAACTGTTCTTTACTGCGCTGCGTGTAATCTGTCTTTCCTTTTGTCGTTCCAGAAGGAGAGGCGCCTCCTAATATACTTAAACTCATTACTCCAATAGCGCATACCATCATCATCTTCTTTTTCAAGACTTCTTCCTCCCTCTCACGCTTTCTTTTTCCATCTTTCCCATAATTTTTTTAATACTATACATCAATTTCATCACTGTTAGAAATAACAGTATGATTCATCTAATTCATCCAAAAATATCTACTCCAGCGTCTCTTTCTATTACAAATTCCCATGATGTAATACATGATACAAGTTGTTCCTTAACTTTCCCTTAAAAAAAAGACGACCTTGTAAAAACAAGATCGTCTTCTCACTTATAATCGTTGATTTTTTGGGAAAATCACTTCCAAACAAGTGCCTTCTCCCCATTTGCTCTCTACCGATATTTTTCCGTAATGTTTGTCTACAATCCAATTAGCGATTGAAAGACCTAATCCAGCACCTTCTGATGAACTTCTCGCTTTATCTCCTTGATAAAAACGATCAAATAATTTTGGACTATCCTCTTCCTTAACTCCTATCCCGTTATCCTTCACCTGTATGCGAATTGAACTACTCGTTTGCGCACAATTAATTTGAATATGTCCACCTTCATTCGTATACTTCATCGCATTATCTAACAGTATAACCATCATTTGATGGATTCTCTCCCTGTCACCCATAAACAGTATGTTACGTTCTACGTTTAACATCATCTCTTTTTCTTGATAAGAAGCAATTTCTTTATATGGATCTACTATTTCTTCTAGCAATTTATCCAATTCAAATGTTTTCTTATCCATCTCGATTTGATTAGAATCCGAACGCGCCAGCAATAATAAATTAGCTACAAGCTTCGATAACCGTCTACATTCCTTTGAAATTGTAGAAATATCTAGCACTTTTTCTTCTATCGTAGCGGATGGTGACTGGAATAATATATCTGTTTTTGATTGAATAACCGCAAGTGGCGTCCTTAATTCATGCGATGCATCAGAAACGAATTGCTGCTGTTTCTCCCATGAATTTTGAATCGGTATGAGTGCTCTACCCGCTAGGAAAAAGCCGATTCCTATTGCACATAGGCTTCCTATCCCACAACCGATTATAAGAATTAACAATAATGTGCGAAGTACTTCTTTTTCAGTAGTTGTTTCACGTAATATTTGAAATGTAAGGTTCTCTCCAAACCGTGTAGTTACGTGAACTGCTCCAGTTCTATAACTTCTCCCCTTAATTTCTATATCATAGAAATCTCCAACTTTTTTTGGAAATAAACTTGTTTGATTCTCTTCAAAAAAGCTGCGATCTCGAGATTTTTGGTCTATATCTTGCAACTGATTATTTTCATTCCATACCAATAAAGAGACCCTTGAATCTCCTATACGTAAATCTTTATTTAATTCAAATTGAGCGGGACCTTGGCGCTTTTCTCTCGTTATCTTCATAATAAACTCTCTTATCGATCCATCTACTCCCTTGTAGATTTGATCATATGTATATGAATAAACTAAACTTCCCAATATCCCAATTAATATAATAAACACTAACGAATTTAATATAGTCAGACGAATGCGTGTTTTTTGAAACATACTTCCCTTTTTCATTGTTCTTTCAATATATATCCAATACCACGAACAGTTTGAATATCTTTCTGATAACCGAATGGCTCTAATTTTTTACGTAAATGATGAACATACACTTCTACGATGGCTACTGTTGTATCTGAATCAAATCCCCAAACACGATCAAAAATTTGTTCACGCATTAAAATCTTACCGCTATTTTGAATGAGGTACTCTAGAAGTTCATACTGTTTTAAAGTCAACTTAATTGCTTGTCCATCTACTTGTGCATCTTTATCTTTTCCAAACAATTCGATCCCTTTATAACGAATTGTCTGCTTTGTTGTTAAACTACCACTTCGTCGTAATAAAGCACGAATTCTCGCTTTTAATTCCGGTGCTTGAAATGGCTTAACAAGATAATCATCCCCGCCAAAATCTAAACCTTTTACTCGATCCTCCAAAGAATCTTTCGCTGTTAAAAATAAAACTGGCGTTTCAATCTTCTCATCTCGTATTTTTTGAATAACTTCAAATCCATCCATTTCTGGCATCATGACATCAAGTAAAATTGCATCATATATATTTTGTAATGCCAAAAACAAACCATCTTCCCCATCCATTGCCGTGTCCACTTCAAATTCATCACGTAAAATTTGTACTATAGACTCCAATAAAGAAGCATTATCTTCTACTACAAGTAAGCGCATCGGCCTTTCTCACCTTCCACAATATATTTCAATTCGCTTTTCCTTTATTATTACATCACTTCTCGTAATAACGAAAGAAAGTAGTCGCATTAGTTGTCTTTTTAATTATTTCCACCTAAATGTTTAAATTGAATAAAATTTGGAAGCTTTATTATAGAATCCATTTCTTAACTTTGTCTTAATAAAAGATTGAAAGAAATAAGGAAATCCTTATTTCTTTCAACCTTTTACTACATATACCTTTTTACTCGGCAACTCCAAACAATTTAACTGCCCACCATACACAGCCCCGCCATCAATTCCTATAATACGATTACTACCAAAATATACTCCGCAATCATCATTACCATGAAGCGTCTTTGTTTCCGTATGTCCAAATATAACAACCTTTTCGCCACTATACCCACTATGAAATTCATTACGTATCCACATTAACGTGTATGGTTCACATTCAGAAACTCGTTTCAGCGGCTCAATACCAGCATGTACAAATATATACTCTTCTGTTTCAATGTAATGATCTAATTCTTGAATGAACTTTACGTGTTCCCCTAATATATGAGATTGTAAAATTGGCTTTTGGAAGGCTCCCTCATTTACCTCAATATCTTCTTCTACAAATCCATAGCTATATAATGTTTTATCGCCACCATTTCTTTTTACCCAATGATTCCACGAACGTTCTTCATCTGTCGTTAACGCTTTAATCATCATGTCTTCATGATTTCCCTTTAAAATGAAGGCTCCCTCTTCTTTTAACCCTTTTACCTTTTCAATTACAGCACGCGCATTTGGACCACGATCTACATAATCACCTAATAAAATTAGCTGATCCTGTTTCGCATCGTATTGTACTTCTATGAGTAACTTTTCAAATTTATCAATTTCTCCATGAATATCACTGATTACAAGTATTCTATTCATTTTTCCCCCTTCTTTCTAAATACATTTATCTCTAATTATAACTTTTTTAAAGAATCTTCTGAACATAATTACTAGAAAGCATTATTATTACAAATGAATCTATTATCCTTACAACAATGTAAGCCTCTTGTCATCCAATTCGATAGTTGTAATTACTGCATTTCCTTATACTAAAAGTAAGAAATGAAACAAAAAACAAGGAGAGATGAGATATGAAAAAAGTGATGGAAGTTGTAGTAGCGGTGGCAGAGGTTTTCGTAAATGGCAAACAAGTTGCAATGGAGTTAAATAAATAATGAAAAGGACAAGATTCGTTCTAGACCCTTTGCTCATATAAAAGAGATAAGACTTCATCATTTCTTTGATCCCTTATCCCTCTATAAAGAAAGCCGTATCCTTAAGAAGGACACGGCTTTCTTTTATTTTTGACTCGTACGAGCTGAAATACTAATGGCTCTATCTGTTGCTTTTGCAGCCTCATCTAACGCCTCTTTACTATTTTTCCCGTCATACATTGCTTCTAATGCTTTCACAACTGCATCTCGCGATTCTGGTAATACACTAATTAATGCTCCTTGCGTTGCTGGAGATTGCTTCGTTGCTTGCAGTTGATCCACCGTTACTTTTAACTGCGGATACTTTTCATATTGCTCTTTTACTAGCGGTTCATTATATGCATCTGGATTAATTGAGAAATAACCCGTTGCTGTATGCCATTTTGCTTGTACGTCTGGTTTCGTTAAATATTTCATAAAGTCCCAAGCACCTTGCTGCGTTTCTTCTGAAACCATATTCGTCATCCATAATGACGCTCCGCCAATAACAACACCATTTTGTTTCGTATCTTCTGGATATGGAATATATGCAACACCAACGTTAAACTTAGATGCATCAATTAAATCACGAACACCAGCTGAAGAATCTAAATACATAGCAACTTGTCCAGATTGGAATGCGGCACGAATATCATCCCAACTTGCTCCATACTTTCCTAGTACACCAGCTTTATTCAATTCATCTAACATCCCAAATACTTTTTGCCCTTCTTTTCCGTTAAATACCGCTTTCGTTGCTGCATCTTTTCGCCCATTCTCATTATCCACGTATAGACCGCCTTGTGTCGCTAATAATTCTTCAAAGAACCATCCATAGTTCAGCATGGAGAATCCATATTGTTTTACATTTCCGCCTTCTTTAATCGTTAACTTTTTAGCTGCTTCTTTTAATTCTGCATATGTTTTCGGAGCTTTCTCTGGATCTAGCCCAGCCTTTGCGAAAGCATCTTTATTATAAATTAATACTGGTGTAGATGAATTAAATGGCATAGAATACATTTTCCCATCAACTGAGTAATAATTCGTAATTGCTTTTTCTAATTTTGATGTATCGTACTTATCTTTTTTAATCCAGTTATCAATAGGCGTAATCTTTTTGCTATCAATCATATATTTCGTTGTAATTTCACTTGATTGAACAAGAGCTGGCGCTTCTTTCGTTGCAGATATCGTTTTAAACTTCGTTAAAGACTCTTCGTATGTTCCTTGGAACTCTGCCTTTATCTCGTATTTATTCTGTGACTTATTATAGTCTGCAACAAGCCCATCTAGCACACCTTGTGTTTTTCCACCCATCGCATGCCAGAAGCGAATTACAGTTTTATCACCATTTTTTTCAACAGGAGCTACTTTTGCCTGTGCTTCAGATTTCCCCTCTGTTTTACTACTTGAACAAGCTGCCCCGGTTAACGCCATTGTGGCTGCCATCAAAAGAGCCGCACTTTTTTTCAATAAACTCATCTCAATCCCACCTTTTCCTATGTATGCTTATTTAATTGCACCTTTTGTTAATCCTTGTTGCAATTGCTTTTGCCCTAAAAATAGTAAAATCAACGTTGGAATGACGATAACAGTAACACCAGCCATTACACTTCCCCAATCAGTTGCAACTTCTTGAGACTGGAGCTGCTTCACACCAATTTGAACTGTTCTTACTTTTTCATCAGTGGTCACTAAGAGCGGCCATAAATACATATTCCATGTTGTTAAAAAGCTATATACTCCAAGCGTAATAAAACTCGTTTTACAATACGGAATTACAACGCTGAATAAAAACCTTAAATTTCCAATCCCTTCAATAAAAGCAGCTTCTCTCAGTTCATTCGGAAGTGTCATAAAATGTTGGCGTAGTAAGAAAATACCGAACGCTGTTGCAAAAAACGGTACTGTCATCCCAGCAAAGCTATTGATCCATCCGAAATTTTGAATCGTTAAAAAGTTTGGTACCATCGTTGCTTCCCACGGAATAAGCATCGTTGAAATAAACAGGAAGAAAATAAGGTTTCTTCCTTTAAACTGGAGAAAGACAAAAGCATAAGCAGCTAAGCTTGATACGATAAGTTGTCCAATCATAACAACTGTCGATACAATTAAACTGTTATATAAGTACGTAAAAAGCGGTACTTTTTGAAAGATATTAATGAAATTATCAAAAGTAAATTGAGTCGGAAATAACCTTCTCATTTGAATATCATCTGGTGTCATAAAGCTTATTAAAAACGCATAGAGTACAGGAAAAAATACCATCACTGCACTAATAATGAGCAGTATGTATAATAGGAAGTTTTGTTTCCACTGTTTAACAATCATTTATAATGCACCTTTCTCTCTGCAAACTTGAATTGAAGTAATGTAGCAATGAAAATGAAAACAAATAATACCATCGCTTGTGCACTTGCTGTTCCAAATTGATGATTCACAAATGCTTCTTTATAAATCGAGTACACAATTAAATTCGTTGCATCGTTCGGTCCACCGTGCGTCAAAATATCGATTTGTCCAAAGCTTTGAAATGCACTAATTAAAGTTACTGTTACAATAAAAAATAACGTTGGTGATAACATCGGTAATGTAACGCGGCGAAGCTTATATAAATAGCTTGCACCATCTATAGATGCACTCTCATATAAAGACGTATCAACATTTTGTAAACCACCTAATATAACTAAAAATGCAAATCCTGTATTCACCCAAACCGTTGTAACTGATACGGAAAACAATGCCCAGTCCGGACTCGTTAACCATGCAATCGCAGGGAGATTCATAGAGGCTAATATGTTATTAAATAACCCTACACTTGGATGAAATAAAAATAGCCAAATCACTGCACTCGCAGCTACTGATATGCCCATCGTTGAGGAAAAGAGCACCCGAAATAATCCAATACCTCTTACTTTCTCATTTGCAATTAATGCAAGAAATAAAGCGAATATAATACTAGTAGGTACTGTATATAAAACAAATAATAAAGTTGACTTTATACTTTTGTAGAAAGCAGGATCAGAAAATAAATATTGATAATTTTCCAAGCCAACAAAAAGATTAGCTTCTCCGTGTATATCTGTTAAATAAAAACTATAGTAAATCGTCCTAAACAATGGATAGAAAAGAAAAATCGAAAACAATAAAATAGATGGTGCTAAAAATAATAATCCTATTCTTAAATCTTTCGTTCTCCCCCATAATGCCTTCTTTTTTGACACTTTTGTTTGAGCTGGTAATTTCCCTACCTCAATCATTATTTCGCCACCACTTTCAGCTCTTCTTCAGCTACCACTTTTAATCGTTCATTCGTATTCTGTTGAAAGAAGCATAGTTTTTCTTGCGAGAATAATAATTTTACTTTGTCACCTTTGTTCAAGAGTAACTGTCCGATGACTTTTGCACTCCAAGTTGCCCCATTTACCGAAAAGTTTAAAATAGATTCATTCCCTAATACTTCTACAGATTGCAACGTAACTTCTTGCCCTTCCTCAGACAATGCAATATGCTCAGGACGCATGCCTATTCGAATAATTCCTTCTGGTAATTGCTTTAACTGTCCAATAGATAACGGAATTTGCAATTGGCCTATATGCAATACGCCTTTTTCTTTATCCACTTCTCCATCATTAATATTCATAGAAGGAGAACCTATAAAACTTGCAACAAATTCATTTGCTGGTTCGTTATATATATCAAGCGGTGTTCCAACTTGCTGTATACTTCCTTTATTTAAAACCATGATGCGATCTCCCATAGTCATTGCTTCAATTTGATCGTGAGTAACGTAAATCATCGTAATTCCTAATCGTTGCTGAATTTCTCTAATTTCAATCCTCATTTGCGCACGCAATTTCGCATCTAAATTCGAAAGCGGCTCATCCATTAAGCAAATCGGTGCTTGACTCACAATCGCCCTAGCAAGCGCAACACGCTGTCTTTGTCCACCTGATAATTGACCTGGTTTCATTTTCACATACTCTTTTAGTCCTACCATTTCAACAGCTTCCATTAATCGTTTTTGCCGCTCTTCTTTCTGTACTTTTCTTACCTTAAGGCCAAATAAAATATTTTCTTCTACAGATAAGTGTGGATATAACGCATAGTTTTGAAATACCATTGATAGATTACGATCTTTCGGCTCTAAATCATTTGCAACACGCTCATTAATAATTAAATCTCCCGAAGAAATTCCCTCTAAGCCAGCAATCATTCGTAATAATGTACTTTTCCCACATCCCGAAGGTCCAACTAAAACAAAAAATTCTCCCTTCTTAATGTGAACCGATACATCTTTAACCGCTGTCTCTTCCGTATTTTTATATACCTTTAATACATTTTTCAATTCAATCACAAGATTGCACTCCTTTTTTCGTCTTGTATCCATACTTCATAATGACTTGTTGAAATCGCACTTGCTCCTGCACGAATTGCAATTTCTGCATCTTCTCGAGTTTGAATCAGTCCGCTTGCAATAATAGGAAATTCTATTTCCTCTGCTAGCTGTTTAATAATAGAAGGCATAATACCAGGCATAATCTCTACTGCATTCGGTTTAGTCGTTTTACAATTTTCAATTGATTTTGTAAGAGATAAAGTATCAACGATAAAAATACGTTGAATCGTTTTCAATCCAATCTTATTGGCATTTCGAATTGTCGATCCCTTTGTCGAAATAATACCTTGTGCACCAATAACATCTTGAATATACAAAAGTGCTTCCTCTGTATTCGTATTTAGCCCTTGTATAAAATCACAATGAAGAAATACATCATGCCCATTTTTCTGTAATTCATATACACGCTCTGGTAACTCCAACATTGAACCAGTCATAAGAAAAACTGTTTTCGGTAATTTTTTGTATGTTTTATACCCTTTCCAATTCTTTATCATCGCTATATAAGGTTATTTAAACATTGATTCCACCTAGCTTTTCTATTTTTATCCAAACTAAAAACACCTACTTACATAGAACACCTTTCTCCTTATTTGAACTCTAGGAAATAGAGCACACTTAAGAAAGTGGCACGTTATATGTAAGCGGGTGTTCTCAAATGTTCTCTACCCTAGTTATTTTGTTACCTTTACTATATTACGTATTTATTAAGTCAGTTTTGATAGATTGTTAATTAGGTGTTAATCGAATGTTAATATTCACCATATTACTTTTACAATAATCAAGATATACGAATAAACTCCAACAGAAAACAACTTTGTTTAGAATTTAAGTGATATGTAAATTCATACCATAGTTACTCAGTTTTAGTTTTCTTGCCACTGCTTGCGAAGCAAAATTATCCCAAGCCGTGCTGTAAAGTGGAATGCGTTTTTCTTCTTGTATTGATATCGCCCAGGCCGTAACAACATCTGAACCATATCCTTTTCCTTGAAACTCAGATAACGTTTCTACACTCGCTTCAGAAGCTGTTGGTGTACTTCTTGCACTACAGCATATAGAAACCACCTTTTCATTTTCAACAATTGCAAAATAAGGTTGTCTCCACTCCATCTGTTCGATTAGATTAGGAAAACTTTCTCGCAGGAGTTCTTTATTCTTCTCTGTTATTCGTATCGTCCTAGTCGGATTATTTGAATTATTTGGAAACATGAAAGCAGGCCCCATCCAAATATTCTCCACCGCTCTTTCCTCATTTAATATTTTAATGATTTTTGCTATCTCTATGTGATTTGAACGTTCTGAAATTAATTTCCCAATCTCATTCACCGTTTCACTATGAAGGTTATAATGATATCTCGTTATATTCCCCTCCCGAGTTCGGCCAAGAAAAAAACGTGGCGCTTTCAGATTTCCATGCTCATTTACACTCTTTATTCTTCCTACTTGATTATGAACAAATAGAACCTCTGCCTGAATTGCTATTAATTCAAGTTCTGAAAGTTTCATCTATATCCTCCTTTGTTACTGCATATACAAAATTCCTATAACAAGCCTTCATAGAGTAAATACAAAAGAACTCCTTCTCAAAACAAAAATCCCATTTAAATAAACATCAATGAGTCCATCTTGCCGAATGATCTCCTTGTTCTGTCTATTTAAATGGGATAATTTCATGACTGTTATTTTCTTAGCCTCTTATCTCACTCTTATATTACTCTGTAGGTTGCTGCTGTATAACTTCATTTGCCCCAGCTACTCTCAACATATTTGCAATATCTTTAAACCCTCTTTTTTCAGCATATTGCAGCGGCGTAGTTCCTTCACTGTTAGCCATATTTACATCCGCTCCATGCTCAATAAGCATTTGAATTACCTTTTTATGATTTTCGCTACCATTTCCCAATACAATCGCTTCTAATAATGCCGTTCCACCACGATTATTTTTGTAATTCACATCAATATCTGTGTGCTCTAATAATTCTTTTACGACCTCTACATGACCACGCTCAGATGCAGAAGTTAATGCTGTTCCACCTGACCGAGTAGTTTCTTTCGTATTAGCTCCTGCATTAATTAATAATTTTACGATATCCTTATAACCTTCTCTACTAGCATAAAGAAATGGACTGCTTTGTTTCTCATCTTGAATTTCAATATCAGCTCCCGCATCAATTAACGCTTTAACTGTCTCTACATGATTCTGATACGTTGCTGCAAGGACAGGCGTTTCTCCGTTATCACCTTCTACGTTAATATTCGCTCCATCTTTAATCAACTTCATAGCCGTTTCGGTATCACCTAGAGTCGCAGAAAGTAATAATTGCTTATCCATTAAATTTATACCTGTTTCTTTTTTTGCTTCTTCCTTTTCTTTATAGTTTTCCTTCTTTTTTTCATTTTTCACCTGAACCGGTTTTGATTCAGGATCTTCTTGCTTATCACAAGCCACTGTCATCATTAAAAGTCCTAATAACATGCATAATAATATTTTTTGTTTTCTCACAACTACAGCTCCTATGAAAGATAATGTTTTCTTAACCATTCCTCCATCACATGCAATAACTCTTCTTCAATAGATTTATCCATAAGCACCTTATATTCCTTCTTAAATTGAATCATCGAACGCTTATGCCCATGTTTTCTCAACAAATAATTCATGTTTGGAATGATATGCCGCCCGGCTTCATCATTAACATATGAAGCAATTAGTTTAGCATGTTTCGGTGACACTTGTACATCTTTCTTATCCTTAATTCCCCTAAAGATGTCACTATTTTATATTGTAACTGTTCTTCTAACTATTTTACACCTTTTATCTTTCTATTTTCATCTCACTGGCAATAGAAAAAGACAACCTTGGGGTGGTTGTCCTTGCTCTAGCTACTTCTTCGTATTAATGAGAATGTCCTCCGCTATTCCCTTTTTTCGGTTTCCCCATCATCTCTTTGTTCATTTCCCACTTATGCTCTGATAATTCTTTGTCGGAAAGGACCTTCCCCTTATATTTAGATACAAAACTTTCCGCATCTTTTTTATCTTTAAATGAGATTACATTATAAGCCATAGGTGTTGTTATTGTTTTATCATGTACGTAAGTTGCGTCCTGCATTGGAACCCAATCTTTCGTATTATAGTCTCGTACAAACTTTTCTTTCGTCTTCTCATTTTTATTATTATCCATCCATTTATGCATACAGCCAATATCATCAAACTTTAAGACTTTTCCATTCTCTAAAATAATTTCTGTTGCGAATTGATTATCCATTACTCCTATTTGACAAATATCACACTTATCATTTTTCTCATCAACTGCAATAGCTTCTATGTCCTTTTTCCCACATCCTACTATTGTAAATAAGAAGCATAAACATATAACAAGCACAGCATACTTTACTCTCATCCAGATTTCCTCCCTAAAAAGAACAATATACTCCCCATTAGTAATAATAAATTATTCTTAAAAATCTATTCGTTATACTCAACTAAGAACATATCAAAAAGTTGTGTGAGGTTTGTGAAAAAACAATGTATCTTTTGTAATATATGGAACAAAAAAGATGTGTAGCTATTTCTACACATCTCTCATCATTCACAACCAGTAATTAACAAATCATCTTCTAGCTTAACTAATAATGTGTCCGTATCAATTTCCTGTCCAACCTCTACATTCACTAACCTTATATTTCCACTGATCCCTACCCCGATTTTTTCAAGCTCACCATCGTGTTTTCGGATCATCATTAATTTTTCCCATTCATATACGTAAGAGGATTCATTAATAAAAATCTCCTCTACTCTTCCTTCACATGAACTATAAATTTCTTCTATTCTTCTTTTCATTCAAAATCTACTCCCTACTTCACACTTCACTATTTTCACCTTATTCTACCATTCTTGTACGAAGTAAATTATCTTTTTAAAAATTCAAAATTACCCTCGTGAACAAAATGATCAAAATAAAGATTATGCTTCTAATGATGTTATTTTTTTAATTATTTACCATTTGAATTGAAACTTTTATTATAAATAAAAAAACCTTTTATCTGAATTTTTACTTTATTTTGAAAGCGTAATCATTTTTGAGGGGGAGATTACATGTTAGCATTACTCGGATTTGTAATGGTATTTGTCTTTATGTTTTTGATTATGACTAAACGTATGTCAGCATTAGTAGCATTAATATTAATTCCAATTATTTTTGCATTAATTGGTGGCTTTTATGCAAATATGGGCCCTATGATGCTAGAGGGGATTAAAAAGCTAGCACCTACTGGTATTATGCTTATGTTCGCCATTTTATATTTCGGAATTATGATTGATAGTGGTTTATTCGATCCTGTCATTAGTAAAATCTTAAAATTTGTAAAAGGTGATCCGTTAAAAATTGTTGTTGGTACGGCTATCCTTACTATTATCGTTTCATTAGATGGGGACGGAACAACAACATATATGATTACTGTTTCCGCAATGTATCCACTGTATAAACGTCTTGGAATGAATCCGCTTATATTAGCTGGCGTTGTTATGTTAGGAGCAGGTGTGACAAATCTTACACCTTGGGGTGGACCAACTGCTCGGGTTATGAGTGCACTTGGTCTTGATGCATCAGAGCTCTTCACACCACTTATACCAGGAATGATCGCTGGTGCAATTTGGGTAGTTTTCGTTGCCTACTATCTTGGAAAAAAAGAAAGAAAACGTTTAGGAATTATGGATGTACAGTATTTAAAACAAATGCAAACAATGGGTGAGCAAGCTGCAGCAGTCGAAGCTGAAGTACATAAACGCCCTAAGCTGCTATGGATTAACTTTTTATTAACTGTTGCCTTACTCGTCTGTCTCATACTAGAAGTTATGCCGTTACCTGTTTTATTTACAGTCGCTTTTGCAATTGCTGTTATGATTAACTATCCAAACTTAGAACAACAGAAAGAACGTATTGCGTCTCATGCTGGAAACGTATTAGCAGTTGTTTCTCTCGTATTTGCTGCTGGAATCTTCACAGGTATTCTATCTGGAACAAAAATGGTAGATGCAATGGCTCAAAGTGTAGTTACTCTCATACCAGATGCACTTGGACCCCAGCTGCCAATTATTACAGCTCTTCTAAGTATGCCGTTTACATTTTTCATGTCCAACGATGCATTTTACTTCGGGGTATTACCTATTTTAACAAAAGCCGCAGCTGCTTATGGAGTTAGCGCAGCTGAAATGGGACGCGCTTCGTTACTCGGGCAACCTGTTCACTTACTAAGCCCTCTCGTCGCTTCCACTTATTTATTAGTCGGAATGGCCAAAGTTGATTTTGGTGAACACCAACGCTTTACTTTACTTTGGGCTGTTGGAACGACAATGGTTATGTTGATTACTGGAATTGTAATTGGGATTATTCCAATATAAGATGACACTAGAAAAAACAGTAGAGGAAATGTAATCCTCTACTGTTTTTATTGTTATGAAAGTCTCCTATGAAGAAATACGGAAATACCTTCTTTCTGGCCTCCCCACACTCCCATATATAAGCTCTGCATGCACTTTCTTTCCAGAAATCAAATACTCTAAATAGCGCCTCGCTGTGGATCGACTTACACCTACCATTGAGCTTAGCATCTCTGCAGTAATTCCCTCTTCATTAACAGTTAGCATATGCTTTTTTATTTTTGCTAATGTTAATGGATCTATCCCTTTTGGGGCATATTCTATTTGATTTGCCTGCACTCCTCTTTGAGACCATAGATATTCAATTTGTTCTGGAGATAATTGAGCACTTTCCTTTAACTTCATGATCTTCTTTTGGTAATTTTCTAAACTTTTTTTAAATCGATCAAACGTAAGTGGCTTTACGATATAATCTGTTACCCCACCTCGTAAAGCATGCCGCACTACATCTGTTTCTGATGCGGCTGTAATCATAATAATGTCTGTATCATGCAAATTATGCCTAATATATGTGATGAGTTCAGTTCCTTGCATATCGGGTAAATATACATCTAATAAAACAAGCTGTGGCTTCACAAGCTCTAGCCATTCCTTTGCTTCTTCCCCAGTCGTTGCCGTTCCAATCACTTTAAATCCATCAATTTTTTCAGCAAAACGACGATGAATCTCCGCAATCCGAATATCATCTTCTACAATCAATACTTCAATCCCCTCAACCATTACAATTCGCCTCTCTCTTTCGGTAATGCAATGATAAATAACGCACCACCTAAATCCCCTTTTTCGATTGCGATGCTCCCATTTAAATCTTCCACTAGCTCTTTCACTTTTGCTAATCCATATCCACGTTTTTCGCCCTCTTTCGTCGAAAAACCTTTATAGAATATGCTTGTTATTATTTCATCATGAATCCCGTGTCCTGAATCTTCCACTTCAATTAATATTTCTTCTCCAATATCCGTTACAAACATTCTAACTTTCTTGTCATACTCTTGATTTTTTTCAATTGCTTCAAATGCATTCGTAATTAAATTTCCCAAAATAGAAACAACATAATTACTATCAATATGCGGACTTAACTTTTCTAAACTACTTTCTCGATCTAACACAAAATCAATTTTCAACTCTCTTGCTCTATTATAAAATCCAATTAAAATTCCACCTAGCCATGGATTTTGAATTCGTTTCATAATAAATTGAACGAAATCTTGATATACTGCCGTTTCCTTATGAATAAGCTCTAAAGCATCTTCATATGACTCTAATTGGATAAGACCCGAAAGCGTATACAACAAATTATTATATTCATGTGTTTGTGCTCGTAATGCTTCTGTATATTGCCGCGTTTGAGACAACTCTGCTGTTAATTGGTCCATTTCAGATTTCAAACGTAAACTGGATACAACACCAGTTACTTTATTATTAACTTTAATAGGTAAACGGTTAGCAATAACAGCCTTTCCCTTTATATTTAATTGACGATCAAACTGTCCCTCACCAGTTTGAAGTACATCTAGTATCGATGAGTTAGGAATAACATTTAAAATAAATTCTCCAATTATATTTTGCTGTTTTTCTAAAGAAAGAATGTCATATGCCGCTTGATTTACTAAACTAACAATTCCATTTTTATCGATTACTATAATCCCTTCACGTACAGATTGAATAACTGTACTATGTTCTTCATATAAGGATGAAATTTCTTCTGGCTCCATCCCAAACATCATCCTTTTTATGCTTCTTGCTAAATATATAGAGCCGATTATGCCTAACAATAAACCAGCTATAGCAATCCAAAACACACGCGTACCATATACTTCTACAGCTTGATAAACATCGTCCATCGAAAAACCAACAGATACTACTCCAATAATTTCATTATCTTGATTACGTATTGGAACTTTTCCGCGTAATGAAGGTCCTAATGATCCAGTAGCCTTTGAAATATAAGACTTCCCTTCCAATAATACGCCTTTATTATCACCACCAACCATTGCTTCTCCTATTCTATCTCGCTTAGGATGTGCATAACGAATGCCATCTTTATTTCCAACTACAATGAAATCAGCATCTGTTTCGATTCGAATTTTTTCTACAATTGGCTGAATAATAGAACTTGGATTTTCCTTTTGGAAAGCTTCTTGAATTTCTGGTATAGTGGCAACTGTTTTTGCAACATACAATGCTCTTTTGCCAATTTGCTCTTCTACCGTTTCAGATAATATATAGTAAAATAAATAACTCGTTAACAGAAGCACAGCAAGAATAAGCGTGCTAATAGTTAATGTAATTCTCGGTTGTAGTTTTAATTTTTCAAATTTCAAAACCATTCCCCTAACATAGATAAAGTGAAACTTTAATCAGTGGGGGTTTTGTTCATCTCCCACTGATTATTAGTTGAACCAATCGGGCTTTTACGGGCAGTTGATCCCCCACCTAACTCCTTTGCTTTATAGCCGAATTTTGAGGTGGGAGTCTTACTGCCCACAAATAGCGGGATAAAGATAGAATTTAAAGAAAATACTGTCTTTTATTTCCGTATTTAATCATAACACGATTACTATATATTTCTTCAATTTATCTCATGATCGTCGTCACAAAAAAAGAAACGAAGTAAAACTACTACCTCGTTTCTTAATATTTGTTATTATACTTTAAACTTACCGATCATCTCTTGTAATTCTTCAGCCATTTGCGATAGGTGAACTGCTGCTGAATTTATTTCTTCTACTGAAGCTACTTGTTCTTCAGAGGAGCCAGCAATATTTTGAACACTTGCTGCATTTTCTTCAATCGTTGCTGCAATTTCATTAATAGATGCACTTACTTGTTTTGCATCTATCGTCATTCGTTTCGCTACTTCTACCATACTATCAATTTGTACAACTGTATCATTTGTAGATTTCAATATTTCTACACAGCTTTGTTTCGTTTCATTTGCAACTACAAGCCCTGATTGTACCTCTGTCCCAACTTGATTCATAGAGCTTACAGTTTCCTTTATATCAAATTGTATCTCTTTCACTAGCTTGCCAATTTCCGTAGAAGACTGTCCCGATTGTTCGGCTAATTTCCGCACTTCATCCGCTACAATTGCAAAACCTCTTCCTTGCTCTCCAGCTCTTGCAGCCTCAATTGCAGCATTTAATGCTAATAAGTTTGTCTGCTCTGCAATATGCTGAATCACTTCTAGAATAGATCCAATTTGCTTCGACTTATCATCTAATAAAGAAATGACTTTGTCTGACTGTGACACAGATTCATGAATTAATTGCATTTGATTCACAGTTTGTTCAACTAACTTTCCACCATCTTCAGCTTTTTGCTTCGTGTACATAGATGCTGTAGATACTAACGAAGAGCTATCCGCAACACGCTGAATTCCTTCTGTAACTTCTTCTAACAAAGTCGCTCCTTCTTCAACTTCCCGCGTTTGTATTTCTGCCCCACTCGATACTTGTTCCATTGCTTGTGTAATTTGTTCCGTCGCTTCACTTGCTTGCTTCATGCTAGCTGTTAATTCTTCCGAAGAAGCTGCTACATGACCAGCTGAAGTATTAATATTTGAAATTACATCATGTAATGATGCCGCCATCTCATTAAAACTTTCTCCTAACTGTCCAATTTCATCCTTCGAACGAACAGTAATTGATTCCGTTAAGTCACCTTCGCTAATTTTCCTTGCTGATATAACAAGTTGTTTTAACGGTTTAATAATAGAAGCAGTTATGAAGTAAATTACAATTCCACCAATTATTAATGAAATTCCAAGAATAGTTATTGTTTTATAGAAAATAGGTTCAGCCGCTTCAATAATTTCTTTTGAAGGCATAATTCCTGCTATTTTCCATCCAGTTATCTTATTCGTTTTAAAAGTGATATTGCGATCCTCACCATCTAATGAAAATTTAAAATCACCTATTTCCTGTTTGTACAGCTCTTTTTCAAGTTTTTCTTCTACCTTATCCCCCGGCTTCAGCGTTGGATGTGCTACCACATTTTTATCTTGATCAAAAATTGCAGCATACCCCTGTTTACCGATATTAACCATTTTTGAAGTATTTACAATATCATTAATAATTAAATCAATACCGAGGACGCCACTTTTATCCTCATTTTGTTTTGCTATTGTAATAGCAATATTTCCTGTCGTTTTTGATTTATATGGAGCTGTGATAATCACTTTTCCGCTTTTTTTCACTGCCTCTTTGTACCACTCTCTTTCTGTAGGATTATATCCTTCTGGCATTTGAATAGCTGGTGATTGAACAAATTGTCCATTACTAGATCCCGTATAGATTGCTTCCATTTCTGGATGTAATTTATTATATTCTTCTAATTTATTCTGCACGTTTTGAAGCTGATCAGCTTGA
This sequence comes from Bacillus sp. H1a, assembly GCF_000633475.1. NCBI lineage: Bacteria > Bacillati > Bacillota > Bacilli > Caryophanales > Bacillaceae > Bacillus > Bacillus sp. H1a. Next base: position 21,060 of record NZ_AYMH01000042.1, on the reverse strand, counting down.
TAACTCGCCCCAGTAAATAACTTTGTAAAGTATGCTACGTCTACTTTCTTACTATCTAACTCTTTATTAATTACATTATTTAAAATCTTTATGTTATCTTTTGCTGATTGTAAAATTGTTTCATTAAAGTTTGTCTTTGCCTGTTGATAAGACGTCCAACCAATTACAATACTTGGAAGAATTAAAATAATAATAAATGATACAAATAACTTTGTTTTTAAACCACTACTCCTTAATTTTCCTTGAAACATATTTCTGTCCCTCCATACCGTTTAAATGCAATTATTTTACTTTTAATCCCTTTATATAAATCATACGATACATTTGCATTGATGAGACTCTCTATCTCTTTTCCTCATCTTTCTCTACATTTGAAGAATTTTTGCATACATTTCTCATCCTATAGAAATTAAATAATTAAAACAATATATAGAATATGCATTATTCAAAATATTACGTTTCACGGAAGAACCTCTAGTATCATATTTACTAGAGGTTCTTCCTATCTTACTATTCTTTATCTTTATCTTTATCTTTATCTTTTTCTACTTCTTTTTTCTCATCTTCTACTACAGATACGACAGGTTTATCATTTGATAATTGTTGTACTGCTCCTTTTCCTGCAAATCCTTCTAATAACTCTTTTAAGTCAATGCCAGAAGAAGCTTTCAACGTTTCTTGCATCGTTGCCATTAAATCAGTCGCATAACCCGCAACTTTTCCGGCACCGCTATTCTTGCCACCGCCGCCTGTATCAACGACTGTAATCTTATCAATATTGCTAAGTGGACTCGCAACTTCTTTCGCATAACTTGGAAGCATTTTAAGAACCATATCCATAATTGCCGCTTGCCCATATAATTCAAATGCTTCTGCAATTTTTTGTTTCGCTTCCGCTTCTGCTAAACCTTTTAATCTAATAACATCTGCTTCTGCTGTACCTTGTGCTTTCTGTACCTCTGCTTTCGCTTGACCTTGCGCTTTTTCAATTTCCGCCTTCGCTAAACCTTCTACACGTACTTCTTCTGCACGTGCTCTTGCTTCTGCTTCAATTTTATATTGATCCGCATCTGCTTTTTTGATTTGTTTTACTTTTTCCGCCTCTGCTGATTGTTCAACTGCATAGCGATCTGCATCTGCCTTTTTCTTTACTTCTGCATCGTATTGTTTTTCGCGACGTGCGATCTCTTTTTCTTCTAACTCAATTTGCTTTTCACGCTCAATGATTTTAACTCGCATTTGCTCTTCTGTAACACCTTGTTGCGCTTTCGCTTGTTGTAATTCGTAAGAAAGGTCCGCATCTGCGCGAGCTTGCTCTTGTTCTCTCTTATAAGATTGTACTTTTAATTCTTTATGTTTTTCAGCTTCAGCGATTTGTGCATCACGTTGATACTCTGCTTCTTTCGCTTCTTTTTCTGCACGCGCTTTTTCAATACGTGCTTCTTTTTCACGCTCTGCATTCGCAATTGTTGCATCACGCTTAACAGTTGCAATTTGTGGCTGACCAAGTGCATCTAAGTAGCCGTTTTTGTCCATTATTTCTTTAATTGTAAAGGAAACGATGCGAAGACCCATCTTCTTTAAATCAGTCGAGGCTACTTCATGCACCTTTTGAGCAAATTGCTCTCTATTACTATAAGCATCTTCTACTGTCATAGAAGATAAGATAGCACGTAGATGCCCTTCTAAAACTTCCTTCGCTTCAACTTTTAACTCTTCTGTTTCTTTTCCTAAATATTGCTCAGCTGCTGTAGATACTTCTTCAATTGTCGAACCTACTTTAATAATAGAAACACCATTTACCGTAACAGGAACACCTTGCTTCGTATACGTATCACGCGTACCAACTTCTAATTTATAGTTTAATAAGCTAAGAGGCTCTCCTCTTTGCATAATTGGAACTACGAAAGTACCGCCACCACGAATAATTTTAATCTTCTTTCCATCATCAGTGGTAACGACATTCTTTCCACCACCAAGCCAGTTCCCTGTTACAATTAATGCTTCGTCTGGACCAACTGTACGATACTTCGTAATGAACACTAAAATGAGTAGAATTAAAATTGCGAGTAAAACTCCACCGATAATTAATGGAATCGTCATGTAAATTCCCCCTTATAATTTTGGTTTCTTTAAAGAATAAGCTATGTTTTGTACAAGCAAAACACCATCTTGAACTCCCTCAATAATAACCTCAGTTCCTTGTGAAATATCTTTTTTCCCAATCGTTTTTGCTGGTATTGCATTATTTCCAAATTGGGAGGAGATTAATACTTCACCAAATCCTTCTTTCGGAATCGTTATAATTACTTCTCCTTTTCGTCCAATAAATTCATCCATGCGTTGTACTGTATTTTGCTCTGCCTCTGCAATCGGTTTTAAAATTAATATTTTCATTATGAAAACACCGATAAAGGATATAGCAAATGAGCCCCCAAAAATAATAATGCTATTAAAGGAAAATAAATATTCTCCTATATAACTAAGTCCACATAACATGGCGAAAAAACTAAGTAATAAAGTAACAACGGATACAGATCCGCCTCCAAAACTAAATATTGATTCAAATATATCTCCAAAGAAGATATAAATAACAGTGAGTATAGTAGCAATTATAAATCCGTATAAATAAATTGTTTCAAGTGGATAACCAAACAAGACCATTTCTTATCCCCCTTTCTTAAACAATCCTTTTTTGTTATGTGTATGCCCCACCTCTTTCAAAGATTATTAATCTTAATTTTCAGTTATTTAGACTTTAAAGAAAAACCTGTAAGACAGGTCTCTAAAAAAGAACAGGAGAAACCTATTGTGACAGGCTCCTCCTAGAAAATAACCGATATATTATATATCTATATAATATATTATTTTCCACAAAAAGTAAAGTAAAACATACATTGGAAGAACACTTATTTTACTGATAATGAGTATGTTCCATCACCATTATCATATTTATATACATACAAGTAATATTTGCCCGGTTTTGCATTGAATTTTGCTTCTATATGATTTCCATTGGCTTGACCGTAAGCCGCATAATTTTGCATATCTGATTCGTGGTGAAGCACCCATGTCATCCCAATTCCATATTCATTTAGAACAGAAATATCGATATCTTTCGCTGATGCCACATTAAATGTATAAACGTCCGTATGATCCCCACCAATAAGACTACCTTTAATAGTGGAATTTAGTCCGATACGATTTGCTTCATCTGGACGATTATTTGGTTCGGATTCTATTAAACTCCCATCTTTAATCGTAACCGCTGTTTCACTTTTGCTTTCTTTTCCTTTATCATCTTTCACTGTTAATGTTGCTTTATATGTTCCTGCCTTTTCATATGCATGTAATGGATTAACTTCTGTGCTTGTATTCCCATCTCCAAAGTCCCATAAATAAGAAACGATTTTTCCATCTTCATCGTTTGAACCATCACTCTTAAATTGAATGCCTTCCTTTACAAGCCCATTGTAAGGACCATTTATATTAACCGTCGAAGCTTTATTTTCTTCTTCATCTTTTGCAATACCATGGAAGACTACATCATATTCAAATTCATTTGAAGCATTCACACGATAATTGACGAAGTATGCTGTAACAGTCTTGTAGCCACTCCATTCTTTTTGCGCTAATTGTTCTAAAGCTTCATTTACTCTTTTACTCATTGCTTTCCAATCTTCTGACTCACCTTTTGTTACATTACCTGTATACGTACCTTCTAATGTAAATGTATTGAAGAATTGAGATGTATGCTTTGTCATTTTTGCATCTTTCATATGCAACGTATCGTTAATTTCTTTCTTTACTTCTGTTAATGCTTTTGGTGCATGTTCAGCTAAATAATCATCTGCTACTTCCGGCACATTGTACTTATCTTGATTATCAATTAACTGCTGCATATACTCTTGATACTCTTTATTTAATTTCAAATCTTTACTTAAAGTCTCACGATACGTATCATAATTTTCCACGTCATTCGCACGAATTAAATCTTGAATTTTATCAAATGTTTCAAATTGATGCGTATATAAGTAAGACTGCAATGCGAACGAGTAGTTATAGAAATCCCAAGAACCATATTTAGCAAATAGTGTACGCTCTGCTGTATAACGGCTTGCAGGATCAGATGATAAGCCACTAATTATGCTCTTTCTCGGTACAACGTTATTCGTACGAGTAGATCCCGCAAAAAATTCCGCATTCCCTTCTTGGAACCAAGTTAATCTTTCATTTTGATACATATCTCCTCTTCCAAATAAACCTGGAACCTCATATCTCCCTTGAAGATAATGAGTAAACTCATGACGGAATAACTCTTCTAAACTATAAATACTTTGTTCTGGCGTACGCTCATATGTAAAGAATGTGCCTGTCTCTTCAATATAAATTCCACCGTTGTTTGTTTCATATCCGTACAGTTGTCTATTTAGCTGATATTCATCTGGAGTGTTATAGATTACTATAGTTAATACATCATCTGCATTACCTTGTTCTAAAGCTTTATCATTACCGATTACACGGTGATATTGCGCCTTTACTTCCTTTGCTGCCCAGTATAACCTCTTAATTTTTTCTTCTGATACTTTATCTCCTGTTTTAAATACAATAGATCCATCGTCGAATGTGTACGTTTTTGGTAAGTACTGCTGTTTTCCTTCTTTACGTATCTTCTCTAAATCTACCGTATTTCCGTTATAATCTTTCCCGTTATAATTAGTTGTAATTTGTTCTACCGCAACAAAATACGGTTCACTTAAACGTGGATACATATGCATTGCTTGTGTAGTAACTTCTAAACCTTTATTTGGATTACTGTGAAACTTTCCTAAACGACTAGCAAAATAAATTCCATTATTTATAAGCCACTTATTTTCTGATGTTACTTGATTTAGAAGAGCAATGCGATTAATCTCATTAATAAATCCATCTACCTTCCCATACCACATCGTCTCATTCGCTTCTTTACGAGTTTCAAATAAATAAGATTGCATATCATAATCGATGCCTTGCATAATATCGTATACTGCTTGTCCTTTCATACGATCATTAACATATGTAGCAAAATTATCGTTATACTGCTTTAAAATACTAGTTGCGTATTGAACCGTTTCAACATCACTTGAAGCATTACTAATTAATTTACCGTATGCAGATACTACTGCATCTTGCTCATTTGTTCCAAGCTTAAAATTCGGATTTTTTGCAATAGCTTTTAACGCTGGTAAACATTTGTCCTGAAAGCTTCTTTCATTTAAATCGCTTAATTCTTTATTATAAAATGCAAGGTAAAAAGCCGAACGTAATACTTCAGTAAATGTTTGAATTCCCTTTGAATCATCTTTCGTAAATGTACTACCTCTATGAGCTAATTCATCTATAATTACTTGCATTCTTCCTTTGTCTTGATAGAAAGCTTTTGCGTCTTCATTAAACTGGAATAAATCTGAAATTTGATTCCACTTAATACTCCCTAACGTTTCAATTAACTCTTGATGACTCATTTTGTTTAAATCAGCCATTGAATAGTTTTCTTTAACTTGTTTTCTTACTGAACTTTTCATAATAGGTGCTGGACGTTGTGAAAAGTCTCCTACTTTTAAACGTTCTTGAAACGATAATGTTTCATCAACTTTCGAAGCATGTCCAATCTCATCTACTGTTTTTTCAATTCCGACCGGTTTCGATTTCAACACGTTATATGGTACTTTTTCTTCCGCTGACACATGAGTTTGAATTGCTCCTAACGATAGAGCCATTGTACTAATACTAAGCATCACTTTATTGAACTTTGATTTCTTGTTCACACTATTTCCCCCTATTTAAATATTCCATTCAAGAAGTTAACATATTATCCAGATAAAATAATATAAAATGCAATATTTCATATTATTTCTTTATACATTTTGACCATATAGTGAACGAACTTTTTGCATGATTGGGTAAATAAGGAGCTTGAAAAACTAGGTAAAGAAAACTTCCTCCGCACACTATATGACAAGCATTTAAAAGAAGAATTCGGGCCTCAAATTAGGCCTGAATCCGTTATTACTGAAAGTGGAAAAGTAAATTTTAAAAACCCATTCGTATGAAATGTAATTTTCATACGAATGGGTTTTTTACTTTATTATATAGTGCTGTAAACATGACTTCTCTTCAAAACCTACTTTCTTATACAATTTCATAGCACTTTCATTATTCGTATTCAAACATAGTTCTATCTCTTCCATCCCTTGGAAGGAGAAAATATACTGAATTGCAGCTTGTAATAAACACTCTCCAACACCTTTTCTCCTACTATTTACAGCAGTTGCAATAAATTCGATATTTGCTTCATGAAACTGCGGATTTACTTCAACATATACATAACCTTCTAACTTATCATTCTCTTTACTTACAAATAATTTATTTGTATCACTTAACCGTTCAATAATTTCATTTCCTTCATAAATATATAAATCAAAATGTAATCATTTCTTGAATAAATGATAATGTTTTTCATTGTAGACTAAAAAATAAAAAAGTTTACAAAAAAGTTAACCCCTTTTAAGGGGTTATGCCATTTTCTCTCCGGATTCTTCTCTAAAAAAGCTTTTCATTGCATGAAATACATCTGCTTTTTGCTTTAAAATATAATATCTGAAATTCTCATCTTTAATATTTTTATATGCCGACATAAGCGTACTGTGGCGGTTGTACTGGTTCACTTCCCCATAACCAAACATATTACACTTCTTCATCAACTCTTCCACAAGCTTTACGCATCTAGCATTATCCGAAGTTAAATTATCACCGTCTGAAAAATGGAATGGATAAATATTATAGCGATCTGGTGAATATTTATTATCGATTAACTCAAGTGCTTTTTTATATACAGAAGAACATATTGTTCCGCCGCTCTCACCTTTTGAGAAAAACTCTTCTTCTGTGACGACTTTCGCTTCCGTATGATGTGCAATAAACTCAATATCAACTGTTTCATATTTTGTGCGTAAAAATCTTGTCATCCAAAAGAAGAAGCTACGTGCCATATACTTCTCCCATATTCCCATCGATCCACTCGTATCCATCATCGCTAATACAACAGCTTTCGAATCTGGCTTTAACACTTCATTCCAAGTACGGAACTTTAAATCTTCTTGGTGAATCGGATGGAAAGACGCTTTACCGCGCATTGCATTTCGTTTATATGCGGATATCATCGTTCGTTTCTTATCAATATTTCCCCATAATCCTGTTTTTCTAATATCATTAAATTCAATGTGCTCAATTCGGTTTTCATCCATTTCTTTTCGCTTTAAATTAGGCAGCTCTAACTCTTTGAAAAACGCTTGCTCTAATTCTAAAATTGAAACTTCCGCTTCATAATAATCTTCCCCAGCTGCATCTCCTGCTCCTTGCCCTTTTCCTGGTCCTTTCTGCTTTTGACCACCTGATCCATCTCTCGCAACGACATCACCAACTTTGCTATCACCGTTTCCTTGCCCTACATGTTTATTTTTATCATAATTATATCTAATCTTATATTCATCTAAAGAACGAATCGGTATTTTCACAACATCCCTACCATTAGACATAACAATATTTTCTTCTGTTACAAGGTCTGGTAAATTATTTTTAATTGCTTCTTGTACTTTTTCCTGATGGCGTTGTTGGTCGTCATATCCTTTGCGATGGAGGGACCAGTTTTCCTGTGAAATCGTATAGTTTGGTTGATTTTCTTCGCCCATGCCTTTCCCTCCTTACTGTATTTTTCTCTCATATGAACAGCAATCTATAATTTTGTTTTCTAGTGTGCATAACTAGAATATTTGAAAAGTAACTGTTCATCGAAACTCATCCCATAAACATATCAATTATTTTTCGCACAATACTCCGAGCATCTTAAACAAAATTTTTCCACTCACATAATAGAAAGAAACATTCAGCCGTTGATAAGAAAGAAACACAACGCATTGTTGCACACATCTCCGCTTTGCAACATATTGTATTGTGTTGGCTTTTTTCGTATGAATGGTTGGTTACTCTATCATATGCATATTGTAAAAATAATTGACAATAAATTCATGAAATTGCATCTTAATTTATTATATTTGGACAAGCTATGACACTTTTTACAAATATCAGTGGATAAAAAAACGCTGTCCCGAGAACAAGAGACAGCGTTTTTATTATCAGACTATCGATTTAACAAACTACCTACATAGCGTAACAGTTCATTCGCAGATGAAGAATTATAGCCATGCTCATCAATTAAACGTGCAACAACATCATTGATTTTCTTAAGCTGATTTTCGTCCGGTGTTTTCGTTGATGTTGTAATTTTCACTATATCTTTTAAATCAGCAAATAGTTTTTTCTGAATCGCTTCACGAAGACGTTCGTGTGAATTATAATCAAAGCGTTTTCCTTTACGTGCATAAGCAGAAATACGAATTAAAATTTCTTCACGGAATGCTTTCTTAGCATTTTCTGAAATTCCAATTTGCTCTTCAATCGAACGCATAAGTTTTTCATCCGGGCTCATTTCTTCACCCGTTAACGGATCACGTAATTTTGATTTATTGCAGTACGCTTCGACGTTATCTAAGTAATTATCCATAAGTGTCTTAGCTGATTCTTCGTATGAATAAACAAACGCTTTTTGTACTTCTTTCTTAGCAATTTCATCGTATTCTTTCCTCGCTAATGAGATGAAATTCATATAACGCTCTCGATCTTCATTACTAATCGATGGATGCTGATCCAACCCATCTTTTAAAGATCTAAGTACATCTAACGCGTTAATAGATGGTACCTCTTTTCGAATAATTGTAGAAGAAATTCGGTTAATGACATATCGAGGATCAATACCCTTCATACCTTCATCTTGATATTCGCGTTGCAGCTCCTCTACATCAATCGCATTATAACCTTCTACCGTTTCTCCATCATATAAACGCATCTTTTTAATTAAATCAATATCCGGACGCTTCGGATCTTTTAAACGAGTTAAAATAGTGAACATTGCTGCAACTCGAAGTGTATGTGGTGCAATGTGGACATTGGATACATCACTTTCACGAATCATTTTTTCATAAATATGTTCCTCTTCACTCACCCGTAAATTATATGGAACTGGCATTACAATAATTCGTGAATGCAATGCTTCATTTTTCTTATTTGCTATGAAGGAACGATACTCTGTTTCGTTCGTATGCGCTACAATTAATTCATCTGCTGAAATAAGCGCAAATCTTCCTGCTTTGAAATTTCCTTCTTGTGTAAGCGATAATAAATGCCATAAAAATTTCTCATCACATTTTAACATTTCTTGGAATTCCATCATACCTCGGTTCGCCTTATTTAATTCTCCATCAAATCGATACGCACGTGGATCTGATTCTGAACCATATTCTGCAATTGTTGAAAAATCTAGACTACCTGTTAAATCGGCAATATCTTGTGATTTTGGATCAGACGGACTAAATGTACCAATCCCTGTACGGCGATCTTCAGAGAAGAAAATACGCTCTACAACTACATCCTCAATTCTCAATCCGTATTCTTGCTCTAGACGCATAACATTTAATGGTGATAAATTCCCTTCAATTCTTACTCCATACTCATCAAAGAAATCATCCCGTAAATGATGCGGAATTAAATGGAGTGGATCTTCATGCATCGGGCAGCCTTTTATTGCAAAAATCGCTCCACGATCTGTTCGTGAATATGTTTCTAATCCTCGTTTCAACATCGTAACTAGTGTTGATTTCCCTCCACTAACAGGACCCATTAATAATAAAATACGTTTTCTAACATCTAATCGTTTTGCAGATGGATGAAAATATTCTTCCACAAGGCGTTCTAAGGCATCCTCTAATCCAAATAGTTGATTACTAAAGAAGTTATATTTTCTTCTACCATCAACTTCTTCAATACCAGCATCTTTTATCATATTGTAAATGCGAGAGTGTGCTGTTTGAGCCACCCATGGTCTTTCTTTCACAAGCTCCAAATACTCCGCAAACGTACCTTCCCATTGTAAACGTTCTTCTGCTTCTCGATGCTGTTCAATTTTCTTTAGAATATCCATTATAGCTCCTCCCCCATCTCCTTGTTCAATCGGATTATTATAAAAGGTATGCTAGGATGTCCTTAAACATTCTTTAAATCAAAACGAAATATATAATAGCGCTATAAAATTCTCTCCAAAATTCAAAGAAAATTCTGTATAATAAAGGTATTAACGTTTTTAACTTGCTATTCATTTTTATTAAATTCTTTTCTTCTAAGAACCTTACATACATTTCGATTAATAAATAGAATTCGTAAACCGAAAAAGTAAGGAGGAAATTAGTATGAAGTTATTATTAATTTTAGGTGTATCAATTACATTTCTTACAGCTATTTTCACATCCGGTTACAACGATAAACCAGGTACACATAAAAAGTGATGTGCTTTTTAGCACATCACTTTTTTCTCGTTTTTTTAAATTATTTAAAATAAATATTTTCCACATCGCATATCGATAAAGGGCGATTATAATAATAACCCTGTACGAGTTTCACATTCTTCTCCTTTAAAAATTGTATTTGTTCCGCTTTCTCCACTCCTTCTGCAATTACATTTAATCCTAGAGTATGTGCTAAATGAATAATTGCAGCCGTAATATTCGTATCTCTTTCATCTTTATATATACCTTCCATAAAAGAACGATCAATTTTTAACGTATCAATTGGATATGTTTTCAAATAACTTAAAGATGAATATCCCGTTCCAAAATCATCTAAATGAATCTTTAAATTTTGTTCTTTTAACTGTAATAACACTCTTTTCGATAAATCTTTATGTATAAGGGCCCCTTCTGTAACTTCTATTGATAATAAATGAGGTGGCACATTATACTTTTTTAAAGCTCGTGTAATCATCTCTATTAATGTAATAGAACGAAAATGTCTGGCCGAAATATTAACTGCAATCGGTACAACTTCATATCCTTTATTTAACCATTCACGTATTTGCTTACAAACTTGATATACTACCCATTCATCAAGTTTAATAATAAACCCTGTTCTTTCAGCAAGTGGAATAAATTGATTTGGTGGGACGAGACCCAGCCCCTTATTCTCCCACCTTATTAGAGCTTCCATACTCGCTATCGTTTCTGTTTCAATATTGATTTGAGGTTGATAATATAGGGAAAATTCCTTTTTCTCTATAGCACGATGCAACTGGTTTTCTATTACAAACCTTTGTTCACGTTCACAATCTAATCCATTACAATAAAAATAATAATGCCCTTTTCCTTTTTCTTTTGCTTTCTCCAAAGCTGCGTCGACTCTTTGGAAAAGCATTTTTTCATCCATTCCATCTTTTGGGGCCATTACAATCCCAATTGATGCACTTAAATAAACATCCTCTTCCTCTATTACAAAATGCTCACTAATTTTCTTTAATATAGTTTGTGCAACTTCCTCTACGCATTCTTTCGTTATATTTTCTATTAACATAACAAATTGATCATCGTGTTCTCTAAATAAGTGCATACCTTCTATTTGTTGGTTTCGTAAGCATTCCGTGACTTTTTTTAATACTTGATCTCCTTCTTTATGACCAAATGTATCATTAATTAGGTGAAATTCATCCAAATCTATAAAAACAAGAGCAAACTCTTTATTATCACTTAAAAGAACATTTAATTTATTTGTACATGAAATTCTATTCATTAGCCCTGTTAACTGATCATAGTAAGCCAAATATTCTGTTTTCATTTCATTTAATACTTGCATTGTAACGTCTCTCGTAACAATATATACCCCAACAATTTCACCATTCACAATAATCGGGATAGTTCTCACAGAAATATAAAGCTCATATCCTTCTTTATGAACATATTTCTTTGCAACGACTTGTTTTGCCCTTCCCTGTAAAGCCCCCTTAAATATAGTTTGAAAAGCTTCTTCATATTCCTTATTTATAAACTGAAAAACAAATTGATTACTTAGCTCTTCATATCTATATCCAAATATTTCATACGTTGCTGGATTTGCATATATAATTCTCCCAATAGAGTCTACAGATATAATGGAATCATTATTATATTCTAGTAATGACTTAAATAACATTTGTTTTTCCTCTATTTCCACCTTTTCCTCAACCTGTACTGTAATATCCCTAGTAATACAAATAATAAACTGGCATATTCCATCCACATCGTATACTGGATTAAGTGAAGATTCATAATGGATATCACCAGTTGGTAAACTGATTACATCACAAAAAGTATGCGCTCTCGCTTCTTTCATTACTTTTACATATTGCCCTTGTAATATTCTCGCCGTACCTTCTGGCAATACTTCTGCAAAAGTTTTTCCGTAACACTCTTCGCTTAGCCTAGCGTGATCCATCCCTATTTTATTCACATATATATATTTAAAAGTTTCATCATCAATAACTTTCACAATGAATACTAAATCTTGAATAGCATGTAATAATCCTTGTCTTATTAAATCCATATCTATCATACTTAAAAAGGTATTTTGACTGTTATATTTTTCTTTCATATTTATCTCAACCCGTCTTCTCTATTTTTATTCATATATCTCATTCTATATGAATATGTACCTTTTTTAAAATGTATGATTACATATTATTTTTATTTAAATAAAAAAGTCGCCAAATGGCGACTTTTAATAAACGATTTCTAAATCTAATCCTGGATAATTTTGTTGACGGAACGCTTCATAAATTAAAATTGCTGCTGTATTAGATAAATTTAATGAACGTACTTTATCCGTCATTGGAATACGTAAACAATGATCGAAGTTTTCTTCAATTACATTAGCTGGTAATCCATTTGTTTCTCTTCCAAACACGAAATAGTAATCCTTCTCACGTTTGCTATAATCAAATGCTGTATGAGCTTTCTCGCCATACTTTGTTAAATAGAAGAATTCACCATCTTTATTTTTCTCATAAAACTCTTCGATTGAATCATAATACGTAATTTTTACGTGCTGCCAATAATCTAATCCTGCACGCTTTAACATTTTGTCATCCGTTGAAAATCCAAGCGGTCTAATCAAATGTAATTCTGTTCCAGTTGCTGCACAAGTACGTGCAATATTTCCTGTATTTGCTGGAATTTCTGGTTGATATAAAACAACATGTACTCCCACGCGATATTCACCTCTATTTTTTGTCTACTACGTATTATACCACTTGAACGAAAAATCTCTACCCATTAATAATATGAAAGAATTTATATTTCATTTGTGGTGTGTATTTACTAGAGTCTTCATAATTCCAATAACGCCGACGGCTATTCGCTGAATGTGCATTTACAAGCGGCATCCCATCTGCATCTTTCGCTACTACAATCGTCGTATGATTCCACCTACCATCATCCTCGAAATCATAAACAATTACATCACCAAGAATAAGGTCTTCTGGCTTTTCTACTGCTTCTGCTCGAAGACCAGTTGTAGCGCCTGACAAATACCAATAAAAAGAGTGTGCTACAGCCCAACTCCAACTCCATTGGTTTTCTCTTTGCCACCATCCTTTACGGATATTAGGATACCCGTTCATTGGTACTTCTCCAGTATGAAGACATTGTGAAATATAATTCGTACAATTATCAGGGAAATTACGATACGCAGGATTTCGATCATCCCACCAGCGCTCTGCATATTTTACTGATTCTAAACGATTATATTGATATGAACCGTATTTTTCTTTCGTGACTTCCCGCTCTAACGTCTCACCTATTCCACTCTCTTCTTGCACTTCAATAGCATAATCATCTATTATACGGCTATTGCTTAAACAGACTCGTCGTTTTAATTGTTCCTCTTCGATATAAAATAATTCTTTATGCTTAATTAAATATTTCAAGTGTATTTGATAATCAATTTCTTGGTGCTCACCACTATTCAATTGTCTATTGAAAGAAATATCCGCAGTTGCTTTCACTATATCTGCACTACGTTTTTGAAACAATTGTTTCTTTCTCTGTACCATTTGTAATAAATCTTCAGCAATACCATCCACATCTGTTCGTTTCTCTGTTATATATGCTAAAAACTGTTGCACTTGCTTTTCAACACTCGCTTTTACAACCATTCAGTCTCCCTCCCATATTACAATATGAAAAAGGGAGACATTATCTACTCTTTTTTCTGCGCTAACAATTCAAGCCCACGATTCATTTCATGAAGAACCTCTTCGTCCTTCTCGCGTCCCATCGCTTTTTCAATGGCTTCGCCTACTCCATCTCCACCAATTTTCCCAAGTGCCCATGCTGCTGTTCCGCGAAGTACTGGCCTTGGGTCATCTTTCATAACACCGATTAAATCAGGAATTGCTGCTGTTTCTTTAAAATGTGCAAGTGCTAAAATGGCATTTCGTTGCAATGGCTTTTTACCTCTCCATGAACCAGACATAATTCCATACTTCTCTTTAAAATCACGATTACTAATTGTTAAAAGCGGTGTTAATAACGGTTTAACTAACTCAGGATCTGGCTCCATTTCAGGATGGTTATGAAAATCCATTCCTTTATTTTTCGGACAAACAGTCTGACATGTATCACACCCATATATACGATTTCCTATTTTATCGCGATATTCTTCAGGCAGAAATCCTTTTGTCTGTGTTAAAAATGCGATACATTTCTTCGAGTCTAACTGTCCACCTTGTATTAAAGCACCTGTAGGACAAATATCAATACATTTCGTACAACTTCCACACTGATCTTCTATTGGCTGATCAGGAGGAAATGGAACATTCGTAATCATTTCTCCTAAGTATACATACGAACCAAATTCAGGCGTAATAATAGCGCAGTTCTTACCACTCCACCCAATACCTGCACGCTCTGAAACAGCTCGATCACTTAGCTCACCTGTATCAACCATTGATTTCACTTCTATATCCGGAAGTTTTTCGATTAAATATGCCTCTAACTTTTGCAAACGATCTCGTAAAACAAGATGATAATCTTGTCCCCAAGAAGCACGGCAAAAAATCCCACGTCGTTCTCCACGCTTACTTAATGGTGCATTTTTTAATTTTGAAGGATATGCCAAAGCAATCGCAATAATCGATTTCGCACCAGGTAACAATAGCTGTGGATTAGTTCTCTTCTCTATGTCCGGCTCTTCGAATCCAGACTGATAATTTAATTGTTGTTGCTGGATTAGACGCTGCTTTAATTCCTCAAATGGTGACGCACTGGCAAACCCTATTTTATCTATACCAATCGTTTTACTATACGCAATTACTTCTTGCTTTAATTGTTCAAAATCCATTCTTAATCGCCTCCTCCGATGAATCCATCCCTTATGTAACGACTATATTGGTTAGCAATTCACTTTTGGAATAATATTCTTTACTTCTATTTTCGCATACAATTATGATTTTCAAACATTAAAAAACGCAATGCCTCGTTTATCTTGGAAACGAAACACTGCGTTGATCACAATTTATTAGAAAAACATTAAATAAAATTTGGAGCGGGTGAAGAGAATCGAACTCTCGACCAGAGCTTGGAAGGCTCTTGTTTTACCACTAAACTACACCCGCAAATATGAAATAAATATAAGATATTGAAATAACTTATGTAAAGTAGTATAGCATGTAAAAAAATGCGAAGCAAGAATTTTATCGAAAAAAGTCGAAAAAGTGATGAGATACTCATCACTTTTTCAATTCTTTATCAATTGCCTTCTTCATACTATCGAAATCAGGGTTTGCAAGATTTCCATTTATATATACTGAAGGAGCACCTTGAACTTTTAATTTTTTAGCACGATCTGAATCTTTACGTACTTGTTCTTTAATTTCTTTACTGTGTAAATCTTTTTTAAATTGTTCTACATTAATTTTTGGAAGCTTATCTTGCACAATCTTAAGAAGTAATTCTTCTGTAATCCATTCTTCCGTATCTTTCTTTTGACTTTGATAAATCTCATCATAGAAAATCCAGAATGAATCTTTATCTTGTTTATAAATTGCTTCACCAGCAGCTGCACCCAAATCAGAATCTTTTCCGATAAATGGGAAGTTAATGAAATATAACTGTACTTTGCCTTTATCAATATATTCTTCTTTTAATCGTGGTAATACTGTTGCATCCCACGTACGACAAGCTGGGCATTTAAAGTCGCCAAATTCAACTACCTTAACTGGTGCATCATCTTTCCCTAAAGATTGTTGCGTAGAATAAGCAAACATCTCATTCCCTTTATCTTTTTTGTCATTTATGATGCTATACACAATCGTCCCGATTACAATCAATACTGCGATAGAAAAAACTATACCAAGAGCCATGAGTTTGTTTGATGATTTCATATACATTCCTCTTTAAATTCATATTCTGTATACATCATTGTACACAATACACATAATATCAAGACTTTCATAGGTCACGCAATGAACACGCTCACATAAATTACAAAAACACAACAATTGTGACAATATTGTGTCGCCATTTGTCACATTTTATTCAAAAAAAGAAGTTCCTCTATAGGAACTTCTTTTAACTTACTGCTTTTTCACGGGCATTTTTTAACACGGACTGCTCTGTTTTTATATCATGACGAATTACTAATTTCTCACTAACTGCTTGCACATATTCATCATGATTTATATATCCTTCTTTCTCCATTAGTCTTAAAACTACATTTCGTCTCTCTACTGCTTTATCATAATTTTGTGCAGGTGAGTAATAAGCTGGCGCTTTTACTACAGCAGCCATCATTGCACTCTCAGCCAACGTTAATTGATCCACCTTTTTACCGAAGTAAAGGTTTGCTGCTTTTTCAATTCCCCATGCGCCTTCTCCGTAGTAAATATTACTCACATATAATTTTAAAATCTCATCTTTCGTGAATGTACGTTCAATTTTTTTCGTATAAAAAATCTCTTTCCACTTACGAGAAAATGTACGTTCATTAGATAAGAAAGCATTTTTAGATAACTGCTGTGTAATCGTGCTTCCTCCTTGCACAACACCACCAGCTTTTATATTTTCAATAGACGCTCGAATAATTGCTATATAGTCTAAACCATTATGATGATAAAATCTTTTATCTTCCGTCGCAATAAATGCGTGTGTTAATGATTCTGGCACCTCTAACTTAGCGGGTACCTGCAATTTACTAATATCACTTCGCTCAATCATTACATTTCCAATGAATAATAATGTACAACTTAACAATAATAATAAAATGATGGCTTTATAAAGAAATTTAGTTATTGGATTCAATGCAACTTTTTGATGATAGTTCACTCTAGATAATACTCGTTCTTTCATCTTGAACACCTCTTTTCCACACAGCATATATAACTCTTAACTTAAGAATACCTTGTTGTAAAAGAATATCCCATCGATTTCTCTTACACCTACCTTACAACATTGTAAGGTATAAAAATGTATTGTATCACAGTCCTTTTTTATCTACTACTCATATGAAATGTTGAATATACATTATTTTCCTCATTATTTGCAGGCGTAGTGTTTCCCTTAATAACCAGTCAAAGTAAAGAGCTTAAGACAGCACTAAGTCCCTTATAAAAGCCTCCTAATATATACTTTATTCTTTTATTATATCAGCTATAAATTTTTACTTTTAAACATCTAGCAATCTAATTATATACGATATATTATCATTATACAGAACGAACGTTCTTGGAATCAAGACTATCCTTCGTATTATCCCGCTATTTGCGGGCAGTAGGACTCCCCCTAAAAGCCCGATTGGTACGGGCTAATAATCAGTGGGGGATGAACACCCTCCATTGATTAAAGTTTCACTTTATCATTTTGACCTTTTTCTGAAACAGTATACATAAAGAAAAGGTTAGCAATTTGAGATGTCCTCAAATAACTAACCTAAACTTTACATTCTTCCTATAAGATTATACGGCTGAACTTCCCATGTTTCGTATGGAATGAAATGCGTTGCTTTCATCGCATAAAGTGTCCTTGATTTCATATGAGGACGCGTTATATACTCATCGATGTTCTCTTCGTTTAAAGCAACAAATTTTGCTTCTTTTATTTCTTCAGGCTGAATTTTTATTTCACCACTAACATATGCCACTTTAAAAACAACAGCTAAAATATGCATAGAAGCGTTATAATAAACCCCTGTAACTCCGATAGGCTTCACAGTTAAGCCCGTTTCCTCCATTATCTCCCTGCAAACAGCCTGATCGAGTGCTTCTCCTTCTTCTACCTGTCCTCCAGGCATTTCCCACGTATCGGCTCGCCAGTGCACTTTCGTTAAAAGTACCTCGTTCTTCTCATTTGTCAAATAACCTGCTACAGCAACAATATGCTTTGGTGTTTTATGCTCCACATAAATACCTCCTAGAAATACGATTATTTCATATACAATCTATAACCATATTCCCTAACTACAACAAAACACCTTTAAAACTTTATCATCTTAATTAATTCAATAAAAAAGAGACCCCTTTCGTTAAACGAAAGGGTCTTCTGTCTTATATTATTCTCCTAAGTCTACGTTGTGGTAAACTTGCTGTACATCTTCTAAATCTTCTAATGCATCAATCATTTTTTCAAATTGTACTTGAGCATCTTCAGGAAGTGTTACATCACTTTGTGCAAGCATTGTTAATTCTGCAACTGTAAATTCTTCAACACCAGCATCTTTAAGTGCAGATTGTACTGAATGGAATTGATCAGGTTCAGCATAAACGATGACAGAATCTTCTTCTTCTAGAATGTCACGCGCATCTACATCTGCTTCCATTAAAATTTCAAGAACTTCATCTGATGTTTTACCTTCAAGACCGATAACAGCTGTCGCATCAAACATGTAAGCTACAGAACCGTTTACGCCCATGTTACCACTGTTTTTGCTAAATGCAGCTCGTACATCTGCTGCAGTACGGTTTACGTTATTTGTAAGTGTATCCACAATTACCATAGATCCATTTGGTCCAAACCCTTCGTAACGAAGCTCATCGTAGTTTTCTTCTGAACCACCTTTTGCTTTTTCAATTGCACGATCAATAATGGTTCTTGGTACATTGTATGTTTTCGCACGCTCTAATACAACTCTTAGCGTTTGGTTTGATTCTGGATCTGGTTCGCCTTGTTTTGCTGCCACATAAATTTCACGTCCAAATTTCGCGTATATACGGCTTGTATTTGCATCTTTTGATGCTTTCTTGTCTTTAATATTGTTCCATTTACGGCCCATACTTTCCACTCTCTTTCCCGTTTTAAATCTACATAAAAATATTAATATGAAATATAATGTTTATTCAACACTTTTTTAAAATAAATGTAAAAAGTTCATTATTGATTCATATTACTGACATAATATAAATCACTATCCTTTTGCTAATTCAACAAATTATATTATACATGAATTTCTACGTTCATTACGAATTTTAGAATCACATAGCATAATTTAACAAAAAAGACTCTAACATTTCTGTTAGAGTCTTTTTACATCGCCGATACCGATGGTCGGGGTCGAACCGACACTCCCGAAGGAACACGATTTTGAGTCGTGCGCGTCTGCCAATTCCGCCACATCGGCACAATAATAAAGGCGGCAACCGGATTCGAACCGGTGGTAAAGGTTTTGCAGACCTCTGCCTTACCACTTGGCTATGCCGCCATATGAAATTTAAATGGAGCGGAAGACGGGATTCGAACCCGCGACCCCAACCTTGGCAAGGTTGTATTCTACCACTGAACTACTTCCGCAAAAATGGCTGGGCTAGCTGGATTCGAACCAGCGCATGACGGAGTCAAAGTCCGTTGCCTTACCGCTTGGCTATAGCCCATCGAATTCTTACTTAATTATATGTAAGTATCCATTAGATTATTTGTAATGTTTAAAATAAAAATGGGGCGACTGATGGGAATCGAACCCACGAATGCCGGAGCCACAATCCGGTGCGTTAACCACTTCGCCACAACCGCCATGTTGTGTTTATATATTTGGCAGGGGCAGTAGGAATCGAACCCACACTGGAGGTTTTGGAGACCTCAGTTCTACCTTTAAACTATGCCCCTATGTAAATGGTGGAGGGGGGCAGATTCGAACTGCCGAACCCGAAGGAGCGGATTTACAGTCCGCCGCGTTTAGCCACTTCGCTACCCCTCCGAAACTTACATGGTGCCGGCTAGAGGACTTGAACCCCCAACCTACTGATTACAAGTCAGTTGCTCTACCAATTGAGCTAAGCCGGCATATTTTATTAAAATGGTGGCTCGGGACGGAATCGAACCGCCGACACGAGGATTTTCAGTCCTCTGCTCTACCGACTGAGCTACCGAGCCTTATTAAAATGGCGGTCCCGACCGGGGTCGAACCGGCGATCTCCTGCGTGACAGGCAGGCATGTTAACCACTACACCACGGGACCATTTGGTTGCGGGGACAGGATTTGAACCTGCGACCTTCGGGTTATGAGCCCGACGAGCTACCGTACTGCTCCACCCCGCGACAATATTATTCATATAATTTTATATGGTGGAGGATGACGGGATCGAACCGCCGACCCCCTGCTTGTAAGGCAGGTGCTCTCCCAGCTGAGCTAATCCTCCAAAAGTGGTGACCCGTACGGGATTCGAACCCGTGTTACCGCCGTGAAAGGGCGGTGTCTTAACCACTTGACCAACGGGCCAAATATTATAAATCCTTATGGCGGAGAGCAAGGGATTCGAACCCTTGATACGCTTGTGACGTATACACGATTTCCAATCGTGCTCCTTCGGCCAACTCGGACAGCTCTCCAATGGCTCCGCAGGTAGGAATCGAACCTACGACCGATCGGTTAACAGCCGATAGCTCTACCGCTGAGCTACTGCGGAATAATATTGCCTGGCAACGTCCTACTCTCACAGGGACAAGGTCCCAACTACCATCGGCGCTAGAGAGCTTAACTTCCGTGTTCGGTATGGGAACGGGTGTGACCTCTCTGCCATCATTACCAGACATTATTCTTTTGAGACAATCATTATTATAACTTATTCACTTTAAAAGTCAATAAGTTTTTTATGTTCTCTCAAAACTAGATAACATTGCT
>NZ_AYMH01000041.1:0-122210 GCF_000633475.1 Bacillus sp. H1a | reverse complement strand
AATATATAGTTCATTCTTTTGCGCCATACCTGTTCGAGTCGCACCATACGCCTGATCACTTCGTTTTCCTGGTTCAATTTTCACATCAGAAAATTCTCCACTCAACAAGTCATACTCTAGTTGAATTTTTACACCAGCTTTATGACTACATCCTCCGGCACCAGGATAAGTAGATGCAAATCGATCCGGCACTTGAAATGTTGTAGAATCAAGGATAAGAATACGCTCAAAATAGGCAGAAAGAGCATGAGAAATCTTAGATAATCCCCAAATTTTAGCCTGTAGAAGTGTAGTGAATACAGTTCGAAAGAAGGCTAGAGAAGCCGAGTTAAATCGCCGATTAAGTCCCTCAGGACTTAATAAAATTCCTGTTGAAGTTTCTAATTGACTACAAAGTTGAGTAAGAGAGGTAGTAGCGATTTGTTGATTTAACCATACACACAAAGATAAAAAATGGTGCCCATGGCACTTACGTTTTCTTTTCATTCCGCCTGCTTCTATAGCTAATTGATTAAGTGTAGCGGGAGACATATAGCGATATAACTCTTCGGCAAATAAAGACAACTCTTGTTTTTGATGCATATTCATAAAAAGCACGTCACCCTTTCTCATTAACATAAGAGAATAGTAACGTGCTTTTAACTTCAAGAATAGTCTAAATCCTTAAGTTGATGGATGTGTGGCGGTACCCCTATATCGGGTCGCTGTTGTGCATTTGTTCAGTCATAAGTTTAGTAACGGCTATGTTTTTGTAGCATATAAGATCAAAAATGCTATACAGGAGATGTATAGCATTTTTGAATTATGTCGGCTAATAAGGATGACGGAAAAATGAAATTTATCATTTGGGGTTTCTTTCTAATTTAAAGGGAGGTTAGTTTTTAATATGATTATCAAATTATTAATCTAATTAGATAATCATATTAAAAAACTATGTGGAATAAAAAGTTAGATAAATTTTAACTTGATGGGTATGAGTCTGTACCCTAAAAAAAGATGCGATGTTTAGAAGAAAGGCGCGACATTTTAAAAGAAATTTGCGAAGTTTTATCCCCTTAAGTATTTTTTCCTAAAGAGGATTTTTATGTCCGAAGAAGAACATTTTATATTGAAAAGCGGTTTAAGGAGGGCTGCGGGATAGGTTCTGTGTCTGAATATTAGTCGTGGTTAAAAATGCAAGATGTTTCGCCACAAGAACATTCTACGGGATTAAATTGATGAATAAAAAACTTTTTTTGAGTTGTGCAGTATATTCCAAATATAATCTCACTTATGAACGAGCAATCAGTCGGTGATGACATCTCAGTAAAAAATCCTCTCTTAATGTTATAAAAAGAAGCGATAGAAATTAGTAGCCTTTTGTGTCGGCACACTAAACTATTGGAGGGATTAAAATGTTAAACAAAAGTGTCGTCCTCTACACTGAGGAAAATGGTATTGCAAGAATTACATTAAACAGACCGGAAGCACTAAATGCGTTAAACCGAGATGTTCTTGAGCAACTTTCTTCCGTCTTGGACAGGGTTAAAACTAATTCAAGTGTAAAAGCATTGATAATTATCGGTGCTGGAGAAAAGGCATTTTCCGCAGGTGCTGACATTCAGTTTCTCAATAAAGCCACTCCACTAGAAGTACGGGATTTAGCTCAGTTGGCTGTTATGGTTACTCATAAAATCGAGTCATTAGGAAAAGTGGTTGTTGCTGCCATCAACGGATTTGCACTAGGAGGTGGACTTGAGTTAGCTGAATCCTGTACGATCCGTATTTGCGCTAATCATGCTAGATTAGGACATCCTGAAGTCCGTATTGGAGCTGTTGCCGGATTTGGAGGGACTACGAGATTACCCAGACTTATAGGTAAGGGGCGTGCTACAGAACTGTTGCTCACTGGAAGCGTGATAAGCGCAGACGAAGCTTATAGAATAGGACTGGTTAATAGGACTGTTGAGCCTGATAAATTATTATCAGAGACAGAAGCGCTCATCCAAGAAATTCTATCTCAGGCTCCTATCGCAGTAAAAATGACTTGGGAGGCAATTCATCGGGGAGGTAATTTAACTTTAGAAGAGTCCGCACGTCTTGGAGCAGATTATTTTGGTTTGATAGCGTCCACAGAGGACTTCAGAGAAGGTACTAAATCATTTTTAGAAAAGACCCAACCATTATTTAAAGAAAGATAGTTAATCGAACCAATCATTTTGGGTTAAACTCTTTATTTGTAAAAAAATGAAAATTTTTTTGCGAAATCCTGTATTTGCATGGGGTAAAATAGCTTATTTTTATCAATCTTTTTTATCGTTGATTCAGTCCCTCAGGACTGATGAGTACAGTACTGCTGTTGATGCTTCTAAACGGCTAAATAACTGAGCTAAAGAAGTCATTGCTACATTTTGACTCACCCATATACATAAAGCGACTAAATCTTTTGATTGGTACTTACTGGTTCTTTGTACAAAACTAACATCTCTAGCAAGATCTTGTAAGGTATTTGGAAATAAAAAACTTTGAATCTCTTGAGCAAATAGTTGTAATTCGTCAGGCACAGAAATAGACATAAAAAACGCTATCCTTTCCTATGATTCTACAGAAAGAATAGCGTTGTTCTTATTATGTATATACAAATTTACCTCAATTTGATAGCGATGAGATGCTATCCCTATTAGTATTTAATGTATCTAGAAACCCTTATTAAAAAACGTATACGCTCTATGTTGGGATTTAAATCATACAAAACATCAGCTTCTATATTGAGTGGTGTTGAAGCCATGCATATGCTCAAAAAAGAACAAATTGATTTGCAGGACCAGTCTGTCCAAAATCAGAATATTTTTATCAACCAGCTGTTTGGATTAACTGCTTAACAGGTGATTCCGTTAGGAATCCTTGATTCTTTTTTATTTATCATTTTTTTGCACCAGAACCATTCACCGCTTTGGCTACAAGTGCTGCATATGCTTCTGCACCTACTTTGGTTAAATGCACACCATCAGGTGCAAAGTAGTCTCTCTTTCCAGCACTTGCTGCATACCAATCAACTAGAGTTATATTAGGATATTTAGATGTTGTCACTTTCAATCTCTCATTCACAATTGATTCCCACGGACGTGGTACCCTCGTATTAATAAATATTATTTTACGTTCATTCCCAATTAAATTTATTAATGATACAAGTTGCTCCGTAGTAAAGGCTCCATTTGTACCTAATCCAATAATGACATAGTTTCCTAAATTCCCGTCATTCTTTAACTGTTCAACTACAGGAATCGCTTTTGACAGCTGGCGACCAATTTGTGCATCAATCCTAATATCAGGAAAAGCATTTTTTAAATACGGAGTAATATCAACCATAACGGAATCGCCTATCGCTGTAACGGTGAGAGAATTTTTAGTTTGCTCAGAATTTACTTCTTTTGATTCTTCTTGTTTTTGGGGCGTCTCTGCCTCTTGGGCTGGATCATCCCAAACTGCAACTGGATGTTTCGCCGGTTGTGTTTGTTCTGCCTCCACCTTATCTAGTTGAGGATTCTCCTTAGCCTTACTAGCATTTGATAACCCAAAGACGGCTATCGACGAAACGAATACTGCACAAATTAAAGCTAACTTAACACCTAAAGCGACATTTTGAAGTCTTAAATTCTTAAACTGAATATTTCGGAGCGCACCTTGTCGGATTGGTTTTTCAATATACTTCCATGAAATTTGCGCAATCATTATAATCAGAAGAAATTGAAGAATTGCTCTTATTGGTGAAAAATCTCCAGCATTTACTTTTGGAGTCGTCAATGTAAGAATTGGATAATGCCAAAGGTAAATGCCATACGACCTTACCCCTATCCAACGTAAAGGTTTAAATCGTAAAAATTGAGCGATACGGCTAGCTGGATGAGCAAGATTTGCCACTAACAATGCTGTTGCAATTGATAAAAGAACCATTCCTCCCTTGTATAGAAACGGATCATATTGATTCGTCTTCCAAAACATAGCCAAAATAATAATAAGAGCAGTTCCTCCCACCACATCAAGAATGAGACGCGCCTTCGGAATAATTTTATTTGCAAGCCTATTGCTTGGCCAAAGTAAGGCAAGTGCCGCTCCAATAAGTAAAGAAAAGGCCCTCGTATCTGTGCCATAATAAATTCTGCTAGGATCAGCTCCAGGTTCATACAAAATTGCCATCGCTAAAGCTGAAGCAGCAGCTCCCAGACAAATCAATAAAATCATACGGGATTGTTTTTTTATGTAGTAAAATCCTAAACTAATGATAAATGGCCAGACCACATAGAATTGTTCCTCAACTGCTAACGACCAAAAATGATTCAATGGAGAAAGCTGGTTAAAATTATCAAAGTACGATAATTTATGATAAATATACCACCAGTTACTAACATAAAATAACGCCGCTAATGAATCTCCACGCATTTTTTCAAGTAAAGAGCTATGAAAAATCGTAATCCATGCCAACGTTATAACGAGCATAACAATCATTCCTGGAAGCAATCTCCTTGCCCTACTAAGCCAGAATTTCTTCAAATCAATTCTCTTATTTCTCTTCCACTCCATCGCTAGAATATCTGTAATTAAATAACCTGAGAGTACAAAAAATACAGTAACCCCTAAAAATCCTCCAGGCATCCAATTAAAATTAATATGATACAAAATAACACCTAGTATAGCTAGACCCCTTAGACTATCCAATCCAACCATATAACGACTATTTTTTTTGATAGGTTTAGTCACCTACTATCACCTCTGTTTCTTGGAAATTAGGTTAATAATAGCGGTATAAAATGCTATTAATTTCCTAAAATCGTATAAACTATTACAAACATCATTTGGGAAGGCTCTTTTTTTATAATTACATGCACAGTAACTAATACTTTATCACGTTATCTGGTTCTGTTGTGAAATTTTTTAAACCAGGTGTTTTTGCTCATCCCCCCGAAAAAGGGGAATATGCTTAATTAATTAAAAAGTTATATGCTGTGTATCAAAAAGTACACCTTTTGATAAGTTTTTACAGACGTATCAAGGACTGACATTGTGAATATGATCTATAACGCATATGTAAAAGGTTTTCTAAAAAGAAACGTTATAAAAAAAGGTTCACTCATTAAGAGCAGGCTCTCTTTTTTCCCTCACCCAGCCTACTTTATTTAAAACTTTGGCTGCTTCTGTAAACGTTGGTGCATAGGTAGAAAATAATGATACTATAAGTCCCATGACTTTCTTCATACTCGCATCTCCTCATCAATCCATCAAAAAACCTTTTAATTATATATTAAGTTTTAATACTATTGAAATAATGAAAAAGGATATGCATAATTACATATTTCTCTTATTGATAGAATGTACCCTATTGAAAAGAAAGCCTTTCCTTGATATTATTAGTCTCTTTGTTGGCTTGATAGCGATAGGGTCCCGCCAACAAAACACGAATTTCGTACGATAAGGAATTTTTTATTAAAAAAACTTAGTTTTTCCGTACGTTAAGAAGGTTCCATAAGCGGTATTTAATTTCTGGTAGGATACTTTGTTTCATGTTATTTGAGGATGGAATAGAATTGATTTAATTTAATGCTTATTACTATTGAGGAAAAAAATGAGTATTGTTCTGAAGATGGATTAACAATTATTTTGTTAGATAAAGATGAAAAAATGCCTACACTAGATGAGCCAACAGATGAAGAATATTGGGTTAAAAAACCATCCGCTGTCTTTTGGCTGATTGTTGAAATGAACTTTGGTGGATTTCGACTAATGTAGCTAAAGGGTTATGGAGAGAAGAAATACTTTACGCTTATGAACACTTAAATAGTGTAAGAGAAATGCTATTAACAATGCTTGAATGGAAAATTGGCATAGAAACCAATTTTTCATTGAGTGTAGGGAAAAACAGTAAGTACCTAGAGCGCTATGTTAATAAGGACATATGAGAAAGTTTATTGAAGACGTACCCTAATGGAGAGTATAAACAAGTATGGAATTCCCTTTTATAAAGAAAGAAGAATTACAGCCCTTCCCGAACAAGAAAGCCCATTGCCTTTAGGCATGGGATGAAAGTGAGGTTGGATACGGAGTGCTACTAAATAACCGCAAGGTTTGTGGCACTTTAGGTATCAAAAGTGTGGGTATCCTTTATTTTTTTACCTTTCATGTATCAGTTTTTCAATCAAACTGATACATTGTAAGCATGATAAATGATTATAGAAAAACCAAAACAACCGTTTCATTAATTAATTACCATTTTGTGTTTTGCCCACGATACAGAAGAAAGATTTTTCTTAACGCAAAAGTAGAAGAACGTTTCAAAGCGTTGGTACAAGAGCTATGTAACGAACTAGATATTGTTATTATTGCAATGGAATGTGACAAAGACCATGTTCACTTGTTCTTAAATGCACTACCAACACTTAGCCCTGCTGATATTATGGCGAAAATTAAAGGAGTGACGTCGAAGCGTTTAAGAGAAGAGTTTTCTCATCTCACGCATTTGCCAAGTCTGTGGACACGTTCCTATTTTATTTCTACTGCTGGGAATGTATCAAGTGAAACAATACAACATTATGTTGAAAGTCAAAAAACGAGGGGGTGAAACTTGTGACACAAACCATCACGGTCAAAGTTAAATTGCTTCCGACAAAAGAACAAATTAGGCTATTGGAACAAAGTAGTTCAGATTATATTAAACTCATTAATACACTGGTATCTGAAATGGTTGAAGCGAAGAAAAGCACGAAGAAAAGCACAAAGGATATTGAAGCAAACCTTCCAAGTGCGGTTAAAAATCAAGCGATTAAAGATGCGAAAAGTGTATTTTCTACAAAAGTGAAAAAGAGTAAATACAAAATTGTTCCGATTCTAAAAAGACCTGTTTGCGTGTGGAATAACCAAAACTATTCATTTGACTTCACGCACATTTTAATACCCTTTATGGTAAATGGAAGGTCAACTCGGTTAAAGATTCGTGCTTTATTAACCGACAAATACAATCGCAATTTTGAATTGTTGAAACACAAGTTAGGTACACTTCGTATCACAAAGAAATCTACTAAATGGATCGCTCAAATATCTGTCACAATCCCTACAAACGAAAAAATGGGAACAAAGATTTTAGGAGTGGACTTAGGTCTCAAAGCTCCCGCGGTGGCCATCACAGACGATGATAAGGTTCGTTTCTTCGGAAATGGTAGACAAAACAAATATATGAAACGTAAGTTTCGTAGTATTCGCAAGAAGTTAGGAGAAGCTAAGAAATTGAATGCCCTTCGGCAACTTGATGATAAAGAACAAAGATGGATGCAAGACCAAGACCACAAAGTGAGTCGTGAAATCGTTGATTTCGCAACGAATAATAATATCTCTGTCATTCGATTAGAGCAACTAACGAACATTAGACAGACGGCACGAACAAGCCGCAAAAACGAAAAAAATCTACACACTTGGTCATTCTTTCGTCTAGCGCAATTCATCGAGTACAAAGCGATATTAGTTGGTATAAAGACTGAATATGTGAATCCTTCTTATACAAGTCAAACATGTCCGAAGTGTTCTGAAAAGAACAAAGCACAAGATAGAAAATATAAGTGCCAATGTGGATTTGAGAAGCATCGTGATATCGTTGGGGCGATGAACATTCGCTACGCAACTGTGATTGATGGTAATATTCAATCAGCCTAAGAACCTATATGGTCTGTCTTAGGAGGGGTGATGGCACACCCTTATCTTGAAGGCTGTTCAAAACAGAAATGAACTGCGAACGGTTAGTCATTCAAGAATCCCATCCGTTACACCGTAAGGTGTAGGACTTGCGGCTTTAGCCGTGGGAGTGTCAAATGCTCCGCTAATTATGTTTACAAAAATCAGCCATCGAATGCAGGTCAAATTGTTACTTTTGAAGCTGTCCGAAAGCAATAAATATAAGGGAGCTGTTGTCCTATAGTGACAACAGCTCTTTTTTTGTTTCTGGTTCTCGTTTAACGTTTCAAAATTTGTATTGAAAATTGTAAGTTCTAGAAGTATCATATACATATTCAAACATTTGAAGATGTATATGATACTTTTGGAGTTTTAGTTAAAAATAAATACTAGAGGTGTTTTAATGGGAACCGAAATGCAACAATTTAAAGCTGATTTTTTTAAAGCCTTATCGCATCCTTTACGAATAGGTATTTTAGAAGTTTTGTCAGAAGGTGAAAAAAGTGTAAATGAAATTCAAAGCATTCTTAATAAGGAAGGTTCAGCTGTTTCTCAACAGTTAAGTGTGCTACGTGCTAAAAATATTGTTGTTGGCACCAAAGATGGAAAACGAGTTTTATATTCTCTTCGGGATCCTATGATTATGAATTTATTGGTAGTTGCACGGAAAATTTTTAACAATCATTTAATCGATACGATTTCAATGCTAGAAGAGCTAGATGAAACAGAAGGCGAAACGATAGTTAAGGAGGGGTAGGTTGAGCATTGAAGTTAAGAAGGAAGATATCATCCAACATGGGATTGAGATATTTCGCTCAATAGGAGCTCATCACGTTTGTAATATTTGTATTAACAGTGGGAATTCTTGTTGTTTTTCATGCCAGCATTTACAAGATGGAGTTGGGTGTCAAAAAAGAAATACAGCTTGTACAGCTTGGTTATGTGGAATTCAAGGTTTTTTATTGGATCAAATAGGATTATTGGATGAATGGAATCGTTTTTGGATTGAAATTCCAGGAAAGATGTTTCGTAGAGATATAACTCCAGATAATGTAAGGATTACATCGTTTATAGATACGAAGAAGCTAGATAGTCGAGCTGGGGAACTTCTAGCGGAAAGATTGGAATCCTACTTACAACAAGGTGGAGATATAGGTGAATTAGAGCGTCATTTAAGCAAAACGTATAGTAAATATTAGGATGGTGTTTTCTTTTGTGAAAATGAAAACTTTTGTGAAAATGAAAATCTCCTGTACAAGGGAACGAGAAATGCATTTGTAATCCAGATTTATTAAAAATAGAAAAGAAGGGTTTGTAATGAGAGGGTTATTTACGGGAAGGTTTGAAGGATATTCATTGGGTCATTTTCAAAAGGATCTTCTTTCAGGAATGATTGTTGGAGTTGTTGCGATTCCACTTGCTATGTCTTTTGCAATAGCCTCTGGTGTTAAACCGGAGTATGGAATTTATACAACATGTATTGCCGGGATACTCATTTCGCTATTTGGTGGTTCAAAGTATCAAATTGGAGGACCTACAGGTGCCTTTGTTCCAATTCTTTTAGGAATTGTCATTACCTATGGATATGAAGATTTACTACTTGCTGGTTTATTAGCTGGAATTATTTTATGTCTTATGGGAATTTTTAAACTAGGGTCTTTAATTAAGTTTATTCCACGTCCTGTAACAATTGGCTTTACGTCAGGAATTGCTATCATTATCTTTACGGGACAAATTGCTAGTTTTTTAGGGCTAACAGGTATAAAAAAGCATGAGGAATTTATAGCAAATTTGCAGGAAATCTTTACTCATATCAGTACTACCAATTTTTACAGTGTTATAACTGCTTTGATTTGTTTTCTTGTCATACTCATAACACCAAAGATTTTGCCAAAAGTACCAGGTTCATTAGTAGGTGTTGTGATTTCAACTATAATTGCAACTGTATTTTTCTCAGGTCATGTACCTACTATAGGTACAGCATATGGCACGATTCCCAATACACTTCCGCAGTTTGATATACCAGAAATCACGGTAGAGCGTATAAAACAGTTAATTGGCCCTGCATTTGTCATTGCCATGTTGGGTGGTATTGAATCTCTTTTATCCGCTGTCGTGGCAGACGGTATGACAAATAGTAAACACAACAGTAACAAAGAGCTTATTGGTCAGGGAATTGCCAATATTGTTACACCATTATTTGGAGGTATTCCGGCAACTGGAGCAATTGCCCGCACAGCAACCAATATTAAGAGTGGAGCTGTATCTCCGATGTCGGGTGTTATTCATGGAGGATTTGTGTTATTCACGCTTCTACTGTTAGCTCCATATGCTTCACATATTCCGCTTGCTAGTATGGCCCCTATTTTAATGGTGGTAGCTTGGAATATGAGCGAACAAAAACATTTTATTCACATACTTAAAATGAAGACAGGGGATTCCCTTGTATTACTTGTAACATTCCTGCTGACTGTATTTACAAGTTTGACAACAGCTGTGGAAATCGGACTTATTTTAGCTGTTATTTTATTTACAAAACGTATGAGCAACATGCTTGTTATATCTAAAGTGCTTCCAGATCACACAAGAAAGAACGAAAAATTGTTACCACATGTGGTAAATAAAGCTCACGATTGTCCACAAATAAGTATTTACACAATAGAAGGGCCATTATTCTTTGGGGCTGCTCAAACATTCGAACAAAACATTCTAGCGACCATTCATTATAAACCCGAAGTTTTAATTTTACGTATGGGAAAAGTTCCTTTTATTGATACAACAGGAGAATCCTATTTTAGAAATATTGTTCAGCATTTTAAAAAGCAAGGTGGCGTACTTCTTGTTTCAGGAATTCAATCAGAGCTAAAAACAACTCTAGATAAGAATGGATTATACGCTGAGATTGGGGAAGAAAACTTTTTTGATCATACAGGGGAAGCGATCAACTGTGCTTTAAGACATTTGAATACGAAAAAATGTATAGGATGTAAGCACTTCGCTTTTCATGAATGTACGGAGCTTGCTCAGCAATCTCAGGGAATGAATACAATAAAGAATAAAGAAAATGCATTAGATTATTAAAAAAATTAATGTACAGTAATCACATATGTTCCGGGGAAAAACTATCTGTTATATCTTAATAACTATTATACAAAGACTAGGAATAATTAAGTAATAATGATGGTGCAGATTCTTTTAAATGATGTGCTAAAAAATAGAAGACTATGAAGAATTTTATTATAAATCATGGATATAGAGGAGAATAAATAATGTCTGAATTTAAAAATCAAGTATTAAATGTGCTAGAAGAAGTATGTGAAAATGATATCGTAAAAGAGAACCTAGATGTGCAATTATTTGAAGAAGGAATTCTAGATTCTTTTGCTACAGTATCTTTATTAGTAGAATTTCAAGAACGTTTAAACATCGAAGTGTCTATTTCTGACTTTGACCGTGATGAATGGGCAACTCCGAACATGATTATTAAGAAATTGAAAGATATGCGATAAAAATAGGTTCTTAAAACATATATAAGGGCAGCTTCATAAATTTTAACTTTAAAATTGCTATTCTTATGAAATTATAAAAAGAAATTTTTAAAAGGCTATATAAAGAATGAATAATAACAAGTGGAGGAATATAAAATATGTCTAATTTACCTAATTGTCCAAAATGTAATTCAGAGTACACTTACGAAGATGGAAATTTTTTTGTTTGCCCAGAATGTGCCCATGAGTGGACTTTAGAATCAGAAACTGAAAATAGTGAAGATACAAAGGTAATTAAAGATGCGAATGGAAATATCTTAAACGATGGCGATTCTGTAACAGTGATCAAAGATCTTAAAGTAAAAGGAACTTCATCAGTGGTAAAAATCGGTACAAAAGTGAAGAGTATCCGTTTAGTTGATGGAGACCATGATATTGATTGTAAAATTGATGGTTTTGGAGCTATGAAATTAAAATCTGAATTTGTTAAAAAGGTTTAAATGTGAGGTTCGTGTAACAGAACTAACTTGATCTAATTGTTTAAGGTCAATGAATGTACAACACTTTTAAGGCAGTAGAAGTTAACCATTTTTTATAATAGAAAGACCTCATTCAAAGATACTTATCAAAGATGAGGTCTTTTTATTTTTTCTTTTTAACAAAACCATACCTAAAGTATTTTGATGAAATTTCAAACGGGATTGATCATCTCGCTAATGGTAATTTTACAAAAAAGGTACATATTTCATCAAATGATGAGTTTGGTGATATTTTGCAGAAAGTAGTAAAGATCAGCTCGTTGTTAACTTAGCACATGATTTAAGAACGCCATTAACATCTGTTTTAGGGTATTTAGATTTAATTCTTAAAGAGGAGAATTTAACGAGGGAACAGGTAAAACGTTTTTCTACGATTGCATTTACGAAATCGCAGCGACTTGAAAGTTTAATTGATGAGTTATTTGAAATTACGCGAATGAATTATGGCATGCTAAAGTTAGATAAAAAAACAATTAATATAAGTGAATTGCTTATCCAGCTAGATGAGGAATTGTATCCACTATTGGAGAAGCATCATTTAGAAGCTAGATTGAATGTTGATTCTCATTTATATATTAACGGTGACGGGAATTTGTTGACTCGAGTATTTGAAAATCTTTTAACAAATGCGGTTCGATACGGAAATAACGGACAATTTGTTGATATGAACGGGTACATTGATCATGGGCAGGTTATCGTACAAATTATTAATTACGGAGATAGTATTCCAGAAGAAGATTTACCTTATCTTTTTGATATGCTTTATACATGTGATAAAGCAAGAACGGAGCAACAGGGTGGTACAGGTCTTGGATTATTTATTGCAAAAAACATCGTCGAACAGCATAATGGGACGATTTCTGTTGAAAGTAATGTAACAAGAACAATATTTGAAGTGAGATTGCCAAAAAAGAAAGTTCACAAATTTAATCTTCACCCCACTTTTTATTTAATTAGTTTTTTCTCTATCCTATATGTATGTTAGATTAATGAGAAACTAGAAATGAAGAAGTGGGTCTTTTTATATTGTACACATCAAATAATAGAGGTACAGAACCATTTCTATCCAGTTAAGATAAATTTGTATCCACATAAACAAAAAATGCTATTCTTTTTGTAGAAATATACAGAAAGGATGGTATTTTTGTATGAATCTATTGATGCAAGATGAGTGTAATTCAAACTTACAGCGATATCTATCTCTGTAAGTTTGAATTACAGTTTGATCAGAATTATTTCTCCTACTTTGGTTTAGCAACAAACCAAAAGACTCCATTTTGAAAAAAAGATTGGTTAGTTTCGTCTATACAATCCCTTACAGAAAGGTGGACGCAAACACCATAGAAAACAGCCTTTGATATCTTAGACTTTGAATACAACTTTTCCATGTCCTACAATCATGTAGCGTAATCTAAAAATTGAAACCTGATAGGGTTTATTTGGTATGCAAATCTATAATGAGATTACACTGGAACCTTAGAAAAAAGAAATGCCTCACGTAAAATTAAACTTATATAAACTTAACCTGTTGGGTGTGGGGTGATACTCCTATTACAAGTATGATAGTTGATTGACCACATTTTCTAAAAATTGCTCTACTTTTTCTTTTGATGTATCAGGCGTATGATAACCAATCGTAAATGTAAGTCTTCCATTATAAGAGCTTGCCCCCATTGTAAAGAATGGGGAATACATAATAGGTGATGTCATATACCCGTCATCGGCTAGAACTTCACCAAACTTAATAGGTTCATCTGCTATCACCCCTAAATTTGTAAGTAACGGCAACGCCATCCCCATTTGTAAAGCCTGTTCGTATTGCTTTTTATACATTTCTTTCACCTCAGATAGCTTTAGACCTGCCAGTAACTCCATTCCTGCGGCTGAAGAGAGACCTGGATTTTGAGATTTTATTTTATCCATTGATTGTTTGACTCGAACTAGAGTCTGATTAAATGATTCATTATCTTCCATTTTAATCACTGGCATTTCCATACCGGATAAATTGCAAATAGCACCAGTTGTATGATTGGGAAGATATCGGCGTAAATCAATTGTTATACCGATCATTTTTTCTGCAGTGCGAGGTTCTGCATACACAGTGAAATGTGATAAAGATCGGAAGTATGCAGCCATAATGACATCATTCAAGGTGGCCTGTTGTGCTTTTGTCCATTGGGTTAGACGTAGAGTTTGCTCATGGCTCAACCGCCGTACGGACATTTTTGGGTATGCATTTTCGTTCGGTTGACATGGAAAAGACCATAACGATGCTTGTTGTTCTTGGCTAGGACGATACGCACTTTTTACGTCTGATATTCCAGCATAGTTGAAAACAGGTGATTGATCGCGAAAACTCTCATTCCCCGTGCCAAATTCCTTTATAATTTGATCCTTAGAATACCCCTGGGACAGTTGAGTATATATTGCTCCAAGTAAACTAAGATATTCCTTGACTCCTGCACCATCTGAACAAAGATGTGATAATTTAACAACTAAAATATTTATTGTAGTGCCTTGTAATAATTTTGTTTGAACCATTGGCCCCTGAATATAATCTCCAGGTTCCTTAATAAAATCTATTGCCATCATTTCAAGTTCTTGATCGTTTCCTTCTGCAAAAAAACAAGTCATTGATTTAGTACTAGATGAATGTTCCTCCCAGTAAGGAATATCACTTTCTACAAAACGGCTGTTCAAAACTGGCTGTAATTGTAACGTTATCCTTACTGATTGTTCAAGCATTTCCTTTGATATACCTATAGGAAAATAAAGAACGGCGTTAATTTGTTGATTTGCAGAATAAAGACCTAGTATATAATTCATTCGATCTTGAGGTGTTACTGGATACTTTCTTTGTTCCATAATTTCTCCCTCCTAATTAAGACTATTTTTGGTTTTAATCTTGTTCCTCATATGGTTGTAACTCTTCTTCAAGGGCTAATAATGCTTCGTTTTCAATTTTTTTAGTTTGTCACTTATGAAGGCATCTTTTTCGTACTGGTTCTATGCTTTAATTGCTATTAACATTCCTTAGAGTTTTTTAAAGAATTAACCAAACATTTAGTTGTTTTGTTTTATTATACATAAACATTCTATGATAACGTTTGTTTAAAATCAACAAAAATAAATAAATCATTTTTATCTTTTTTCGACATTTATCTCCCACCTATTTGCTGGCGCTATCACACCTTCACACAAATTGAGGAAGGAATCTTCTATAATATCTTATTTAATATTTATTTATACAGAAATACATGTAATATAATATGGAATAATACATTTTATAATACTTTATTAAGATAAAATGTTATATTTTTGGGTGGAATATATAAATGGAGGAAATGTTATGAACAAGAATTTAAAATTTACTCAAATGATAATTGGTATTAGTACGATGGCATTATCATTTGGAAGTATTCAAACACAAGTATCAGCAGAAGAAAAAGCACCCTATAATATGTTACAGATGAAACCAATTGGGACAGAAACTTTAAAAGATGAAATTGCACATGCTACAAAAGCGGATGAAACATTGACTTTTGAAGAACGTTTAAAAGTAGGCGATTTTTCACAACGACCTACTCTGGTTATGAAGCATGATGAAAGTCAAGTAAAGCAAAACTACACTCTGGCAGAACTGAATAAAATGCCTGATAGCGAATTCATTGATACGCTATCGAGAATTTCTTGGAATCAAATTACTGATTTATTCCAATTTAATCAAGATACGAAAGCTTTCTATCAAAATAAAGAACGCATGAACGTTATCATTAATGAATTAGGACAACGAGGAAGAACCTTTACGAAAGAGGACTCAAAGGGAATTGAAACATTTGTTGAAATATTACGTTCTGCTTTTTATGTGGGATATTATAATAATGAAATAAGTTACTTAAAAGAGAGAAGCTTCCATGATAAATGTTTACCATCATTAAAAGCAATTGCAAAAAATCCAAACTTTACATTAGGTACAGCTGAGCAAGATAGAGTAGTAGTTGCGTATGGAAAATTAATTAGTAATGCTTCTAGTGATGTTGAAACAGTACAGTATGCGGCAAATATTTTAAAACAGTATAATGATAACCTTTCTACGCACGCTAATGATTATGCGAAAGAACAAGCTGTATATGAAATCGTAAAAGGGATTGATTATGATATACAGTCTTATTTGCAGGAGACGAATAAAAAGCCTAATGCAACAATGTGGTATGGAAAGATTGATAACTTTATAAATGAGGTTAGTAGAATTGCTCTCATACAGAATATAACAACTGAAAATAGTTGGCTAATTAATAATGGTATTTATTATGCAGGACGTTTAGGGAAATTTCATAGTAATCCAAACAAAGGATTGGAAGTTCTTACACAAGCGATGAGCATGTATCCTCGTCTAAGTGGACCTTATTTTGTAGCGGTAGAGCAAATTAAAACAAACTATGGTGGAAAAGATTATAGTGGAAATGCAATAGATTTACAAAAAACGCGTGAAGTAGGGAAACAACAATACTTACCTAAAACATATACATTTGATGATGGATCTATTGTCTTTAAGACAGGTGATAAAGTAACAGAAGAAAAAATTAAAAGGTTATATTGGGCAGCCAAAGAAGTAAAAGCACAATATCACCGTGTAATTGGAAATGATAAAGCACTAGAACCAGGTAACGCAGATGATGTACTGACAATTGTAATTTATAATAATCCGGATGAATATCAATTAAATAGACAGTTATATGGATATGAAACGAACAACGGTGGGATTTATATTGAAGAGAAGGGGACTTTCTTTACATATGAGCGTACGCCAAAGCAGAGTATTTATAGTCTAGAAGAGTTATTCCGTCACGAATTCACACATTATTTACAAGGAAGGTACGAGGTTCCTGGTTTATTTGGGAGCGGAGAACTGTATCAAAATGAACGATTAACTTGGTTCCAAGAAGGGAATGCAGAATTTTTTGCAGGATCTACACGTACAAATAATGTTGTGCCACGTAAAAGTATTATAAGTGGCTTATCATCTAATCCAGCAAGCCGTTATACAGCAAAGCAAACTTTGTTCGCAAAATATGGATCATGGGATTTTTATAATTATTCCTTTGCACTACAGTCTTATTTATATAATCATCAATTTGAAACCTTTGATAAGATTCAGGATTTAATCCGTGCAAACGATGTGAAAAATTATGACGCGTATCGTGAATCATTAAGTAAAGATGCACAGTTGAATACAGAATATCAGACGTATATGCAGCAGTTGATTGATAATCAAGATAAATACAATGTACCGCAAGTAACAAATGATTATTTAATACAACACGCACCAAAGCCATTAGCTGAATTGAAGAAAGAAATTGTAGATGTAGCAAATATAAAAGATGCAAAAATTACAAAACATGAGTCGCAATTCTTTAACACATTTACGGTGGAAGGCACGTACACAGGTGGTACATCAAAAGGTGAGTCTGAAGATTGGAAAACGATGAGTAAACAAGTAAATCAAACTTTGGAGCAGTTATCCCAAAAAGGGTGGAGCGGCTATAAAACAGTTACAGCCTATTTTGTTAACTATCGTGTGAATGCGGCCAATCAGTTTGAATATGATATTGTTTTCCATGGTGTTGCGACAGAGGAAAAAGAAAAAACAACTACTATAGTAAATATGAATGGACCATACAGCGGGATAGTAAATGAAGAAATTCAATTCCATAGTGATGGTACAGAAAGTGAAAGCGGAAAAATTATTTCTTATCTATGGAACTTTGGAGATGGGACAACAAGTACAGAAGCCAATCCTGCCCATGTATATGGAGAAAAAGGAATATATACTGTGGAACTAACAGTGAAAGATAGTAGAGGAAAAGAAAGTAAAGAACAAGCAAAAGTTACTGTAAAACAAGATCCGCAAACAGGTGGATCCCTTGAAGAGGAGAAGGTACTCCCGTTTAATACGCTTGTAAAAGGAAATCTGATTACTCCTGATCAAACAGATGTTTATACATTTGATGTTACAGTTCCGAAAGAAGTAGATATTTCTGTGATAAATGAACAAAATATTGGGATGACATGGGTACTTTATCATGAATCAGACATGCAAAATTATGTAGCTTGTGGTGAAGATGAAGGAAATGCTATAAAGGGAAAATACGCAGCGAAACCAGGGAAGTATTATTTGAATGTGTATAAATTTGATGATAAAAATGGTGAATATTCATTATTAGTAAAATAAATTCATTTCTAATATGTATATAACGGTTTTAGGGATAAACATAAGACCTTTATTTTCAAAATCATAAAATTGGATTCATATATATGAAAGATTAGAGCCCTCCTTCTTGTAGGAGGGTTTTACTTATTAGTTTTTCAAGTAATAATCACTTTAATCCAATGATATTAATATTTAAAATATGGTACGATTTAAACGGGGAGGGAAATATATGAAAATGATACAGGAAGATATGTATAAAGAACTAATAGATACGGAAAGAATGGTTACTATATTTTTGAAAAGTGGTGTCCCGATACGAGGACAAATACTTTCAATGGATACATACTCTGTTCTTGTAATGGCCCATAATAAACAACAATTAATTTACAAACAAGCTATTTCTACTATTATAGTCTAGAGTTTAAGAAGATAGTTAAAGCTATAAAAAAAATTTCATTTTAATAGAAAGTGGGAAGGTGATAAGCCTATAAGCGTTCTTTTTTCTAATTACTTTAAAAATTTCAATGGTTTTTCAAGTTAATATATTAAAATTTCATGTTCTGGTTCTAAATGTATTAGTATGTGAGCACGATCAAATTGTTTCTTAATATTTTGCTCTATCCGATCGCATAACTCATGTGCTGTTTCAATGTTATCGTGAGATGAAACGACAAGATGAAAATCTATGTATTCAGTTGGCCCTGAACGCCTTGAACGAAAATCATGAAACTCAATATATTCATCTTTATAAGATTCTATAATTTTTATGATTTTTTGTTCTTCTTCTTCTGGTAATAAACACGCATCAATTAATGGGGGAAAGGACTCTTTCATTAATTTGAAGGCTTCAGTCATAATATAAACAGCTAAAATAATTCCAATGATTGGGTCTAGAAAACTCCATTCAGTTAGACTAACTAGAAATAAGCTAATTGCAACACCTAAGGAAGTGTAAACATCAGTGAGTAAATGTAGTGCATTAGATTTCATTGCAATAGAATTTGTTTTTTCAGCAGTTTTGTTAACCATTCGTGATACTACAAAATTGATGAGTGCTCCAATCAACATAACAACTATTCCTAAAAATGGGAGTCGAATTGGTTCGGGGTGTATCAATTTAAGGACACATTCATAAATAATCCAAAAACCAGCTATGAAAATTAGTAATGTTTCGATTGTTCCAGAAATATTTTCTACTTTTCCATGTCCATAGGGATGTAATTTATCCGCTGGTTTATTTGAAATTCGGACAGAAAAGAAAGCGATGATTGAAGCTAATAAGTCTAAAGAGGAATGAATGGCTTCGGAAAGAATAGCTACTGAACCAGTAAATATACCAATAACAACTTTTAAAATAACAACAAAAGAGTTACTTAATACTGGCAAAAAAGCTACTTTTGATGAATTCATTGTTACATATTCCCCCCCTACCGTTTATTAGTTCTTTTTTATGTTATCAGTTCAAAATACAGTGAGTCTATAGCAATCTTTTTGTAAAAGACAATAAAAATTGAAGCGGTTTCAATATGTTTTCCTTGGGCATATTTAATTATTAATCGAAAAATTGAAATATAAGTTAGGGGTCTCGACACATTGCTATCAAGCTAAGCTCATACAACGTCAATTATAGTAGAGGTTGTTTCTTTTTCTCAGGGCTATGTGAGGGAATTTAATGATTTGCATCCGAAATAAACCCTAACGGGTTTTATTTTTTTGAATTAAGCCCGTCCCCTTGATTTAATCGTAATGTTGATTCTCGAAACAGATTCAAAGTTTACGTTTCCGAAAAAAAGCAGACTTATCCCTTGATGACTGGTATGCGTTTTGAAGGTGAAGTTTTC
The DNA here is from genome assembly GCF_000633475.1 of Bacillus sp. H1a. Taxonomy (NCBI): domain Bacteria; kingdom Bacillati; phylum Bacillota; class Bacilli; order Caryophanales; family Bacillaceae; genus Bacillus; species Bacillus sp. H1a. The sequence continues at coordinate 102,436 of NZ_AYMH01000041.1, read as the reverse complement.
TTAGCACTTTTCCAATAAATACAACGCACTGCATACTTGCTCCTACAGTTGGAGATTATTTCAAATGTACAGATTTGAGTAATGAAAGAAGGGAATTCGTTTTGAATAAAAAACTGAAATTAGCATTTTCCGGTGGTGGATTTCGGGCTTCATTCTATGCGCTAGGGGGGTATAAACGGCTAGTTGAATGTAAGTTAGACAAACATGTATCCAGTATCAGTTCTGTTTCCGGAGGTAGTATCACTGCTGCAGCTATTATGCTTGCCTTATATAAAGGCGGTGAATTTCGAAATGTAATGGATTTTGAAGAGCGTGTGATTACTCCCTTAGTTAAATTAGGACAAATCGATCTTCGTACAAAATTGATTACAAATTCTTTTACAAAACAAGTTTTATCTTTGAAATCTCTTCGGGAGAAATGTAGTCATGCACTTCCGACATTACTTGATGAATACCTTTGTGAAGGAGTCCGAATGGAGGAATTAAAAAACCTTCCGATCACCTGGTATTGTAATACAACTTGTTTAGATACAATGCGAATGTTTTATTTTTCAAATGATCATATGTATGGTACATATATAGGACAAACAAGTCATATCGATGACATTTCCGTTTCTTATGCTGTGGCTACTTCAGCAGCTTTTCCGTTATTATTTGCTCCCATTTCCTTATCAGTAGCAGATCGAATCTTTAGCGACCCAGAAAATCGCATGCAAGGAAGTTCATTAAAAAAATATGACACCCTTTGGTTTTCAGACGGAGGCGTTTTCGATAATATTGGAACTGAACCATTGATACTATCAGATCAAGAAGTATCCGATAATACTAAACATAGCTATCCTCATCTGGCAAAGCATAGAAAAGAACCTATGAAATTCATTCCCAAAAATCCCGATGAGATATACTTGGTGTTAGATGCCTCTGCCGCTGAAAAAGAGTGGAAAGAAAATGAAAAACCAACACATCTTGAATTAAACAAACGCATTTTGGATACATCTAATAGTCAAATTGTAATATTAAGAAGAAAAATGCTACGTAATCTAGATCCTGATACGTATCCAGGCTTACAACTCATTCTTAGCAAGCCTATTCAAACTTTATTAGATCCAAACAACAATCCTTTTTATACTGACAATGTTTCCATACCAGACTACCATTTTTATTCACCTCCTTCAGATCAAGAAAATATCGAAAAATTATTAGCGGGACTTCGCACAGATTTAGACGGTTTCCATGATAGTGAAATTCAAACATTAATACGGGCAGGTGAAATTCGAATGGACATTGCCCTACGGATGTTACTACCAGATTATATGAAGAGTTTAAAGAACATATCAATTCCTACATTCGGATTGGAAAATATAAAACAACTTTCAGATATACTACGGGCAGGCGGTAAACATCAATTAACTGGCAGCCTTTTTCAAAAACTTCATGATATGAAGGAATCTTGAGAGAAGATTGACTTGGATTATATTTAAAATATGATAGCCTCGCTATCTGTGTAAAAGAGTTTATATGATTTTTTTATACTAATAAATTTTGTGTATCTGTAAACAATATAGAAAGTAAACATTTATCTAAACTATGGAGGGAATCATTATGGCTGAACAATTACAACGACATCCACATTTCGGAAATACATTAGCAGATCATTTTATGGAGCATCATCGAAATCCACTTTCATTCCACGCTCCAATCGTACATGTTAAAGCAACAATTAAATTAGTTGAAGAAGATGATTCTAATGCAGAAGGTGGAACACATCAGCATTTTTTAATTAATAATATTCAAGTTATTGAGATAGAAGGTGCACCAAAATCTCTAGTAGAAGATGAAGCTTTTTGTGCCATTCGCTATGGGGATAAATTAGGCTTAAAAAATCCAATTCCAGACTTAAAAGAAGGGAAAGAAATCGAATTGCAAGGAGAGTATGTTGATAAAACACATGCAGAAGTAGGAATTGGTAATCCAGGAGATCCAGTCATACACTTTACGCATCATCCAGTAGGATTTGTAAATTATAATGGTAAACATTACGAATAGGTATTTAGTTGGCTCCTCATAAACGGTGAGATTTTATTTTTACTAAATTACATATGAAAGGTGCATCCCGAATTACTATGGCTATTTTCTTTCTTGAAAAATCGCATAATGGAACAAGGTCTTGCACTCTACATTTACTTTTTCAGTGAATCATTCCTATTTAAAATGCTAGTAGCTGTAAGTATGGAATCGAAAATTTACTTTTAAATTCTTCACCTAGCAAACGTAATTGTGTAATATTAGTAAGCTTAGACATAAGATGTGCTATCCTTCATGCAATATGAATAGAAGGATGGCACATTTAGTTAATTTCCTTAGCTTGATGGGCATGGGATACCGCCACATACCCATCAAGCTAACATTTTGAAGTGCCCCCAAAACGAAAATTTCACCCTTTCATATGTGTCCATGAGAATTCAGGTCATTTTTTTCGTTTTGGGGAACATTTAATTTCTTAAGTTGATAACGATGTGACGCTACCCCTAAAAGATATTACTATATCAATCCTAGTATTTTTCTTAAGCGGTATTAGTGTTTACTCTATATTTCAGATTGTTTTTGTCTGGAGTTTTTCGTTTGGATTAGCTAGGGATGGTATAGTTGGATTTTCTGATAATAAATATATAATTGGTCGTTCACCTTTTAGAATGAACAATTAAAGCATCCGGGCGGATGCTCTTTTCTTTGTGAATAGAAGAAATTTTGATGTGATTTAAGTTTCATGAAAAGCTATATATCTAAAATAGGAGGCTTAATACCGTTAAGCAGATCCCAAGTACTTAATCCAAAAGAATATTCGAAATGCGGATAATCAACTATGCTAGTAAAATGCCCACCCCAATTTAAACTAAGTTTCTCTCCTATATACCCCATTTGCTTGAATTTTTTGATGTTCCCCCAAGGTATAGAGTTATTTTCGTAAGGTGCAGCATCAAAGGCTAATCCCCAATTGTGATATGATTCCCCGCCTCGAGCGTTTGTAACCTTTTTACCCGGTTTCCATCTTCCTAAAGAAAATAACCAGTCTTGTTCACTCCAGCTCCTAAACACTGAATATATTCGAACATCTAAACCATTAGCCTTTGTTAATTCAAGAAACTCTTTAGCCAACATCTCCACATATGGGTGCAAGGAGTGTAAGTGATTAGAGCTAGTATAAAATTCAGATTGAGAATTGGGATTAAATAATTTGTGGCGTGTTCTAGGTGTAATATCTCCAGAAGGGTATAAATTTTGCTCTTTTTGGAATTCTTGTGTGGCTTGGGTAGTTGATACACCGAATATTCCATCAAGTTGTCCAAAATAAATCCCTTTAGATTGTAGTCTTTTTTGTATTAATATTACGTTCTCAAACAATGATTTCCAAGTGTTAACTTCTACTATTCCATTTGGATTTAATTTAGTTTTTTCTTGAAAAATTTTTGTACATTTATTTGTTTTTTCATCAAAAAAACCGGTAATAGCAAGTTTTTCGTAGTTTACTCCCAAACCGCTTAAATTTAATTGGAGAACTGTTACATAATAGCCTGTAGAACCAAATTTAATAGTGGGTAAATTCTCCATATTCCCCCCCTTGATTTTAGAATGCTGTTACTTATTATAGTTGATTTGAACTTTAATATGACTGGTACTAATCGTAAAAGAATAAAATCATTTCTATTAAAATTACAATTAGAAATTGCTCCCTAAAAGAAATAGTGGTCAATATTTTCTGCTGTATTTACATGGCTTGCAAAAATTAAACTTTTTTTGATTATTTTTGTCATAAAATGAAAGCTACTTTATTTAATAGTTGTAAGTAGTTTTTGGTTATTTTTTAAATATAGATTTTAAAGGAGTAATTCACAAAAAGTCTTTTATAAATTAACTTAAATTTTTAATTCATAACTTTCTTTGTAATAGGCATGTATAGATTTGAATTACATAAAATTATCTTTGTAAATAAGGTTATTTAACTTTTATAGTATGCAGCAAAAGTATAACAATATTAACCTTTTGGATTGAAGGGATATTTCGGATAGATTAGCAGAAGATGGTGAGGTATTAATAGAGCTGTCCATACGTACTTTTTGAGAATTCTCGAGAATCTTTAGAGAAAATAGGCAATTATATGATTTCAAAAAAATAGAATTGAGCATAATATCTTGGATAAAGGGCCTTTTTCTATTTTGTTTAAATACGAGAGTTTTATTATAAATAGGATTTATAGAGAGGAGAGATAACTTTGTATAATTCTCATCCATATTTTTCAGGGAGTTCTAAACCACCAAATTCTATAGCAAGAGTGAGTGATGAAGGGCAGGAAGCTTTTTATCGGCAACCAAGTGGCAAAATATTTGCAAAAATATATGAAAAAGACACAGAAAGACCGATTAAGGGTGTCAAAGTATCAATTTATAAAATGACAAATGACGGGCGTATTTTAGCTTCCCGACAAAGTGATGGTATTATTTTATATACGAATGAATTCGGTGAAACTGATACAGTTGCATTGCCTACGCCCCCTAAAGAGAATGCGACCGATCCTTTAGGTTCTAAACCGTATTCAGAATATGCAATTTCCATTGAAGCTGCAGGTTATGCACCTGTAGTACTGCGTGGTACACAAATTTTTGAAGATGTTACTGCTATTCAAAAAATGGAACTTATACCCATTAGCGGGGCGGAAGGACGGGATTCTGTTGAAATAATTGATATTCCGGAACATACATTAATCGGACAATATCCCCAACAAGAATCCCAACAGGAACAACAAAAAGAACTTGAGGCACAACAAGAGACAAGAGAAGATAGCGATAAGGATATTGTAATACCTGAATTTATTATCGTTCATGATGGTCATCCCAATGCACCCGCACGAAATTATAAGATGAGATTTAAAGATTATATAAAAAACGTGCTTGCTTCCGAGGTTTATCCGACTTGGAAAAAAGAAGCGTTGTTAGCCAATGCTCTCTGCATAATGACTTTTACATTAAACCGTATTTATGTAAACCCTTATAAAGGGAAAGGGTTCACCATCACAAGTAGTACACAGTTTGATCAACAGTATACTCATGGGAGAAATACTTTTGAACATACTGATGATGCGGTGGATGAGGTTTTTAAGCAATATCTTGCAAAGCATGGAGAAAATACACCGTTTTTTACGCAATATCGTGATGGTAAAAAACAAACGTGCCTATTTGCAAAACGACCAGGCATGCTATATCAATGGGGAACATTCTGCCTAGCAGAAAAAGGAATGAATTATTTGGATATTTTAAAATATTATTATAAAGACATTGAAATCCGTTTAGCTGAATTTATACAAGTTATTAAATCATTCCCGGGAAAAAATTTAAAGGAAGGAGATCAAAATACTGCTGTTGAAACCATTCAAAAATACTTATTCCATATAAGAATAAGATATACAGATATTCCTGAAGTAAGAGTAAACGGTACGTTCAATTCAAGTACAGCAAATGCAGTTAAAGCTTTTCAAAGACAGTTCCAAATTCCTGAAAATGGGGTTGTCGATGAGGTAACTTGGAATAAAATGAATGATATATATGTGTATGTTACAAATCTCCCTGGTATTTATCCTATTTTGCAGAATGGTAGTCAAGGAGAAATTGTAAGGAAATTACAAAATTTATTGAAGGATTATGGTTTTTACGAAGGTCAATTAGATGGATTTTTTGGACTTGGAACTGAAACATCAGTGAAAGAATTTCAGAAGATAAAAAGTTTTACTGTTACAGGAGTAGTGCGTAAAGAACTATGGATAATCCTTGAAGCGATACAATATACTATGGGAACTTCCCGAACATCTTTAACTAGTAATTCAATTCCACAGCACACTAATACAGGACTAAATATTAATACAAAAGCGCCTTCTCAAAATCAAAATCAAAATCCATTGTCTATTTATCCTTCTTCCATGACAAATATGACAAATTCGTCCGTTTATCAGCAGACACAATCATTCTACAATAATAATAGATATTATCCATTTTCTTAATTAGTGAATGATTTAAAAGCAACAAGGAGTAATTAAATAACCAGGCATAGAAGGAGGACGAATAGATTTGTATGAATATTATTCTTATCCATTGAATTTAGGACAGCAGTTATATTATCAACCACATCCATTTTTAAATGAAAGACAACTTTATTATGATATACGGGATTCTTATCGGGTATCAACTGGTAAATTAATTGTATCTGTTTATGAAATGAATACAGATAAACCAATTAAGGGTGCAAAGGTATTCATTCGTAAGGAAGATGATAGTAGTCAAGTGATTGCCACACTTCAAACAAATGACATTGGTTTAACAAGTGTCATTTCTCTACCAGCGCCTCCTAAAGAATATTCTTATAATCCTTCAGGACCTAAACCTTATACAGAATATATTCTTACAATTGAAGCACCTAACTATGGTGTTAAAATAGTTAGAGGTGTACAAATCTTTCCAGAAACTACAGCAAAACAAAGAGTGGAAATGCTCCCTGTTTATCGAACAGGAGAACGTCAATTAATTGAAACGATTGATGTTCCTCAACATGCATTAACTGAATGTTATTTAGAAAGACAACTTCAGTCAAACTATCCCCGGTTTTCTCACTTTCCTCAACATGCAAATTACTTAAACATACCTCAATACATTATAGTTCATGATGGGAATCCTAATGAATTAGCTCCAAGATATAAAGTGGAATTTAAGGAATATATAAAAAACGTAGCTGCTTCAGAGCTTTACCCAACATGGCCCAAAGAAGCTCTTAAGGCTAATATAATTTGTATAACATCTTTTGTATTAAATCGGATATATAATGAGCATTATTTGGAAAGAGGATTTACAATCAGTAGCACGTCTTTGTTTGATCAATCTTATAATTATGGTAGAAGTACTTTTTCTGAAATTGATGAGATAGTTGATGAGATATTTAATCAATACATTGCAAAACCGTATAGTGCTGAACCAATGTTAATCGAATATAGTAGTGGAATAAGAAATTATTCAAATGAATACTTCTGTAGATGGGGGAGTAAATACCTTGCTGATCAAGGTATGGATTATTTAGGTATTTTAAAAAGCTATTATCCATTAGCTCAAATCTATTTTTTGTAGTTTAGTAAAAAAGTTATTATGGTATTTAGGGGTAAAATTAGGGGCAAGATGAATTACAAATGGTATATGGATTCAAGTTTATTATAAAAATATAGATAAATAAAAGCCGTAGAAGTAATTAAGTTCTATGGTTTTTCTGTATATAATTATTAAAAATTTAAAGTTTGGTTTATTTTGTTAAAACATAAAAAGCTCCCAATAAAATGAGCCGAATTTCCTATTCTAAGAAAAACAATAATCTTGCAAGAATGTAATGCTCATGTAATTCATCAATTACCACCGAAGTTCTTAATGATAGTAGAGTTATTTTGTGTCATGCTAAAACCGTATCTTATGATATTCGGTTGAGATTTTTAATATTATTACTACAAAATAAAAATATTTAATTTGAAGAAGTAAACGTTACTGAGTATAGTCGTCATATAGAGTATAAAGTGAGTGACGTACAAGATAGAGACACTTCATATGTATTATGGAGTGTAACTGAAATGCCTCCAAAATTGATTTTAAATGCTCTTAGGATGAAAAAATTTCTGATATAAAAATTAAAGAGCTAATAAATGGTTGGGAAAATGGTCTCAAACAAAAGACATGTTGAGAATATTATTAGACGGCAAAGTAGTTGCTGTCTCTGAAGATTATTATGATACAGCAATCTAAGAAAATACATCGAGTGAATATCAAATTGCATCCCGTGTTATTGGAGAGGTAATGGGAAAAGTAAGCAGTGCATAGAGGATACGTATTTAGCTTATCGAGTACATCAGTTGATTCAACAAGGGAAATTAAGTTATCAAGGGAATCTATAGGTGAATTTTAAATTTAATTATCTTAATAATAGATTCATTTATATGGTGAAAAAATGCATTTAATCTATTCTTGATCTAAAAGATTAAATGGATCCTAAAGCTTTTGAAAAGCTTATAAAAATATATAATGAAATATTGTAATAGAAAAGAACAAACCACATTTTTTTATGAGGTTGTTCTTTTTTATTTGCTTAGCAGACTGAATCCACGAATTGTTGGAGCGACTCCATCATCAAATTTGTAAAATAAACTATTATTTCTTTAACAGCCAATCTCCTAGGTATTTATACGAGAGTGTTTACTGTAATAATTATTGTGTATTTGTAAACAATAAGGAAAGTGAGTATAACAAAGAGTTGGAGGGAACAACTATGAGTGAGCATTTACAACGACATCCGCATTTTGGTAATACGCTAGCAGATCATTTTATGGAGCATCATCGAAATCCACTTTCATTTCATGGTCCAATTGTGCATGTAAAAGCAACAATAAAATTAGTTGAAGAAGATGATTCTAATTCAGAAGGCGGAACACATCAGCATTTTTTAATTAATAATATTCAAGTTATTGATATAAAAGGTGCACCAAAATCTTTAGTAGAAGATGAAGCCTTCTGTGCAATTCGTTTTGGAGATAAATTAGGATTGAAAAATCCAATTCCAGACTTAAAAGAAGGGGCAGAAATCGAACTGCAAGGGGAATATGTTGATAAAACACATGTAAAAGTAGGAATTGGGAATCCAGGAGATCCAGTCATACATTTCACGCACCACCCAGTAGGTTTTGTAAATTATAATGGTGTACATTACGAATAAAAATTTGCAGAGAAATATAGGAAGTAATATTTATTATTAGAGTAGTTATTTTTGCTATTAACCAATCCATAGATATTTTTTTTTATTCCCTCCGGATAAGAATATGGGAAAAAATAACTAAAATGAGTTCTTTTGGATATAAAATACCTATTATTATAGAAAAGGAATGATTATTATGAGAAAAATTGAAAGTATTGTTCCAGAATACTTATTGGAAAAGCTTGCAGAAAAAGGGAGCGAAAAAGCCCAAAAAAGCTTAGAACATACTAGAAAAATTCATGAGAAAAGAAAGAGTATAATCAAAAGTCAAGAAATAATGGAGTCTTCACTGGAGAACAATAGAGAGCATAAAGCTACTAGACATGTTTATGATTGTCAACATACGGAACAACCTCAGCATAAATTAGTTCGAGACGAGGGGGATTCACCTACGGATGATGAGGACGTGAATCAAGCATATGATGCTGGACAAGTCATTTTAGAATATTATAAAAAAGTATTACATCGTAATTCTATTGATAATCTAGGGCTGGATCTTATTTTTAACGTTCACTATAGAGAGCATTTTATGAATGCATTTTGGGATGGAAAGCAGATGATTTTCGGTGATGGTGATGGTGAAATTTTCATAGATTTTACAGCAGGAATTGATGTTATAGGCCATGAGATGAGTCATGGTGTAACACAGTATACATGTAAACTCGAATATCATGATCAACCTGGTTCCCTTAACGAAAGCTTTTCTGATTGTATCGGTAGTGCAATAAAACAATATCATTTGGGTCAAAATGCTCAAAATGCCGATTGGTTAATTGGTGACAAAATTATTGGTCCTAAATTTCCTGGAAAAGCCCTTCGTTCAATGAAAGAACCAGGAACCGCAAACGATCATGATTCTCAACCTAATCGCATGGATAGATATGATGATGGTAGTAATCTTGATTTTGAGACTGAAGAACAAAGACAAAGTTATATCGTGCATACGAACAGCGGTATTCCAAATAAAGCATTTTTTCTTGTGTCTATGGAAATAGGAACAGATAATGCTGCAATCTTATGGTACAATGCATGGCCGCATCTTCGCCCAAATTCTGGTTTCCAGGATGCTTTTGAAGAAATTCTAAAAGCCGCGAAAAAACTTATAACCGAAGGGAAAATGCCCCAAAACACAGAACAAGTTGTTAAAAAAGCATTTAGTGATGTAGGTATCGCAAAATCTTAAATTATTTAAACAAAGATGAGGAGATGTTTTTTGCAAAAAGACACCTTACTTAGGTGCCTTTCTGCTTTGCAGTTTTTGAGAAGGACAAGCATACATTTACGAATTGAAGTTTGATCTTGAAAAAAATAATTTTATTGAATTTAAACTAACAAATGGCATGCAAAAATTTCATATGAAGCAAGGTAATGGAGATGAACCAGAATATTTCTCAAAAGAGAATGGAATAAGCCATGGTATACAGGTAATCGTGGTTATCTAACAGAAATTCGCGAATTTATATATCTACATTCAAATAAAAGATAGTTTTTCAAATATTTTATTAATATTTTCATCATTCATATACCAAACAAAGTGAAAGATAAAGTATGTATTTTTTACATAATAAAATTAAAAATTAAATCAAATAATAAAAGGTTCAGCAATCCATATGCTGAACCTTTTATTATTTATTTTTCCCTATTCTGCCTAAACTATCTTTAATAGTTGTTTCCCCAAGTTGAGTGTATAGCAAAGCTGTATCTTGACTGGTATGTCCAAGTTGCTGCATCACTTGTAACGAGTCTTTTTCTTCCATATATAATTTATTTGCCAAGGTATGTCTTAATTTGTGAGGAGACATTCTTTTACCAAAGGCCTTAGTATATTTTTCTACTATATCTTGGATAGCCCTAACCGAAAGAGGCTGTGCAGTATGTTTATACTTCGATAAAAATACATTTTTTAATTCTTTCCCTGGAGCATATTTGTTATCTCTAATTTCCATATACTTTTCAAGGTCATTCAATGCAATTGGAGTAATCCATACTGAATCTTCTTTGTTTCCTTTTCGGATTACATCAATTAGTCTTTCTTTTAAGTTTATATCTTCCATACGAAGATCGGCCAATTCACTTACACGAATACCACTACCAAGAAAGAGGGATAGGATAGCTACATCACGATCTTTATCTCTTAGGAAATAGAACAACTGATGTTTTGTTAAAGATTTTTCATGTTCGTACTTAACGTAATTCAAAAACTCTTGATCGTCATCATTATGAAATATTTTAGATCTCATACGTTTTGCACGGGCATTTAATGTTTCTTTATCTTTATGTATTTCAATCTTAGCCATTACATTTCTATAAAAATAACATTCTCCATCATCATTCTCTGATAGGGAGGTAAGGTACTTAAATAAAGACTTTAAGGCTGAAATTTTTCTGTTAACAGAGGAATTCTGCATGTTTTGTTGTAGCTTTAGAAACCTCATAAAGTTCTCAACATCTTTTTTCTTTAAATTCTCCAAATCAGAGAAGGATATGTCTTTAATGGGCTTAAATTCAATAATTTGTTCAGATAATAGCCAATTAAAGAAGACTCTAAAATCATATACATAATTCAGTAGGGTGGAGGGAGAGGCATCATGCAATTCTTTGTACTCCACAAATTCTTCTATGTAAAAGGGCATTTCATTTAAATTCTCGTATAATTTCTTACGATGTACGGATTTTTGACGTTGCTTGCTGTAATCCATAAAAATCACCTCATATATACTATAACAGAAAAAAGACTCGAACACAAGTTCGCATTAAATTCAATTTTTACACAAACTTATTTACATAATTAAATTATGGGATGCTAAAATATACTCGAAATTGAATGAGATAGTGTAGTTATTCTAATAAAAATTATAGATAACCAAGTGATAAATTTGTATTAGGCTAGTAAAACTAGTACAAAAATCGCATTTAAATGTATGTAAGATAAAACAATTTTATAAATAAATTCATACAAAATGAATACATGAAAACAGTATAAAAGTTGTTATAAAATATGAATTGGTTAATTTAATCATGATTATCAGGAGTTAATTAGATCAACACTAGAAAAACTCGTATAAATTAAAATGCAATTCACTATAAAGATTGCTAGTGAGTAATTCAGAATTTGATTATTTTCATATAAAATATGAATTACATAGATGTATACCAATACAAAAATCTATGCACATGAACTGGAAAGCCCTAGATACCGTATTAGATTTTTATATAACCATCTTAGTGTTCGTAAAATTGGTATTTCGTGCGAAGTTTCAACGTGTTTGTTTTTCACCTCTTCATATTAACTTTTATTCTCATCTAACAAAATACGTCATTCACTTTACCTTTCATCAGTCGCAATATCTTTTAGTTTCAGATACATTCAACTATACATATTAATATTGATTACATGATTGCTTATAGGACATATCCAGTATATAAATACACTTTGATACAAAACAGTTAACTTTAATCGCTTAAGACTAAATATATTGTATTTTTCACAAAACTTGATTGTTTATGATGTCGAAATAGAGTGTTTCCTTTAGTACTTTTATATTGTACTTGGTTTAGCTGAGCATTCCGCTAAATGTGATTTTAATACAGATTTCAAAATATAACTTCTAAATTTTTTCTTCCGTCTCAATAACATAAGTATTCTTTTCGATTTGAGATTTATTCCGCTCTTTTTTTACAAATACCTATAATGATTTCTTATGTAAACAAGGATTTTAGGAAATACGCCGTCATATCAACGTTTGCTACACTTTCGAAAACTTACACTTACAACAACTTTTATACATCGTTGATTTTACGCTATTTTCACCTTAAGACACCGTTATTTCCTGCATAAACTTCATATTGTTAACTATCTCTATTTTCATTCGCTGTGTTCGTTTGTTTTGTTAGGGAAAAATAAAAAAACAATTAAATAGATTAATTGTTTTTTCTATGCAAAATCTTAATTTTTATTTTTTGAAGTAACCTATAATGCTTGAAAAAATGAAATTCCCTAATGCGAGTGGTATATAGATAAACCATATCTTTAATATAGCCTTTGTTTCTCTATGATTAGAATCCTCCATTCAAATTACCTTATCCCCTTCATTTATCTATATTTTCATTTTAATTCCATTAACAAGAAAATTATACCATTTATTTAACTAATAGTCTTTATTTTCAAAAGATTCTCAAAGTGCTTTACCCTTAACAACAAATAAAACCAGAAAATCCATGTACAAAAAAAGAGCGCTTTTCTTCAAAGCACTCTCCAATAGGAATTTACCAATCTCGACGGTCATCACAATCACAGTTATGATGATGGTTACGTCTACGACGACATTCATCACAATCACAGTCATGATGATGGTGATGTCTACGACGATCATCACAATCACAGTCATGATGATGGTGATGTCTACGACGACGATCATCACAATCTCTTTTTCTGCGTCTGCAAAACATTAAATCATCCCAAAATCTATTACAATCTCGAGAATGTCTGAAATTATCATTACATCCCATAAATATGCTTACCTCCTCTTAACAATAGAATTCATCATATTCTATGATTAAAAGTTAAAAACAGCTTGTTTACTAGTCTATGTTCTGCATTTTAAAGTAATAATATTCATTTTTAATCTTCAAATTGCAAATCTATTTCACCCCTTATCATCCATTAACAACAAACAAGACGCCATCCAGATTACGACAGCGCCTATAATAGTAGTTATAAATTTAATAAAAGCATTTTTACTTATTTCCTTGTTTCCATACCCCATTCTTTTTGTGATAGATATCCTTGCTAGTCATGAATTGAAACGATCTATCAGGAATACTATATTTTTTATTTTTCTCTCTTTTCTCTTTAGACTTTTCCAAAATAACTTGTTGTAGATCTGTTCTCCATTGCTTTAAGCGTTCTTTTTCTCGCATCTTCACTTATACCCCTTTAAATGAAAATTTATATGCCCATGTTAAATATATCTCTAGAATCCAATTTATAAAAGGGGTTACAACCGCTGGTCAACTTAGGGTTATATCAAGTCAAATGTCCATTTTATTAAGTAAATAAGAGTACCCTCCATTAGGTACTCTTCAAGAATAAGTATGGCGCTCCAAGTCTCACCTCATATGATAACTTGTCCCACGATTTTATCATATGTTTGTTTTTTTAGAATGTTCACTGGTTTAATGTGTAATTTCTATTAATAAGTTATTAAGCGCCTTCTCTACCTGCTGCACCTTCCATTTACTCGTATTCCTTGAATCACGTAACTCAGGAAACAAACTGATTCCTTCTTGCTCCACTTCATTACTGAATCGCATCTTGAGTGCTCTATATTCCTTTAATACGCTTATTACTTCCTTTTGCACTTTCTTATCATCGATAGCTGGTAATAAAGTTAATTGCCTTTCTAAGTTGGAATTCCCCTATTTCTGAATTTGTAATTTTAATATTATATAAGGTACGTGAAATTTTATTATTTAACTACTGAATAAAGGAACAGTGTGCATTAACATAGCCCCCACCCCACTATTGCGCATTGTTCCGCTATCCATAAAATAAAGTATTAGACTAGAAAGTGAATATACGTAAACGTAAAAAGACCGCCTATTACCGTTGGTCAGTTTTCTTAGGTCTTGCATAAAGGATACTAAGTGCAATGAATAAAAATGGAGACAAAATTGCAAGTGATAGACTTGGGATAGAGCTTTCATAAAACCAGTATTGAATCATTGGCATATCCTAGTATGAAACTTTTAAAACCGCAACTGTATTTTCTCTCGATGTTTCATTTAGTGTTGTACCTATAACTTTTCCGTATACAGTAAACTCTCCGATATAAGCTGGATCATCAACATGATGGAACGGTGTGTCACCTTCAAGCTCAATGTCCGTAGATTTTACATTAGGGTATGTATCTTTAATTTTTTCTTTTAATATAGCTAAATCACTCTTACTTATTTTTTGAGGTGCTCCCGTAGTGGCTTGTGCGTATACGTACAATTTTATGTCATCTTTTTGGATAGCTGACCTACCTACTATTCTATTTGGAGAAAACATAAGAAATATAACATGCAAAATAAAAAACATTACAAAGACTTTAGAACATTTTTCTAATTTGTTCATTCATCACACCACCAATACATATTAATAACATTATAATATGCATTAGGCAATTAGTCCCACATCGAAACATTTGTTGGTTTGAAATAAGATTTAATTAAAAACACCTCATAAATCCATAATTTATGATAATTAAAATAAAGATGTTCCGCCTTATTCAATTGTAGGAGGGAATCCAGCTAAATTAATACGTTATAGATTTGACGAGGAAACAATTGATATTCTCAATATCATTAAGTGGTAGGACTGGGATATTGAAAAAATAACTGAATTCATTCCCGTTTTGACAAGCAATAATACGAGTGCTTTAAAGGCACTGATCAAGTCATAATAAAAACTGTTAACTAGGTAGTAAGGAAATTGAAATCTATTTCTTTTATCTATTGTTTTGCACCTAGCCGATACCTCTAGTTGCATAAGGGCTATTTTTAAACATCTTTATTGTGACTGATTTTGAGGGAGTTAGTAGACATAGAAAAAAATTAAATAACTATTGTAAACACCCTTCGATTATTCGGACGGTGTTTACTGCGTTTATAGCTTAGAAATTAAATAGCTATATTATCATTTAACATTAGACACATTTAATCAATTACCTGTGCGTTAAGGGGTACCCCCCATCACCATCAAGCTAAGAAAAGCAAATACCCCAAACCGAAAAAATTGACATCTCCAGGAGAAAATGTACATTTTTTTTGTTTTGGGGCTTTATAAAATTCTTAAGTTTGATGGCTGTGTGGCACTATCCCATGACCATCAAGCTAAGATTTTGAGAAACCTCCCATAACAAAAATTTTACCTTTTCACAGTTATTCATAAGAGTTCGGCTCATTTTTTCTTTTTTTGAGCCTTTATTTTTCTTAAGTTGATGGGTATGTGTCACTCCTCATATTGAGGGAGCTAAATTAATGGATTTTGCTACTGCGGATTCCGAGTTTAAGGATATCCAATTTTTGGAGCCAATCTATTAAACATCAAAATCTCATCCCTTAAAAGATTTGTGTTAACAAAAATCACATCTATTTGGATCCCTTAAGGTTCTGATGAGATGTGGATTCAGTTTTACAGATGAAGACAGCGTTTTTTCCAATGCACGTAGATAAGATTTAGATGAATTTGTTCTCACTCTAAGCTAAGCAATTAGTATGAGGAGAGCTTCTTCTGTTTTAGGGGGCTATTCTACAATATAAGTGCAGTATCACCTCTGCATAACAATCTTCCATTATCGGGCGCATTTCTTAAAAAAGAATTACGTCTTTATTAAGAATCGAAAACCATTAGTGATTTCAATAGCAGCTGTCTCCATGGGAGGATAGACCTCGATAACGATGTGGGAAACTAAGACATCAATGTTGTAGTCATTATTTTTAGGAAAAAACACGTCTAGAGTTCCCTTTTTTATAGGAAGCTCGGGCATTCAACCCACTGATAAAAGGAAACCCAAAGGGCATACTAAGATTATATTTAAAATGGGAGGATATAAATTTGAGTACAATAGAGAATGCATTATCTATCTTCGCCTTAGGCGGCTTGAATGAAATCGGGAAAAATATGTATGCAATCGAATATTCAAACGATATCGTGATTATCGACTGTGGCAATAAGTTTCCAGATGAAAGTTTTTTAGGAATTGATTTGATTATCCCTGATATAGCTTACTTAGTAGAAAATAAAGATAAAGTCAGGGCTTTACTTGTCACACATGGACATGAAGATCATATCGGGGGGATCCCGTTCTTCTTAAAAAAATTGAATGTACCCGTTTATGCCACACGCTTCACACTAGGATTAATTGAAATCAAATTAAAAGAACATAAACTTTTAAGAGAAAGTGAACTTATTGAAATCAACTCAAACTCAAACTTGACAATCGGAGAAATGAGTGTAAGCTTTTTCAAAGTGACCCATAGTATTCCTGATTGCTTGGGAATAGTCTTTCACACACCAGAGGGTAATATTGTACATACGGGGGACTTCAAGTTCGATTTAACCCCTGCGAATAATGAGAATTCGGATATTCATAAAATGGCTGCAATCGGCAAAGAAGGGGTCTTACTTCTATTGTCTGAGAGTACCAATGCAGAACGTCCTGGTTTGACCCCATCGGAACAAATGGTAGGCGAACATGTGGAAACAACTTTCATGAAAGCCGAACGCAAAGTTATTATTTCTACCTTTGCTTCAAATATTAGTCGCGTTCAGCAAGTCGTGAATGCAGCACAGAAAACAAATCGAAAAATTGCGTTGCTTGGACGAAGTATGGTTAATGTCGTAGCGGTTGCTATGGAACGTGGTTATTTAACAGTTCCAGATGGAATGTTAATTGACCCACATGAAATAAATGAAATGCCTCCTGAAAGGGTGGCCATTTTATGCACGGGGAGTCAAGGAGAACCAATGGCTGCTCTTGCTCGCCTGTCCACTGGAAACTTTCGCGATGTCGACATTTTACCTGAAGATACGGTTATATTTGCAGCAGGTCCAATACCCGGGAATGAACGAAATATCACGAGTATTGTAGACAACTTATTCGCACTTGGAGCCAACGTGATTTATGGATCAGGAAGTACATCCGGAATGCATGTTTCTGGCCATGGTTATCAAGAAGATTTAAAATTAATGCTTACATTAATGAAACCAAAATATTTTATTCCCATTCACGGTGAATTTAGAATGCTACACCATCACCGTTTGTTAGGTGAATCCGTTGGAGTAGAGCAAGGAAACACGTTTATCATCAATAATGGCGATGTCGTCGATATTGAACATACCATTGCCCGCCAGACCCGGAAAATACCGGTTGGGAATACCTACGTAGACGGGGGGGATATCGATAATATTGGGGAATTTGTGTTACGAGACCGTAAACAACTTTCAGAGGATGGGATGCTCATGATTGTTTTAACTATGAGCAAAGCGGAAGGAAAACTGATTTCTGAACCCGATACCCTTTCTCGTGGATTTGTGGATAGAGATTTCGCGGAACTCCGAAGTGAAGTTAATCGACTTACTATAAAAACTGTTAACGAGCTACAAGAAGCAAATAGAAACCAATGGACTGTAATGAAAAAACAAATAAAAAAATCAATACGACAATATGTATATACACATACTAAGAAAAAGCCAATGATTGTTCCTATACTTATTGAAATTTAATGGGGGGAAAGTTTTAAAAAAATGAATTAATTGATCTTCAACAATTGGGCGCAATTCTCTAATAAGAATTGTGCTCTTTCTTTTGTATTGGATCATTTAATGGAAAAAAAGTAGAGGTTTGATTTACTTTCTAATAACTCTTTACTTTACAATCTGGCCCAATTCAAATAGATACGTCTTTATACATGCACGCCTCGATTTTGATTAAAGATTAATTTCTGTAGCTTTCAAAAATATTTAATATAAAAATCGTGTCTCAACTTTCCGCTCAGCTGAGCATATATTCTCGTGGTTTCACTCTTCTCATGACCAAGTAAGCTTTGTATTACTTCAAATGGCGCACCGTTGTTAATCATATGTGTAGCATAGCTTATTCCATTATTAAAAATCCCAATCTCTCAGTGATATAAATGAGAAATTGGGATTTAATTATTCAACAATTGCATCCAATTGTTAAAGCACATCCATTTTTCGCAAACGTTTTACAAACCTATAACCAGTTATTTCGTAACCAAGGAATTTATATAGTTCGTGTGCCTTTACCCTCTTTTCACTTTTTCCACTTAGAAGATAAATAAAATCAGATCCTCTTTTCAAAGACCATTCTTCCACATATTTAATCAATGCTTTCGCAATACCTTGACCGCGATATTCTTTCTTTGTAACTAGCGATGTTATTTGAATCTTTTCATCGTTGTTTGTGTACGTTGTATGAATTGTTATTCCTATCATCCCTACTAAGTTATTATCATTTATTGCAACAAAGGTGTAGTAATTTGGATTGGATTCGATACGTTCCATTCTTACTTTCATTTCATCTAATGAACTAGGATAACCTAAATCTGGCATTAAATCTGTTAATTGTTTGATGTCATCAGAATTATATTTTCTTATCTCCACTATGAGCCCCTCCATATTTTTCTCTAATTATATCATCTTATATTCTGCCTACATCAAGAAACAAATACTTTTTCCTATTACCATCAAGTGTTTCATTAAAAAAATGTTTTAGACTATAGAAAAAGTATTAGACTGTTAAAAAATAGTTGTAGACTGATTTAATGTTTTCTTTACATGAAAGCACTTTTTGCTAACATAAAACCAAAATATCGAAAGACCTTTAAAAGTCACTTCAGTACTTCTTATCAAGACCTAAATTATAAAAATCCCTAAAAATAAAGAAAATCACATATTATACATGACTAATATATGCTCTCCTTTTATTCCATTAAAGCGTCCGATTGTGGAAAATCACCAAGCTTCTATTAGCTAGTAAGTTAAAAAAAAATTTGTTCCACAACTCTTAAGTGATGATACTTAAACATTAAATTTCCCTCCTACAATCCCTTTAAAGCCGTCAATCTCCGTCTTTTAAATTCCCTGACCATTGCTATACCTAAGCCAAACAAATATACCACCTCTAGCAAAATAATTAACATATCATATTCAAGAAAGTTTAATTAGCTAATAGCATATGTTTTATTGAAAGGGTGTGATTGAATTATGGATCGGCCGAAATGGGGCATCGGAGCATTAGTATTCGTTGGCTGCATGTTTCTTGGTGGAGGAGTGGGGTCTTCGTTAGGAAGTTCCCAAATTGGATGGCTGATAGGAATGGGTGTTGGATTTCTTGGGATGGCTTTAACGAGACTGATTAGAAAACAATAGAACAGGGGTCCTCCTTCCGGTAAATAAGGCTATATGCATTTAAGTAATTACTTACATACTAGCCCTGTAACATGTAGTAATCGTACTCATACAAAGCCACTCTTTAACAGAAAGTGGCTATTTTTGTTTTCGGCTCTGCTAAATTAAAAGAGCCGATGTTTTGCCTAACTTCCGCTCTTTTAATTTAGTAGCAGGGTTTTTAAGAATAAAGCCTTCATCATGTGTCCATCTAAAAAGTGATTTGATGCAACGAACTCGGTGTCCTAAACTAGATGGCTTTAAGTGTTCTCCTGCTTCAATTAAGTAAACCTTTAGTTTTTCTGTAGTAAATTCACTCATGTTAATGTCACCGAAATAACGTAATAAAAATTTATATTGAAAATAATATGTTTTTAAAGTCAGAGGTGAATATCCCTCAATTTTTTATCTAATTGATACTGTTCCCAGGACTCAGATAATAACATTATTCTTCACGCTCCCATTCTATAAATCAATTAATCTAGTATTATGTTCAAGGAGAGTCTCTTTTATAAGCTAGTCATTCAACAATCGTAGAAAACAAAAAATTACTTAACCATGAGAACACTTGAAATACAAGAAAAAGACGCTTTCTCTATAAAAGAATAGCGCCCTTTTGTGGAGCAATATTGATTTATTTTGGTGAAAAAAAGCAACATTTAGGTTCCTTATGACATTTTTCTAATATAAGTTGTAATATTGCCTAAACAACAACTACCTTGTGGATTGTTTACTTCACAACCACATCGGTTTTCTTTTATGTTTTCGCGAATATGCTCTACTGGATTAGGAATAAGTCCATTTTCCACATATTGTTTAATTTTTTCTTTTGTCCAATCAAAACAATAACAAATTGGTGTAGTTGCTGAGTCATCTTTTTGATGTACAGCTACCTTTATGTCAGATACAAAGTATTTTTTATTATTCGTATCAAAATAGACTACATCACAATCTTCGTTTGAACAAAAATAGTGATTTTCTTTAGCATTTAATGTTTCTAATGCAGATGGTTTAAGCAATGATTTTAGTGTAATCAACTTTACATTCTTAGCTTTATTTTTACATGTTGGACAATGACCATTATTTTCAATTTTTATTCCTTTAAGGTTACTACAACAATCTTCCATTATTCTTCCACCTTTACAATTTATTATTATAAATATTCTTCTGCTTTCTTTTCTGAGTCCATTAAAGTTTCAATAATAGGACATTCGTAAATATCTTTGTTTTCGGGACATCTTTCTTTAAGGTCTATCAACATTTGTTTAATTTTTTTAAGGTCTTGAATTTTACGTTGGATGTCCTCTAATTTAAGAACAGTGAAATCATATATGTCACAGCACTTTGCTTCATTGCGATCGACAACCCCTAGCAATTTGTCAATTTCATTTAAAGTAAATCCCAATTCCTGCGTCCGTTTTATGAAATTCAAACGATCGACCATTTGTAGGGAATACATTCGGTATCCTTTTTCGGTACGATTAGGCTCTGGAATTAAGCCTAATCGTTCATAGTATCGAATGGTCTCCTTGTTAACGCCACACTTTTCAGCCAGTTCTCCAATACGATATTGCATCTATCTCACCTCATATAAAGTATAAACCCTGTACCATAGTACAGGGTCAAAGGAAGTATTATTTACTATATTTTCGATCTACTTTCTTAAAATAAATAGACAGGCTATACAAAATGCGGTACATCAAGAGATAGCCATTACGATTGGCCTAGATTACTCTTTTGTAAATAACCTAGTAGATGCCCAAAAAGAAATTATCTCTATTGAACTTGTAGTCCCAAATCTTCCCCCATTTTCGTATGGATGGGTACTTAGTAAGGACAAGCATCCATCACAAATTTTAACGAATTTACCGAAAGAATTCTCCTTCCTCGAGCGTGTGAAGGGCGCTGCCCAATGGTATGAATTTCGGTTTGGCATAGCCAAAAACTTTTGATAAACTAGCTATATGAAGTTCTTTGATAACTTGATATATGAGGTTGCAGGAAGAAAATAGAGTGCGAAAACCAAGCCATTCGGTTCCTGCGTAAAATATCAACCGTACCAAAAGAGCGTCCAAGCGTTGGACATCTAGGGTTGGAACACTCCGAAGTAACGCTCAGGGAGACGAAAGGTTGCTTTCGTCGTGGAACTGAGAAGCTCCCACTTCAGGTTTTGCTAAGTGGCGAGTAGTTCACAACAGTTTATTAATAGGCTTCATTTTAAATAACAATGGATTCTGGTGTTTTGACATTTCTGCACCAGAACCCATCAACTCCTTATACATAATTCCCCTGTTTTATGCTCTTTCGTGTATAGTATATATTCTTTTATTTTCAATTAATTTATCAAGGTTATATATTAAATTGGCTGCCATTCGCAGGAAATTAAGCCTTGCAATTATGATTATTTGGTTGAGCCATCGATATGTTGTTCTGAAACGTCAATATATCTTAAAAAGGAGCTCCCTTTATCAAGAGAGCTCCTTTTCTTATTTCTTCTTCTTTTCTGTCGGTTGGCTTTGTTTAGCGAAGTTAGATGAATCATCGAAATTCGGTTGCTTTTTACCAGCATTATTACTTCTACCTTTTCCCATATGTAATGCACCTCCCCTCACCCTTACTATTCCCAATAAAAAAATCCTCTTGCATCCAAAAGAATTTTTTATGAAGAGATACTTTTTCCGTTCTGGAGATATTATAAAATATTAGCTTGATGGTGATATTCCAGTATTTATTTAGCAGTTATAAATCGATATACTAATCACTAAAAAGCATAGTCGGGAAGCATATGTTATTATAGAACAAAATCAGTTGTAAGGAAGTAATTAAAATTCTATATTTTCCGCATTTTTTACACAAGCAAACCATTGACCGATTATCTCGTTATGATGCTTAATGATTTGAGGCGCTGATAATACTGTAGAATTATATGTACTATGTCCATTCCCTACAAGAGTAACGTCATATCCTAAGCTGTACGCACGCCTGCATGTTGCATCTACACAAATTTCAGATTGAATTCCTGCTATAACAATTCGTTTTATATTCCTCATTTCCAGAGCTTGTTGAAGACCCGTTTTATGAAAAGAATCTGGGTGATTCTTCTCAAGAACGACATCTTCTGTTGCTGGAGCAATAGATTTATGAATTTCCCACCCAGCTGTCCCTTGTTTAAGTGTGGAACCAGACTTCCCATTAAATTTCATATAAAAAATAGGGGCTGAAGCAGAACGGGCTTTAGAAATCAATAATCGAATAACTCTTAATAATTCCATTTCATTATATAGAACTTTTCTCTCTTCAAATGAACCTACTTGTACATCAATAATAAGAAGTGCTGTACAACTTTTCATCAAAAATACCCTCCTAACACTTGTTCCCGAAATACAAAAAAATATATGTAAACTACCAAGTTATGCATATTTAATGTCTCCAAAATTTCCAAATAAACACACTAATGCATGTATGTATTTGCTACCAATACTATGAAATGCTTACGCCATTTGTAAGAAACTAAATTCCACTTCACTTAATAGTCATAAAAGGTGGGTAATAATGGTTCATAAATTAAAGTTTATAATTATAGTCGGTATCTTAAGTACTATTGGTACACGGACTTCAAATAAAGTAGCAGCTCGCATGTTAATGAGAGAAGATCTAGAGCCCACGGGGATAGTCACTCGGGACGTACCTACCAACAAAAAGATAATTGGCTTTCGTATACAACAGGCTCCTCAATTAGTAAAAACGGTTTTAAATAAAGGGCATGAAATTGGCAATCATACAATGAATCATGTTTTCGCTCAAAATACACCATTAAAAATGGTTCAAAAAGATATTTTAGAAGGGCAGAAATATATAGAAAAATGGAATAAAGATCCCTTACTTTACAGACCACCTGGTGGTTACATAAATTACACTGTATTTACAACAGTCAAGCAACAAGGGAAACAAATTGTACTTTGGTCTTGGCATCAAGATTCACGTGATTGGCCGAATCCTGAAGTAACTGCCATTGCTAATCACGTATAAAAGATGCTCGTAACGGAGATATTGTTCTTCTTCATGATGGTGGAGGGAACAGAAAACAAACTGTAGCTGCTCTAAAAATCATTCTTCCTAAGAATCAGGAAAAAGGATTTCAAGTTGTTAAAGTTTATGATCTTCTCAAGTATAAACGAAGTAAGTAGCATGGGTGTACCTCTAAAAACACTCACAATATGACTGCTAAAAGGTAGATGAGCAAAGAAAACTTTTCTCCAAACTATTAACAAAAATAAATACATCCAAATCACTGATTATTGAGCCTCGTTATTAGCAACAGGATAGCTACTTAAGAACAAAAAAGAATTTGCCAATTTTTTTGCAAAATGTAACGGGGGCTCCACCGATTGGATATGAATATACATAATTAATGGGTTCATGTACAACCAGTGATTATGTAAAGCACTAACAATAATTCCTTGTTGTACAATTGATCTCTTGAACTACTCACCACTTAACATCCTTACGGACTGTTTGAAGTGGGAGATTCCTAAGTACAGAAACCTAACGGTTTCTAATTCAGTAGGCTATCCCCGTAGTTCCTACGGTTAAGAGACGAATTGCTTCGTTTCTTAGATTGAGCGCTGCATTTCGATCTCTATCGTGATGTGTGCCACAAGAAGGACAATCCCACTCACGAATGGTTAGATTTTTAACGTCTTTGTTTTTGTATTCACAATTGGAACATAATTGACTAGAAGCAAATGTTTTAGATACCACAACCACTTGTTTGCCATACCACTTGGCTTTATATTCCAACATCGTTCGAAATTGTGACCAAGATACTTCACTAATCGCTTTTGCAAGCTTTCTGTTTTTGAGCATGTTACTGACTTGTAAGTCTTCCATACCGATGACATCGTGGTTTTTGATGATTTCAGTAGAAAGTTTATGTAAGTAATCAGCTCTTGCATTTGCAATATGTTCATGGATTCGTGCAACTTTCACACGTTGTTTATTCCAGTTCGAAGAACCTTTCTTTCTTCTAGAAAGGATACACTGTGCTTTTGCTAACTTCTCTTCTAATGTACGAAAGAATTTATGGTTCTTGTATGTTGTACCATCAGAAAGAATGACAAAATCTTTTAATCCAACGTCAATTCCACAAGTGGATTCCGTTTTAAGCATTTCTTGTACCTCTGTTTCGACGAGGATAGATACAAAGTATTTACCACTTGGGTTACGGCGAATCGTTGCATTTAGAATACGACCTTCTACTTCACGACTTTTAGCAAAGCGAACAAGGCCAAGTTTCGGCAATTTCATTTTGTTGCCTACAATTGCAATGTTTCCGTTCGTTTGCTTAGTTGTGTAGGATTGAATCTTATTCTTTTTAGACTTGAAACGTGGAATATCATTTTGTTTCTTGAAAAAACGTGAAAAAGCATCTGCGAGGTTTTTTAATGTGGATTGAAGAGCGATACTATCTACTTCCTTTAACCAGATTGTATCTTGCCTCTTTTTTAATCGAGTGAGCTCGGCAGAGCAAGAAGGATAGGTTAATCCTTTTCCTGTTTCTTTATAGGTGTTATTCCATAGAGCAAGAAAATGGTTAAATACAAAGCGACTGCAACCAATCGTTTTAGCAATTACTATTTCTTGTTTCTTATTTGGAAAGATACGAAATTTATATGCTTTATTTACTAACATAGGTTGCACCTCACTTTGTTATAGGATATCTACAGTATACAAAAAAACGTAGGCTTACGCCTACTGACATTCATCTCCCATCTACCGTTGGGCTAGCGCCCTTCACACGCTTGAGGAAGGAGTATTCTATCAGAAAACGATAAATGAAGGGATCTCTTCTTGCAGAACAGCAATTTCTCCTAAATTTAATGCATTACCATTTTGATCCAACGATTCAAAACTTACTCCTACGGGTACTACATAGGCACTTGGCTTCCCTTGAACAAGCACCCTAAAATCGCGATGAAAAGATACCGAACAACCACCTTGACTTATTTTACTTTTCCCTCTAAGAATTGTAGCAAATTGATCACAAATGAAATTAAAGTTGTGCATAAATTTAATTCCTTTCTCATACAAAATGATGAATTTAGAGTTTTAATTTAAAAAGGACTTTTTCCTACTCTTACAGCCAAGAAACACGGATAAACAAACTCAACTCGCTTCAAAATTCTAAAAAACAGGTCACAAAGTGTAATCTGTGACCTGTTTTTTTAGACGAAATACCTATGATATCTCCAAGCAATCATAACCATTCTTGAAAGGGATTAATGTATCATCAGCTTTATTGAACGTCTGATTCATGATGTCCCCCTGTTCTGTTGTAGCTTTGAAATAAAGTTTGATTAAAAATACCTCACAAACCCATAGTTTACGGTAAAGAAAAAGAAACCAGTTTGAAAAAAGATTGATCAAAATGGATTCCACTTTTGAGATTGACTATTTATCTTTCATAAAAAAGTTTGATCATTTTTGTAATCTTCCCTCCATTAAAGCGCCCGTTTCTTGAATAACTATAGGTTTACCTCATATTTATCCCGTTCTGTTTTATTTTTTTCCCATTATTGGAGGTATAAATATAAAGAAAAGCAAGAAGTCCATATAAGATTCCTCCTAACAAGAAAAACGGTTCAACAATTACTAATAGTAAAGAAAGTGATTCTGATTCCAACAAGCTTTGAATTATCCCTACACCACCGCGTAAACCCAACACCACACACGCTCCCCATGCTGAAGTGAGCAACAACCAGGATGGAAACCTTCGACCCCATGCTTGAACAAGTGCAAGTGCAGTAAATGCAGAAATTATACATAGGGCAATTGCAACCAGATTAATGATGAATAACACTTCGCCCATCGTCCTGCCTTCAAATCCTAAAGTGCCTCCTGCAGCCCAGTAAATGTGGATTAACCCGAATAGAGTCGACCAAACAAAAGCTGCATTACCAGTAAAAACCAACCACTTCTCGATTTTGTCCAGAGGATGACGATCATTATTGTTTTTGATTGTAATAACTCCTTTCATTATGAGGGATAACAGAAATCTTTTTGAATTACGTATAGTTTTATATATTGTTTCATTTTATAATTTATTATTATTAAATCCAATGAAAATTTTACGAATATTATGATTTTATCAGTACAATCAGTTACTACATTTATATAAAGTCCATTTGATGTTTTCACATCGGTAAAGTATCTATACTGTTCTTTATCAACAGAGATAAGGAGCGGATAAACAATGGTTAAATTATACGGAACGACAAAATACGGATTAACTGCACATGATTTATTGGAACGTATTTGGAAAGGATTAAAAGAAAGCGTTATTGTGAATCACTTCCATGCATCACAATAACGCTTTCTTTTCTTGAACACCTTTCTCAATTACCTGAAAAAGTACTTTAAAGATTAGGAACTGAACAATTGTTAAAATATTAAACGGAACTTCTATATATTATTATTAAAATCTATGAGTTCCTGCCTGGTGAAAACCTTTTATAAAATAGTACTATCAGTATGTTCAAGATTTGCAGATTCATTGCACAACCTTTAGTTTTTTTACACCCGAACCACCTTACTGTAACTACCATGTTTTACTACCTGCTTAACATCTATCTCACTTTCTTCAATTCCTGGTATTTCAGAAACATCTACAACAATTGTATTATTTAAAACACTAATCACATATCCTGTTAATTGCAAAGACGGATTCTTACGATATGGAAATTGAACATACTCTCCCATTCTTACTTTTATTTTATTTTCCATGTAAAAACCTCCCGAGTCATGAGCCCTTGGAATTCTGGATCACTTGATTTTTGAATAGAATTTTTTTATTTTTCTAAGCCGCTTTAAAGTGGATGCCAATCTTTATTCCCCTGATGGAATATAGTTCTTTCTAATGATATCGCGTACTTTATTCATAAAGAATATAAGAAAAAAAAGAGCTAGAGCAGCATTAACACAGAAATATATGTTTCCTGTTGTGTATTTATCATAACAAGAATAAAAATTTAAAATTGAAAGAATTGCTGAACAGATGGTAAAGATTACTACTGTACCAAAACTTCTCATAGTTGCCACCCCTATTCTATATATTGTAATATCCTTCTACTATTAGGAGTATCTCCAGCAAAGTGGAAAAAACAAGCTAAATAAATTTCAATATGAAAATAAACAATTTTAACACTGGTAAGAGTATTTCAATGCAACACAACATCATTTGGTTTGAAACCATTGCGGCATTATAGTTCATTCCTTGATTCACCAAGGCTTGTACCCCAATTGGTTGTCACATATGTGTGATCAACGATGCAAGTTGCTGAGATATTTCTGGTGGAAGCAGAATGGCTGCGTAATACTTCTTATCCTTCATCCCCTGCATTACATCTTTTTACATTTGTAAGAACGGTCATTTAACTTTGCTCTTTTATTTTATCTCCTAAATTTATAATCCCTGGTCCTGGTAAGTCCGCACCGGTATCCCGTATTACCATAGTAATTGGCAAGTCTTTTGGTACAGGATTAACAGTTGAATCCATAAAAGCAAAACTAGCGATGATAACAGCAGCCATGATGCCTAGAAGCCGCCTAGAACCATCTTTTGTTTAAAAAATCGCTATACTGTAAGCACTTTAACTTATTTTTTCTAGTATTTATCTAACAAAAAGATTAATAACAAACAATATGTAGTTTACAATAATGCATTGTTGTTTATAATGAAATTATATCGTTTTTTCTACACATTTCAATTTACATTTAAGACGGGAATGTAAAATAAAAAACAAAAGATTAAAATCTGTCGTTTATTATACCGATAACGAACAAGGAGGTGTAAGGCGTTGAAAAAGGCGGATTTGAGGATTATTCGGACAAAGAAATTTATATATGATGCTTTTATCAAGCTGATAGCTGAAAAGGGATACGATGTTATCACCATACAAGACATCACAGATGAGGCACTTATTAATCGGGCAACATTTTACTCACATTATAAAGATAAACAAGATCTGTTAACAAAGATTAGTGAGGATGCACTAGGAGAATTAACAAGTAAGATGGTTCTACATGCCCATGTACAGGAACATCAAATAGATCTTTCGAAACTCGAGGAAATTTTACAATCCATATTTGAGTGTATAGCAAAACATGCAGACTTTTATAAAACCATGCTTGGTCCTCATGGCATTCATAATTTTAATCTACAAATGCAGCAGACTATCATGGATAACCTTGAACAAAATTGTCTTGAACTTAAACTTGGGGAACAGGACTTAGATATTCCAAATGATATGGTTTTGCATTTCATCACTTCCTCTGTTGTCGGGATAGCAATTTGGTGGTTCCAAAATGACATGAAATATTCACCGAAATATACTGCACAAAAATTAGTGAAGCTTTTGACTAAAGGCCCCTTGTGTGCAGTAGGCTTTACTTTATTTAATGAAGGATAGAAAGGGCAACTATTCCGTGAAGGGGTCACCATACATGCCTATCAACTAAAGAGTGGAAACAAAATGAACTTTCGTTCATATAAACGAAATAACTCTTAAAATATTTTATACCCTTAAAAATGAATATATAAAACAAACCTAGATAGGCGTCCTTTTTAAAAATTATGCAGTTTTTGTTGCTTTGGAACAAAGTTTAATCAAAAACCTCTTACAAACGCACATTCTATGGTACACAAAAAGAATCGATTTTGAAAAAAGATTAATCAAAATCGATTCTTTCTTTTGGATTGTATGTACAGTTTTTATGAAAAAGTTTGAGCGTTTTCTACCTTTGTTGTTAAATAATCGCTACCTTTAATGGGTTAGACAATTATTAACCAGACTTTTAATAAATGGTGTAATATAACTCTTCAGTTTTAACCTTCAAGTAATCTCCATCCAGAAGACAACTTTTTCACAAGGGAATTATCAAAATAAAAAAACATTAATAAGTGGCGGATTCTGCCTGTAGATTAGTAATTAAAACAGTTAGATATCTTTCTAATACCAACTCTACAAATTCTAACTCTTTTAAAATAACCTCTCATTAAGACTTAGAAATATCAACAAATCCTTCTCCGAACACATCACGAACATCGTGTATAGCGATGAAAGCATTCGGATCAGTAGATTGAACAATCTGTTTTAACTTTAATACTTCTTGTTTGCTAATAACAATATAAAGAATTTCCTTTGGTTTCTTTGTGTAATAACCATGACCTGAGTATACGGTAACCCCTCTGTCCATTGATGTAGTCACTTGTTCGGCAATGTCATTCAGTCTATCAGAGATAATTGTAATGGCCTTCTTCGGGTTTAAACCTTCGATTACAAATTCCATCACTTTCGTTCCTAATAAAAAACAAATCGAATTTACTCTATCCTTTCTTTTTACTATTATATTGTTGAACAAATATTACAATGAAACCTATACACAATAGAGAGCTAAGTAAAATCGAGAATCGAACCAGCCCCCTAAGGAAGAATCTAGAATCATTTATATAGTATCCATCATATAACCAAGAGCAAATAATTCCTCCTATAGCCAAGAGAGAAATCATTGTTCTTGTCATCTCAACTTGCTGCATCTGATTCCATAACCACTTGAATACACCAAAAATCTTTTCCTTATACCTACCCCACGACACTTTTAATCTTCACTCCTTTCAACTAACCAAGTTACATTTCAAAAAAGTTAATTAAAAGTCAGTGAACATATGCAACTTCTCTAATAAAAGCCACTCCATAAAGACTCTATTACTATTTGGTCTCAAGGGTATTCTTTTTTTCTTCCCGTATAATTTGATTTATTTTAATTAAGGTATCGGTCATTTGCTGCAAGGATTCGATATCAATTTTAGAGAAGTACTTCTCAATAAGTAAATCATCTAGCTCAGACAACCGTTCTATAAACTTGCTACCGTTAGGACCAAGTGTAAGGAAATATTCACGTTTATTGTTAGGATTTACTTGTTTCGAAATCATCTTATGCTTTTCCAATTTAGATAAAACTTGACTGACAGCACTTTTGGATATATTAAAAGTGCTCGCAATGTTGTTTGCTGTAGTATTTTTATTTAAATTGATATAGAATATCATGTTCTCTTGCTGTCCTGTTAGACCGAACTCAGTCTTTAACTCCTGAGATATTAAAATGTTTAATTCATTGTAGGCCCGGTTCATTTCGGTAATTACTCCTCTATAAGAACTAGTCATATGATTCTTCCTCCACTCATTTTGTTATTGCACTGTACGATGTTTTTTCGCTTTTGCATATAATTAAGTTAAGTTAACTGTACAATGTCTTTGTGTTAGTGTAAAGTAAAATGTATCTCAATACTTTGATTACAAATTCTTTTTAATAGTGCATAAAAAGCTCCTATCTCACAGCAGTATTTGCAAGAATCCCTTGAACTACACAAGGTACACCTTTTGGAGCATTATCACAGGGTTGCTATTCTAGTCCATCATATAGGCAAAATGTAATGGATTAATAAATTATGGAGTTTCAAAGACTCATTTTTTCAAGACAGTTTAATTTACATTTAAGACATAGATGCAAGATAAGAAACAAAAAGAGGCGATCTGTTGTTTCCAATGATAATAACGAAAACGGAGGTATATGGTATTGAAAAAATCGGATCTACGGATTATTCGGACAAAGAAATTTATATATGATGCTTTCATCAAGCTGATAGGGGAAAAGGGATACGACGCTATTACCATTCAAGACCTCACAGATGAGGCACTCATTAATCGTGCAACATTTTACTCGCATTACAGGGATAAACAAGATTTGTTAACAAAGCTTACCGAGAAAACTCTAGGAGAATTCACAAGTAAGATGGTCCTTTATACCCATGTACAGGAAAATCAAATAGAACTTTCGAAATTCGAGGAAATTTTACAATCCATATTTGAATGTATCGCAAATCATGCAAACTTTTATAAATCCATGCTTGGGCCTCATGGCATTCATGATTTTAAGCTACAAATGCAGCAGGCTATCATGGATAACCTTGAACAAAATTCCATTAAGCCTACACTTGGAGAACATGACTTAGATATTCCGAAAGATATGGTATTGCATTTCATCACTTCCTCTATTATTGGGATAGCAATTTGGTGGCTTCAAAATGACATGAAATATTCACCTAAATATACTGCAGAACAAGCAGCGAAGCTTTTTACTAAAGGCCCCTTTTGTGCATTGGGTTTTACTTTTTTTTCACGAGGTCTAGAAAAAGCAACTGTAATGTGAAGAATCATCCTATCATTTCAGAAAATTCGCACGTGTAGACACAAATTGCGTACAAGTTAACCGGCACCTTAAAAGTTAAGGTGCCGGTTAATGATTTTATGCTTAATAATTGAGATTTGGTCTCTTCCTAATTTCAATTATTATCTCAATTAGTTATAGCTCCTTTAGGTTCTGCTGCAAAAACTCTAAAGTTCTTGCAATTAATCTCCTAAACTTGGACAAATAACTTTTCTTCGGTCACAACAACACTGATACTTGGTTGTACGAGTTGTTACAATTATTATAAAAAGAAGCCACTCTAAAATTTAGATTGGCTTCTTTTTGTAATTAAACTAAGTTTAATACCGTTACTTTTTCACGTGTCATAGACTCAAGGCTCTTGCGAATACCTTGAGCGCCCATACCTGAACCTTTTACACCGATGAATGGGAAGTGGTCAGGGCCGCGCTCTGTGCGTCCGTTAATTTGGACAGAACCAGTGTCGATTTTGTTAGCAATTGCAAATGCTTTGTTAATGTCATTCGTGAAAACACTTGCTTGTAAACCATAATCTGATTTATTCGCAATTTCAATTGCTTGTTCATCTGAAGAAACACGGATGATTGGAAGGATTGGGCCGAATGGCTCTTCCCAAGCAACTTTCATTTCTTCTGTTACGTGGTCGATTAAAGTTGGGTAAATTAAGTTGCGCTCACGCTTGTTACCGATAACGATTGTTGCACCTTTTTCAGCAGCATCATCAACTAAACCTTGAACGAAGTCAGCAGATTTGTCGTCGATTAATGGAACGATTGTGCTATCTTGTTCTGGAGATCCAACTGATAGTTCAGCTACTTGCTCTTTTAATAAGCCAACTAGCTCGTCTGCTACATTTTCATGTACAAGTACACGTTTAATAGCTGTACAACGTTGACCTGAATAAGAGAATGCACCGCTTACGATATGTTTTGCAGCTTCTTGTAAGTCAGCGTCTTCACGAACGATACCAGGGTCTTTCCCACCCAGTTCTAATACAAGTGGAATCATCGCAGCTTTTTTTGCTAAGTGTTGACCTGTTTGTGTACCACCTGTGAACGATACCATATTAACGCCAGCATGCTTTACTAAATAGTCACCAATTTCAGAACCACGTCCTGTCACTACGTTTACAAGACCTTTTGGAAGACCTGCTTTATGAAGTGCTTCAACCATTTTAACACCACTAATTGCACCTTGTGTAGCTGGTTTGAAGATAACAGCATTCCCCATAATAAGTGCTGGTGCAAGTTTTGCAGCAGATAAGTTTACTGGGTAGTTAAATGGCGCGATTGCTAAAATTACACCACGAGGTACGCGTTGAATGATTGCAAGCTTAGATTTAGATCCACCAGGGAAGCTATCACCCATCATGCTTTCTCCGTGCATATGAAGTGCTTCATCAACCGTGTAACGAATTAGGTCCGCTGTACGAACAACTTCTTTCTTCGCATCTTTATATCCTTTACCAACTTCTTTCATAATGATATCGGCAATTTCATCTTGCATATTTTCAAGCTCATCAGCCCATTTGTATAAGTATTTTGCGCGATCTTGTAGAGAAGCTTCAGCCCATGATTTTTGAGCTTCTTTTGCAGATGAAATTGCTTCATCTACTTCTCCACGAGTAATTGCTTGTACTTGACCCATTACTTCGTGTGAGTATGGAGATGAAATTTCGATTGTTTCTCCCGAAGTGCTCTCTCTCCACTCTCCGTTTAAATAAAATTTGTAAGTAGTACTAGTTGTCATGATAAATCCTCCTAAAATTATTGCTTGTAACATTGAGTATATGGTTCAACTATAATCAGCGAGATCTTTCTTCAGCCCCACTGATTATTAGCTGAACGAATTAGACTTTTACAATTAGATGATTTCCCACCTAACTCCTTTGCTTTCGCTGAATTGTAAGATGGGAGTATTACTGCCGATTAATGTTGAATACATTTAGTTTCCAGCCCAAACATCTTTTCCATAGCGTCCTTCATGGTGTAACTGATCCAGCCAATTTCTCGCTTCTTGTTCATTGCTTCCATAAAATTCTTGATACGCATGACAAAGAGTATCTTCTACCTCCGGAGCCATACGACTTCCATCACCACAGATATAAAGGTGAGCGCCGTTATCTAATAACGAAATTAACTTCGCTCCATCTTGTTTCATTACATGCTGTACATATGTTTTTGGATGTTCTTCCCAACGAGAAAAAGCTGTATGTAAAGATAGTAAGCCATCTTTTTCATCTCTTTCCAGTTCTGTACAATAAAGATAATCTTTTTCAGGATGACGACAACCGAAATACAGATGGGCTTCTCCTAAGTTAACACCTTTTTGCTGTTGCACACGACGTCTTTGTAAGAATCCACGGAATGGTGCAACTCCAGTTCCGGGTCCAACCATAATAATTGGGGTTTCTGGATTTTCAGGTAATTGGAATCTTGATTCTGGAATTCGAATAAAACAAGTAATCTCTTCTTCCTTTTGACGTTGAGCTAAATAATTAGAAGCGACACCTTTATATTCTCCTTGTCCACTCCAAGCTGCTTCACTCACTACGCCTACTGTGATACTTAGACAATCCTGTGCAACAAGTGGAGAACTTGAAATAGAATAGTAACGCGGTTTGAGCGCAGGAAGAAGTTCTAAAAAGTGCTCAAACGGAATTTCACATGCTTCATACTTTTCAAGAAGATCTAACATGGAAATGCGTTTCTTTAAAATTTGGTCCTGATAAACGCCATCTTCCACTAATGCTTCCAATTCATATTTATGAGGAGGGCAAACTGTAAATTTTGCCAATTCTCGTATTTGTACTCGAGTTGCCGCTTCCTGAATCTCCACACTATGACTAAGAAGGTCAACTAAACTAACAGGACGGTCCAATGGAAGATGAACTGTACTACTTCCACTTGCACTCAGTATGACTTGATCCTTACCATTTAACCTAAATCGTTTTAAAATTCGATTGACATTTTTCAGACTGTTACTTGGAATTACGCCAAGATGGTCTCCTTCCTGATAAGTAACCCCTTCTGGTAAGGCTATCTCAATATATCGAGTGCTCCGTTCACTTTCAGCTGATTGAAGTTCTTGGTTAGCAACTACCGTTGCATGGACAGCATTGTTATTTTGAGCAATCGGATTAGCCGGAGGACCTGAAATCACCTGAACAGAAAGCGATGATTGCTGAGACGCCAACTCTCTTCCCTCTTTCATCTCTAGGCCAAAAGTATTCGAGACCTCTTTCCACATGACCTCTTGCCATTGAGCAAAATCATTCTCAAAATCTCCTCCGGCGTCTGCTTCTCCTCGTGCAGTAAACCTCACAGCGCCTTTCTGTTCCAGCTTATTATCAATAAATTTTGGAACACTCTGGTAAGTATTCGCCCAATTTCGATCTCCGCAGCCAAAAACTGCATACCTGATTCCTGCATATTCCTCTGTGTTTGCTTGTTCCAGCCATTTTACAAACTGAGCGGCATTCTCAGGAGGTTGACCATTATAGGAAGATGTTACAATGAGTACCGCACCTTCTTTAGGTAACTTTCCGATATAATCGTTCAATGTCCCTACATGGCTCTGAAAACCAAGTAACCTTGCCTGGTCTGCGAGTTTTCTAGCAAACTCTTCTGCTCTTCCTAGGTTTGAACCATATAATACAAGCATCGGTATATTTTCAGCACCTTCAAGTACTGCTTGTTTTGAATATGGAGAAGTCAGTTTATTCTTTTCTTCATTTTCCTTCTCATCCTCTAATTGAGGATTCAATAAAGGTGTGACTTCCCTCCCTTCTCTTAATTTAACTCTAATTCTTAAATTTTCCGGTTTTATGGTCAATGTTTGCTTAATCTTCAACTGATAGTTTTCAAAATCAATTAATTCAAACTTTTGAAGAATCATCCCAAGTACCAGCGTAGCTTCATACAGTGCAAACTGCATACCAATACAAGCACGTTGACCATTACCAAATGGTTTATATGCATGATTTGGTACTTTAGCTGGGTCTGCGAAACGTTCCGGACGGAATTCTTCTGCATCCTCTCCCCACACTGCTTTATCCCGATGAAGTGCGGGAAGAAGCACAGTCAAACCTTCTCCTTTTTTCACATGATACTTTCCGCCGATTATAGTATCTTCTTTTGGATACACATCAAAAGATGGCGCGGTCGGCCATAATCGGATGGCTTCGTTTAGAATCATGCGAATGTATTTGAGATTTAGCACTTGTTTATAAGATGGCGTGGAGTCACCAAGGACTTGATCCACTTCTTCGTATGCTTTCTTCAGAACTTCCGGATGTTTCAGTAAAAAATAAGTCGTAAAGGATAATAAACCACTTGTTGTTTCATGCCCCGCAATTAAGAAGGTAATAATTTGGTATCGGATATTCTCATCATCCAACACTTCCCCGGTCTCAGGGTCTTTACTGTTTAACATGCGGGCCAGCAAATCTATCTCTCCATTATTTCCATTCGCCTTACGCTCTTTAATAATGTTATCTACCAACGAAAACATGCTTTGTATATCATCTTCGAATTGTCTGTTTTTTCTAATCATCAGAGTATCCATGCCCTTCGAGCGGGCAACTTTATGCATCGCTTCGTCAAGTGCACGTACCATGCTGTCGATAAATGGATCATGTTTTTCTTTATAAAAACTATTAAATCGGTAGTTAAAACCACAAAGACCAATCGTATCCAAAGTAAGTCGGGTCATTTCTCCCGGTACATCGATAGAATCACTATCGTGATTCAAGCGAGCCCATTTCTGAACCAGCTGCGAAGCGATGTCTAACATCATGGTATGATATCCCTTCATGGCTTGTTGGCTAAATGTTGGTAGCAATATATTATGGGCTTTTCGCCAGTTTGGCTCCGATGTTTTACTCGTAAACAGACCGTCCCCCGTAAATTGGCGTACATGCGTCATATCATTTGCGACATGTTTATCAAAACGATTGATATCACAGACTTCCGTTGCAAGTTTGTGTTCAGATAGACATATTGTTTTAAAACCTGGAGCAGTCAACCGAAATACTGGCCCATATTCTTTTGCCATCTCGCAAAAAGAAATAGTAGGTTGACTCATGTCGAATAAAGGGTAGTTGCCCAGTGGCCCATATGTTTTAGGTTGCGGAATTATGCCTGTCTGTTCCTGTTCCATTTTCATCCTAAATTATTCCTCCTATCATTCATCTAAAGATAAATGTGATTTGCTTATTATATCTTTAAATTATTCCTTAATATCAAGTTAACAAAAAGCCTAATAATAACAACAACCTGTACGTTATAACAACAACGTGTTGTCTATAATAAGATTATATCGTTTTGCTACATAATTCAATTTGCATTTTAGATGAAAATGTAATTTAAAAAACGAAAAGATTAAAAGTGTTCTTTATTTTTATAATAAAGAACGAATTATGGACATTTGTTAATATTATTATTCAAATTTTCAAATATAAAAATCAGTTCTGGTGCAAGAGATTTAGAATATTTTTACCAGCACCGAATTTTCTTTGTATATTTCTAATTGAAGTACTGCCACATCGCTATCAAGCTAACAAAATGCCCCTAAAATGAAAAAATACGCTATTCTTTTGTCTTCCTATCCAATAATTACTTTTTGTTACTATATATATCGGATGATTTCTTGTATATCTCATTTACTTCCGTACAAAATAACGCCTTTTGTTCAGGTTTTACTTTTCTTTTTCGTCCCTAAGTATATTTTTATTGTTTTTGATAAAGGGTTGAGCATAAAAAGAAAAAGTAATCAAATTTATTTTGACTACTTTTTCAGAAATTATAATAAAGGGTAGATTAGACGCATTAGGGATTCCATTATTCGTTTTCGAATACTACGTTTTTGAAATGCTTCCCATCGAAATTTAGTTGAACGGCTAAAGTCCTCTTTAAAATCATGTTTAATATCCAGAATTGTCTTAGATTCATAAAGTACGCTAATGATTTCATAATTTAGTTCAAAGCTACGGACATCCATATTTGCTGTACCAATTGTTGCAATTTTATCATCTACAAGTACAATTTTAGCGTGCATAAAACCATCTTTATAGCTATAAATTGAAGCACCGTCTTTTAAAAGTGGTGCGAAGTATGATTGTGACGCTAGATCACTCATGATTCTATCCCTCTTACCTGGATATAGAATACGGACATCTATTCCAGCCACTGCACTTAAACGTAATAATGTTAATGTTCTTGATCTGGGATGAAGTAGGATGTTGCGATCCAAATTGATTTCTTAGCAGAACCTATAACAGCCAGTAAAGTATTCCGAATACTTTTATCATCTGAACTTGGTCCACTTGCTACAATTTGAACAGCCCCTTCTGCATGATACTTTTCTTTACCTGGAAAGTATTTTGTATTCATAAATTGATTCCAAGAATCAGCATTTAAATCACTAGAGGCATAAAGCCAATCCTCAAGGAATATTGCTTGTAATTTGTACAATGCTTTTCCTTCTATTCTTAAGTGGCTGTCACGCCAAATTGGGAATTTTTTAGAACGACCAAGATACTCATCCCCTACGTTGAGCCCACCTGTAAAGCCAATCTCTCCGTCTACAATGACAATTTTACGATGAAGAGAATCTTGTGATACACCGGTTCCTTCTACAATTTCTTTAATAGAGTAATCTTTACTAGGGGTCACCTTACATATTCATCAATTTAAGAATTACTTATCTAATTAAGAAAAATTCAGATTCCAACCCAAACATCTTTTCCGTATCGTCCTTCACATTGTGAATGATCCAACCAATTCCTTGCCTCTTGTTCACTTACTCCATGAATTTCTTGATATGCGCAACTATTCTGCATTTGCGGTAGAATCGTTATTTATTTGCATATGCTTAGGGATTGGAAATACATTACCAATAAACGCCGCTCCAAGCATTGGTAATAATAAATTAATTGGGAAGAACATCAGTAATAATACTGTAGCGGCGATTGGCTTCTGTAATACGTAGCTTAAAATAGTGGTCGTCACGAGAGCTACAGCAGCAGTAGAATTCAACGGTACGACAGTAGCGATGGCATATCCAATACTTGCACCAGCAAATATAATCGGAAAAAGATGTCCACCACGCCAACCCGTAGTTAAACAAATTGCCGTTGTACATAATTTTAAAATGCCCACAATAAGCAGCAGCCAAAATGATATTTCTGTCCATTCCTGCACTAATTCTGGTAATTCGTGAGCTCCTGAAAACATTGTATATGGGAATAATGTTCCTAAAATCCCCAAAAGAATACCACCTATAATACCTAATGCCAATTTATATTCTTTAAAAGGATGTACTACTTTTTCCAATATATGTTCTATTTTGAAATAAAAATAACCTAAACCAGCACCTATACAAGTAAGGGGGAGCAAGGAAATCCATTCATTGAGTCCAAAAGTCCCTTTCTCGAAATTAACAATAAAGGATCCACGATTATCTAACTTACTAAGCCATATAAAAACAAGAAAACCAGCAAAAGTAGTAGCGAGATATAAAATATCCTTATTTGTTTTAGAAATTTCAGAAATTCGACCTTTTTCATTTTCACTTAGGGCAAAGTAACCGAATAGCGGCGCATTAAAAATAACACTTAAAGCAGCGCCTATCCCGGCTTCTGTTAGTTCTCGTACTCCTTTGAAAGTAAATGTAAAGCGATCCCCGATCCACGTACAAAGTCCACCTATAATCCCAACGGGTGCTGCTTCCGGTCCTAGGCTTGCGCCAAATATTAAAGCGATCATAGCCGTTAACGTAGATTGATGCACAAAACTGTACTCAATCCTACCTGTCTCCTTATATTCAGACATTACCTCTGGCATTAAACGCGGGTATGTACCTAAGTACTTTTGTGCCAGTCCGATAAGAACACCACCAATTGTTGTTACACAAATTGTGTAATAAGCTGGTGATGCTAACTCTGCAGGAGTATAATCCCAAACGAACCAAATTCCAACATTCACTAAAAATAAAAATAACCAGGCTGTGGCACCAACTATAGAACCTAGAATCATGCCATACATGATGAATAAATAGTGCCTGTCTCTCATAATAGTCACTCCTTTATATTCTATTAGGGGTCACACGACCAAAAAAAGAAAATTGTACGTTAAGGAATATTTTCACATTTATAATCGGTAGATGAACCAACATACGGATTATATCCACTGATTGTTTTTACAAACCTTATAGTTATTGCTATCAAGATTGACTAACCAGAACCAATTAGTCCCCTGTCTTTCTTTTTTCATTTTGATAAGTGTTATTGATAGTCTATAAACCCTTAATTATCAAGGAAACAAAATTTATCAATAGAGTGTACCCTATTGATAATGTACAACTCATAAAAATGAAGAACCTTAGGTAAGTTGCACAACTAAAAAACGGATTTATTAGAAAATATTTCTTGAACGTACAAAATTCTTTTTTAGGTCGTGTCAGGCCAATTATTCCTCCTATCATTCGTCTAACAAAAAGATCGATAACGAACAATATGTAGTTTATAATGAAATCATGTTGTTTATATTAAAATTATATCGTTTTTTCTATACAATTCAATTTACATTCAAGACATAAATGTACGATAGGAAACAAAAGGATGGAATCTGCTGTTTATAATGACAATAACGAACAAGGGGATATAAGATGTTAAAAAAAGCGGATTTGCGGATTATTCGGACAAAGAAATTTATATATGATGCTTTTATCAAAAAGAAAAAAGTAATCCAGTTTGTTTAGATTACTTTTTTCGGAATTATAATAAAGGAGAAATTAGACGCATTAGGGATTCCAGTATTCGTTTTTGAATACTACGTTTTTGAAACGATTCCCACCGAATTTCAGTTGAATAATTAAAGTCCTTTTCAAAATCACGTTTAATATCAAGAACTGTCTTAGATTCATAAAGTACGCTAATGATTTCATAATTTAGTTCAAAGCTACGGACATCCATATTTGCTGTGCCAATTGTTGCAATTTCATCATCTACAAGTACAATTTTAGCGTGCATAAACCCATCTTTATAGCTGTAAATTGAAGCACCGGCTTTTAGAATAGGTGTGAAGTATGATTGAGATGCTTGATCACTAATGATTCTATCTCTCTTACCTGGATATAGAATACGGACATCTATTCCAGCCATTGCACTTAAACGTAGTAATGTTAATATTTCTTGATCCGGAATGAAGTAGGGTGTTGCGATCCAAATTGATTTCTTAGCAGAACCTATAACAGCAAGTAAAGTATTACGAATGTTTGTATCATCTGAAGTTGGTCCACCTGCTACAATTTGAACAGCACCTTCTGCATGAGAATTTTCTTTACCTGGGAAGTATTTTGTATTCATAAATTGATTCCAAGAATAAGTATTTAAACCATTAGTGGCATAGAGCCAATCCTCAAGGAATATTGCTTGTAATTTGTACAATGCTTTTCCTTCTATTCTTAAGTGGCTGTCACGCCAAATTCGGAATTTTTTAGAACGACCAAGATACTCATCCCCTACGTTGAGCCCACCTGTAAAACCAATCTCTCCGTCTACAATGACAATTTTACGATGGTTACGATAATTTACGGTTTCAAGTGGCCATGGCGAAAGAATGGGATCAAATGTTACAACTTCAATTCCTGCATCTTTCATGGGTTTTAAAAAACGAGTGCGTAATGAATTGCTTCCAATGCCATCATAAAGAAAGCGGATAGTTACACCAGATTTCGCTTTCTTTATTAATACATCGCGAATTTTTGTACCAATTTCATCTGCTCGATAAATAAAGTATTGAATATGTATATGATGTGTAGCATTTTCAATAGCTTGTATAATGTTTGTAAATGTTTGATCCCCATTTGTTAAGAGTTTTGTTGTAGTATTATTAGCAACAGGACCGCCACCGAATTTTTGTACAACCTGTGTTAAACGAGTAGAGCGCTCACTTAATGAGGAAGTGAATGATAAATCTAGGCGTTTTTCTTCTAAAATCTCACGGAATAATTTTCTTTTCTCTTCTGAACGACGTAGATGCTTTTTTCTTCTCCAGCGACTCCGGCCAAAAAGACAGTACAAAAGTACACCACCAATCGGAAAAAGTGCCAATACCAAAAACCATGCTAAAGTACTTTGTGGGGAACGGTTTTCGATAAAAATAATGAAGGCAATTCCTACTATTGTGATAGACCATAGTACGTCGACAAAGTTGTATAGTGAGATAATGGATGTATCTAACAGAAAGAGAATGATAGAGACAATTGTAAATACAAATAATAATTGAACTTTAGGATTTTTCATCTTTATAAAATTCACCTATTCTTTCTTAAATATAGGATTCGTATATGGAAGCTATAACCTAACATTTCTATTAGGGATAATCATAGGGTTGGTACTTTAGTCCGTCATATCATTTATATAAAATGTAATGGATTAATAAATTATGGAGTTTCTAAGACCCGTTTCTTCAAGTTTTCACTTATTTATTATTCGATAAAAGGAATTATGTGATGTTCTAATTCCTTTTTAATGACACTGAATAAAGTCGAGTGCATAAAAGCCAAAGAGATACAAGGGATTTCTCTTGTATCTCTTTAGCTATAGATTTATTCCATCTACACTGACTCAGTAGATATAGAACCTTTTTGTTTATCTTTTTTGAATACAGACAGTACCATAATTATAAGAGATACAAGCCCAATGAGCCCCATCGTCTGAACATATGAGCTCATTCCATACCCTTCAAAAAAGAAACTGCTACGCAATGCTTCTACACTGTACTTAAAAGGACTCCAAGAATATAACCAGTGTTTTGTCACATCGGGAAGAAATTCGTATGCCAATGATAAAATTGGCATAGAAAAGAAGAAGACTATCATTAATATTGGTACCCCAAGACGCCCAACCCAGTTCAGTAATGCACTTTGCAACAGGAAGAACATGAAGCCAAAGAAAAAGAACAATAGTAGAATTTCTCCTTGGTTTGGTATGTTTACCTCGATTATGGTATGAGCAATGAAAAGGATTAAACTTGCAATTACTATCACGAAAACAGAACCTGCAAGGATCTGTGATAGAACTGATTTACCTGTCATGCGTCCGTTTGTAAACTTTTCCGCAGCCATAAATAAGATTAAGGAACTGATCAGAGTAGTAATCCATAAAATTTGTGTCAGCATAACAGGGACATTTCCATTTCCTGTATGCGATTGAACTGGATGAATCAACTCGGTCTTAACAATTAATGGGCTTGCTAATAATTTTGCCTGTTCAGTTGTTAGTGTCGTATTTTGGGGTGAAAGTTGATCAAGCAAGATATGACGGATATTTTCGTTTATCTCTCCAATGAGCTTATCGATCATTTGGTTCGAAATCATTGAGGCATTATAGTTTAGCCCTTGATTCACCAAAATTTGCACCTCAGTTTGTTGTCCCTTAGGTGTGGTCAGTGATACAAGTTGCTGGGACATTTCTGGTGGAAATATAATGGCAGCGTAATACTTCTTCTCCTTCATCCCTTGCAATGCATCTTTTTTCGTTTGTAAGAACGTCCATTTAATTGTGTTTTGCTTATTTTGTAAGACTTGCTCTTTTATTTTATTTCCTAAATTTACACTCCCTTGTCCTGGTAGGTTCGTACCGGTATCCTGTATTACCATAGCAATTGGCAAGTCTTTTGGTACAGGATTAACAGTTGAACCCATAAAAGCAAAACTAGCGATGATAACAGCAGCCATGATGCCTAAAAGGCCACCTAGAACCATCTTTTGTTTGAAAAATTGCTTGACTGTAAACATTTTAAATTATTCCTCCTAGTATTTATACAACAGAAAATACAGATAACTAACAACTTGTAGTTTACAATTAATCAATGTTGTTTATAATGAAATTATATCGTTTTTTCTACACAATTCAATTTACATTTAAGACGAGAATGTAAAATAAAAAACAAAAGATTGAAACTTGTCGTTTATTATACCGATAACGAACAAGGAGGTGTAAAGCGTTGAAAAAGGCGGATTTGAGGGTATAGCAAAACATGCAGACTTTTATAACTCTATGCTTGGTCCTAATGCTATTCATGATTTTAACCTGCAAATGCAGCAAACTATCATGAATAACATTGAACAAAATTGGATGGAGATGAAAGGAGATAA
The DNA here is from genome assembly GCF_000633475.1 of Bacillus sp. H1a. Classification (NCBI taxonomy): domain Bacteria; kingdom Bacillati; phylum Bacillota; class Bacilli; order Caryophanales; family Bacillaceae; genus Bacillus; species Bacillus sp. H1a. Next base: position 58,206 of record NZ_AYMH01000041.1, on the reverse strand, counting down.
ATAAAAGAATCATGAATTATAAAGTTCTGAAAGATAAAAAAATAATGTGGGGTTTTATTTCAACTATACTATTAAGTGTTATAGCAGTAACACTTGCGGTATATAATATTGGTTATTGGGTAGTCTTGGTTATTTTATCTGTAATAGTTTTGTCTTTTAGTGTATATAAAGCAGGTGAATTATATAATGAAGAAAGTGAATTATTTATTGAAGAAGAGGAAGATAATTAGATAACCTTATTACAAAATAAAATGGGTTTTGGTGCAAAAAAATGATACATAGTAAAAAGGTTCAGATTCCAATAGGAATCTTTTTTTATCGTTTTCTGACAGAATACTCCTTCCTTAAGCGTGTGAAGGTCGGTAGGCATAAGCCTACATCTTTTAGTATACTGTAGGCATCCTACAAAAAAAGTGAGGTGCAACCCATGTTAGTAAATAAAGCATATAAATTTCGTATCTATCCAAATAAGAAACAAGAAATATTAATTGCTAAAACGATTGGGTGCAGTCGCTTTGTATTTAAGCATTTTCTCGCTCTATGGAATGACACCTATAAAAAAAACAGGAAATTTAAATAGTTTGTATACAAAGTTGAAATCTTACTAGAAGAACAAAATTGTTAGTGAAGTAAATGTGCTAAGAGTTGTTGTAAAAACTGAACAGCCTGGGGATTAAACGTTGATTAAGTCCTTCTGAACTCATAGAAATGCCTGTTTTAACTTCTAGGCGACTATATAATTATGTCAATGAAGTATGAGCTATGTTTTGGCTTAACCAAATACATAGGGCCACTAAATCTTGTACGCGGTATTTACTTTTTCGTTAAACAAATCCTGCTTTTCTAGCTAACTGCTCCAAAGCATGTGATGACATATATTGTTGCAACTCTTTAAAAAACAATTCTAGTTCATCAACAATCGATAAATTCATATCAAAAACACCACCCTTTCCTATACTCTACCGAAAGAATAGTGTTTTTTTCGTGTTACGACTACAAAATTATAATTTTTATAAATCAAAAAAAATGCCCATAAGAGAATATATAATTACAGTCGAAAACAAGATAGTCATATGAAGAAGGGAATAAACAAACATTGATTTTGCCCATTTCTCTGAATCCATTTTTTTATAACCGAAGATACTTAAGACGAGCCATAAAATACTTAAAAGAAGTGCTACTAACATAAGGCCAAGGCTTAAAGAGCCAAAAAGGAAACTCATTGCAATTAAAATGATTAAATAAATATTGGTTTGCATATATGTTCTTTTAAAACCTTTGACTACTGGAAGCATAGGAACTTTAGCAGCCTTATACTCATCGTGTTTGCGAATAGCTATGGCATAGAAATGAGGCATTTGCCAAATAACTGTAATCACAAAAAGACCAAGAATAGCAGGATGTGTAATATCTGGATAAATAGCAGCCCATCCAATGAGGGGGGCATTGCTCCTGAAATACTTCCAACCTCCGTATTATAAATTGTTCTTCTTTTACTCCACATTGTATATGGGACAATATAAAAAAATAAGCCTAAAAACCCTAAGAATGCTGCTAGCAGAGTTGTTAATGCAAGAGAAAACAACCCCAAGATGGTCATTAAAGTGCCTAGCCATAATACAGCTTTGGGTTTTATTTCTCCTGTCACAGTTGGTCTATTTTTTGTTCTCTCCATAATAGAATCAATATCACGATCATACAAGGTTATTAAAAGCTCCTGCTGCGCCCATTACTAAAATAGAGCCAATCAAAGCAAATATTATTTCTGGAAGTTTCTCAAACAAGCTAATCTGATATGTATATAATGCCAATGTCAATCCAGCAAACATTGGAATCAGATTTGATTTAATAATCCCGGTTTTAACTGTTTGCGCCAAAATTTTTGCCAGAGTCTGTTTCGGTATTTTTAAGGGGCTCTATCTTTGGCATTATTTCCCGTCCCTCCTTTTACTAGATTATCTATAATTTTCATACTTTAATCTAAAATGACATTATCGCGGATTATTTAATACATAGATACCTTCCGTATTTTAAATACCATATAGAACTAATATACTATATGGTATGATGGGCATGGGGATACGCCCCAAATAAATGTATACATAGGTCGTACCCCAATAAAGAGTGTTCGTATTTTTATACTAGTAATTTGCAAGTTTTCTATTTTTCAGTACTTAAAACGTATTTACCTACCCAAGCGGCTACGACACCACCAAGGATTGGTGCAACGATAAATACCCATAATTGAGAAATTGCTTCTCCGCCCGCAAATAAAGCTGGGGCAATGCTACGAGCTGGGTTAACAGATGTTCCAGTTAACGGAATACCTAATAAGTGAACTAATACTAATGTGAAACCAATTACTAATCCAGCTAAAGAAGAGTCTCCCTTCTTACCTGTCACAGAAACGATAACGAAAACATGTTGCTTATAATAAAATTATATCTTATTCGCTATATAATTCAATTTACACTTAGTTCATAAACGTATTGTAAAAAACAAAATTTCAAATTGTATCGTTTATATTGACAATAACAAACGATTAATTAAAACAGGTAGGCATCTAGCTAATACCAACTCTACAAATTCTAACTCTTTTAAAATAACCTCTTATTAAGCCTTAGAAATATCAACAAATCCTTCCCCAAACACATCACGAACATCGTGTATAGCGATGAAAGCACTCGTATCAGTAGATTGAACAATCCGTTTTAACTTCATTACTTCTTGCTTATTAATAACAATATAAAGAATGTCCTTCGGGGTTTTTGTGTAATAACCATGACCTGAGTATACGGTAACCCCTCTGTCCATTAAGGTAGTCACCTGTTCGGCAATTTCATTCGGTTTATCAGAAATAATCGTAATGGCCTTTTTCGGATTCAAACCTTCGATTACAAATTCCATCACTTTTGTTCCTACATATAACATAATAATTGTCAGCATCAGCTTTTCTGCACCAATGATGAAATAAGATGAAAAAGCAACTATTAAATCGAAAAACAACAGACCATAGCTAATGCTCCATCCTAAATACTTATGCGTCATCCTTGCTAAGATGGTAGTACCCGCTGTTGTTCCGCCAACACGAATGATTAGACCAATCCCGCATCCTATAAATACTCCTCCAAAAATGGCATTTACCAGCATTTCATTCGAAGCAATATTCCAGCCTTCTGTCAGATGAAGAAAAAGCGAGTTGGTAACTACAGCAATAATCGTATAAATTGTTGTTACCTTATTCAAAAATTTGTAGCCAACTATTAACAAAATCGCATTTAAAATTAAGTTGACTAAGCCTGGTGACCATTCAAATAAATAGTAGGTAATAATCGTGATACCCGTTACCCCTCCTTCACCGAACTCGTTCGGGATAACAAACAAATTCACACCTAACGCAAAAAGGAATGCACCAATAATAATAAAAATAATGTCTGTGGTTCTTTTTTTCATACACTACCTCACTTCTTATAAAAATATTTACTCAGGCATAAACCCTAACCATTATAACCTGGAACATTTAACTCGACCAGTAGTCTGTTTTTATTTTAATACAGGATTTTAACTAAATCAGGAACAGCATTCAAACTACAATTACAAAATAATAGTACATCTAATGCTTCTTTATCTAATGGACATGTTTTTAACTAAATTATTACATTTAAATTAAAATAAAAGGCATTAACCTCTACACTGTATTGGTTAATGCCTTTTATTTCTTGTCTAATGAAATTACGTATTATTTCCTCTCCGAAATTTCAATATTATAGTGTTCTAAATCAGAGTTACTTACATTCTTTTTCAAGTATGTCAACCATTCCTTCTTATAGTCCATTTTTTCTGTTTCAATCCAAATTATTGGATCAGTGATACCAATTTGAAAACTAGCTAAATCATATTTGTCCCAAACGTTTTCAATTGCTGTTGCAATACGTTATTCACTTAATTCTGTAGCACTTTTAGTTGTATCTGCTTCACTAGCATAAACATTAAATACTAGTATACAAGTTAATAGTACTACTAAAACGAAAGAAAGTTTTTTCATTATAATACACCTATACAACTTTATTGTACGATGATAACCTATTTTTACATTCGATTTCCAATAAAATCCATAAAATGCATCTGCGCTTTTAAAATAAATTCATTTTGTAGTGTAAAAGAACTTCCTTATTTTTGGTCTGTTCGGTTTAATTTGAAAGTAAACCTTTAAATATTAGTTCACATTCAATACCCCAAATTCATTGACTGCACAACAAATCTCCTAATATCCTCAAAACACAGATAATAAAAGATTTGTTAGCTTTTCTTTCCAATTGTACGAAAAAATATTTTGCATAACAATTTTATCATCCCCCTTATATATAAGAGTAATTCTCTTTCATACTTCGTAGACATAACAACTTATATTATGTAAAAAAGTCATTATCCTGACTAATAAACAATACTATAAGAAGAAAATATAATGGAGGTGAAGTCATGGGAGTTGTTAACGCTACAGATGCAGATATTGCACTTTTAGCAAGATTACTGAGAGCAGAAGCCGAAGGAGAAGGAACCCAGGGTATGTTGCTCGTCGGAAATGTAGGAATTAACCGAATAAGAGCTAATTGTTCCGATTTTAAAAACCTTCGTACCATTAGACAAATGATTTTCCAAGAACACGCGTTTGAAGCTGTTACTCACGGTTATTTCTATCAAAGAGCAAGAGAAAGTGAAAAAAGCTTAGCTCGTCGAGTAATCAATGGAGAGAGGTTCTGGCCTGGGAAATTTAGTTTGTGGTATTTTAGGCCACCAGGTGATTGTCCTCAACAATGGTATAATCAGCCTTTTGTGGGGCGTTTTAAAAAGCACTGTTTTTTTCAACCAACAGCCGCAACTTGTGAACAGGTTTATAACACATTTTAAACAATGATAAAAATAATCTGTAATTAAAGAAAGAATAAATAAGCGTTAATTTAACACTTTTTTACTAGTTTTAGGGGTAGCGTCCATGCACATCAACTTAGGGAAACAAGTTATCCCTAAAACGATGAAAATGAATCTTATTTCTATAAAAGCCATAAAATTCTTCGTTTTGGGATGCAAAAAAATTTGAAGTTTATAGAGATAGGGCAGGACCTCTTTAAAAAGATAAAACCCTGTTTATCAAAACGGGGTTTCTCATATCAAATAATATTTGCTTACTTTCTAAATAGCTATACTACATTTAATAATATATAGTTGTTCCTTAGCACTAGTGATTTTTATAAATAGTAACTCATGATAATTAAGATTCTGGTGCAAAAATAAAACAAAAGAGAATAAAGCACGTATATTCCTAACGGATTCGCTTCTTTATAATGCGATGATCTTACTATTTTATTCAAGTACTTTTGTTGTCTAAGTCGCATACCGTTAGGTATGCTTTTCTTTTTTCAACTGTCCAATTGCTATAGGATAAGCTGGATTCTTATCGACTGTTATCACACGTGGCTTTGAAACATGAAAAGACCGCAAAGCTTTCTTGAAAAAGCGCCTTGCAGCCTTATGATCTCTTGTTTTGCTTAGGCAAAAATCGTTTCCGTTCGAATCAACAGCACGATACATGTACATCCATTGACCCTTTACTTTGATATATGTTTCATCGACTCTCCAAGAGTCATTTATTTGTTTGAGGTAACGTCGGATCCGTTTGTCCAATTCAGGACCATATTGATAAACCCAACGCATAATCGTTGTATGAGAAATGGATAAACCCCGTTCCTCCATCATTTCCACCAAATCACGAAAACTTAAGTTGTACCGTAGGTATCATCTTACCGTTAATAAGATAATATCAGGCTGATAGTGCTTCCATTTGAACCAATTTTTCTTTTCCATACCGATTACACACCTATTTAGAGCAATAGTATCTGTATGTCCAAGTTTTAGAGATGATTTGTAATTACCTTGAAGTTTTTGCACCAAAACCTGGATTAATGTGTTTCCTGTAGTTCTACGCAGTAGACTACCTTTATTTAAAAAAATTACGGACAGGATCAATCTTAAACTTATAAAAACCAATACATCTAAAACGAGAGTGGTTGGTCTTATCTACCAGCCGGAGGAAAATGCTTGACTACCCAATACTTCAACTATCGGGTGCTAATGTACAACAACGCGTACCGAAAATGATCCAACATTTTTATAATCCAATATAACGTACAGGAAATCGACTTTTCTCTTGTCGAAATTTACGTAGCGTACAGTGGTCATATATTTTTAAGAATAACGGAAGAATATATAGAAAATGCTACATAAATGTGAAGTTTGATCAACTTAGGAGGGACAACCTTGTTCAATCAGGTAGTAAAAGCTGTACCGAATTTATTTACGATTGGAAATTTATTGTGCGGTGTTTTTTCAATTACCATGAATATGAGTGACTATTTGGTAGTAGCCTCCATTTTCATTTTCTTGTCAGCTGTTCTAGATCTTCTTGATGGAAGGATTGCAAGAAAATTAAAAGTGAACAGTGAGTTTGGTGTAGAATTAGATTCCTTAGCTGATATTGTTAGTTTCGGAGTTGCTCCTGCACTTTTATTTCATTCGATAGCAACACCATCTATTTTAACTTCTTTGGCATTTATCCTTTTCCCAACGATGGGTGCTTTAAGATTAGCTAAATTTAGTGTTAAACCAACTATTGGATATTTTAAGGGATTACCTATTCCAGCTGCTGGATTAACATTGGCTGGTATGGGGTTGTTTTCATATAGCAATGCATGGATTACATTAATCCTCGCTCTCTTAATGGTAAGTCCAATTAGGTTTAAAAAACTTTAATTGTGGTCCCACCCATCGCCATTAAGACTTTATGGAATATCGTTTTTTTGAGGAAGACTATAGAAATATTAAAGAGTAAGTATGACTTCAATAAGTAATTGCTATAACATATTTCAGGTTCTGTTGCGAAGTTTGAAATAAGCATAAACAGGTTGGTAAATGAGGAACAATGTATAGGAGGTAGCTAGTAATTGTTGAAGTTCATTGTACGTTGAAAAGGCGGAGTCTCTTTGAAGACTTCGCCTTTGGTAGCAAGAATCCCACTGACATTAGTCAGCTTGCCCCTTTAGGGGGGATCATCATTAGGAATATATGCGCTTTATTCTCTGTTATTTTTGCACCAAAACCAATCATTATTTTTACTTTTCTTCACCTTTTGTCTGCATTGAGTTGAAAGTCCAATTTAGATGTAATGCATCTCCTTGGAACACATTTTGATCTTCGCCGTTATCTACAAATGTGAACATCACATAGAAGGTATCATCATCCCCTGGGGCAAGTCCGTTTTCTTCTCTGTCTAAAATACCTTTTTGCACAAGATCAGGAATATTCCCATTTTGTGTACCTTTCTTCAAATCAGATAATGTAGTCGACCATATTGGAACCTCATTTTTATCCAAATTCCACAAGAAATCAACACGGATATGATCACCCAAATCAGCATTTCCATTATCTCCTTTATCATCGATTACAGTGTAATCAGTCAGAAGCTTCACATCTCCTATCGCTAATGTACCTTTGTTAACTAGTTGAAACCCTCGTTCCATTTCGTCACCCGGTTTAAGATTATCTATATCAATAACAACTTTAGGATCAACACTCAAATCTAAGGTACCAGCTGCAAACGTGTTTTGTGATACTTCCTTATCACTGAAGTACGCATATGTACCTCCACCAATTAAAGATAGACCAAGAGCTGCAGTTACAACACCCATACCCAGTTTTTTCTTAATACTCATTTCACAAGTCCCCCCATTATTAAAGTTCAAACTACATATCCATCCCACAACCAATAATAATTAAGCAAATACCTTATCCAGTAACGAAAACTAACCATCTTTAAATTATTTACTTCATGTAGAGATTCAAGTATCCAAATAGCTATCGCTTTAAGACTACTTAAAGAATAACCGGTAATGTTACAATGAATCATTACCGGTCCAATATTAGTAACTCCCATTTGATTCTAAAATCATTATTTTATTGTTTAGCTTACTATAGAATTGTGCCCACTTATTTTTTTGGTTCTAATCCAATGGAACGCAAGATTTTATCTAACGTCACTGGCCCCACATTTTCTTTCGGTTTCTGATTTTCTTTGGCATCTGGACCCTTTTTCAAGAAATTCTTCTCTATCAAGCGAATATCTGTTTCATTTACAACACCATCTTGATTGACATCGCCATCTTTTACAGTCACTTTTCCTTTTCCATATGATAAAGCTGCTATTCTAGCATCTTGAATATCTACCACTTTGTCGCCGTTCACATCACCTGCAAGGTTGTCATCCATATCAGCTCTAAAGTTTTGTCCCACTAATTCTCCATCCTGCATTTTCCCTATTTTTGTTGTTAGTTTACTATTTAAATGACCTGGCATTTCTACGAAAATATCATATTCTTTATCGCTTACAGGAACATTATGAATTTCAAATTGTCCATGATCATCAATCGTTCCTGTATATTTCTTTCCATCCTTGCCAACTACGTACACTTTTGCTCCTAGTTTTGTGTAGTCGTTCTTACCTAAATAACCATCTTCATTCAAGAATGCTTCTGGTCCGATATACCCTCTAACTGTAGAATGCTTCGAAATAATAGAGAAGGATTTATCCTTAAACACAGGAATTTCAACACCTTCTGCTGCACCAGATTTTGTATAAGAGAATTTATCTGCTCCAAATGCAGTTAAATCATTAAAATATTCATCGCTTGTCATTTCGAATGTAACATCTAAAAATGGTGAGTCTCCATCTAACCCTTTAAATTCTTTTCCTTCTAGCAACGCACCAACTTTCACCTTGTTTTCCCACGCTCCTTCTGTATTTATCTTTGGATCTTCTAATTTAAGATTTAATCCATGTTGTTTTGCATATTCCGTAAGCGCTGAATTTGGTTTCACATCTGTAAATTTAAATAGCTGCTTGTTATAAGGAATTTCAAATGTACCTGACATAAGTTGTTTCACATTATTGAGATTTAAAGTTAATGTAATTTTCTCTCCTAATTTGATTTTATCTTTGTCATAGCTTGGAACAGCGTATTCCGTTCCCTCTTTAACAAAAACATAGTCTTTAAATCCTGCTGCCATATCCCCTGCAGTTGCAAGGTCATATCCAAATAATTTTAAAGTTAACGGTTCATTTATTTCCTCTGGAAGTACTCCAAATTTAAAATCACCATTTGCTTGAATTGTATTCAGCCAACCTGATGGAAAGGCCGAGTTTTGATAATATACAATTTGATTAGCTTTTTGGTCATACTGCAGGCCTTTTGCCTTTAATGCATCCACTGTAGAATCATAAATATTACCATGTACCCATAATGCTCGCTGACCGTCTTCTTCTTTAAACATGGAATCATTTACTTCATGTATACCAGGTTGTACATCCTTAAATTTCATTTCAGGTATTACATTATCAATGATAATGCTATCGCCTTTTGTATAAGATTTTCCTTCTTTATCATATCCAACGAAATTCAATTCGTAATCTCCATCAGGCAACATAACAGGTTTATCCCCGATTGGATGAGCTGGATCTCCTGTGAATGGAAGTACATACCCTCCCATACCAGAAAACATCATATATTCAACATTTGGTGTTAGACTGCTTGCATTAAGTGTACCAACGACTCCTAATGCCTTTCCTGTTTTTCGATCCTTCACAACTGCATCAATGGTTTCAAGAGGACTATTTAATTTAAATGCCAACGGTGAACTTGGTCTTTCCATAAATGGATGGAATTTTGATGCATCTGTTGCCATTGCGTCTCTCAGTAAATCTAAAGACGCAATCCCTTTTTCTGTGAATTTAACTGCAAATGGCACTTGATATACTTCTTTTTCATTGTTTTTATTTGAAATATGAATATATCCCTCATATCTACCGAATTCAGCGTTTTCTGGAATGATAATTTCAGGGCTAATTTCCCCTGATGTACCAGGAGCCACTTTAATAAAATCTTGTACGTTCAGCTTCACACCATTCTTCGCTGCGTCCTGTACACCTACACTTGTTGGTGAAAACTCTACTTCTAATTTGAACTCTTTCCCGTCTGTTTTACTGCTGTTCTTAATTAAGACTTTTCGACTATCTTTAATAGGTCCATTTCCCAATTGATTTTTATACCCGAATGTAATAGAACCTGTTTTTTCTTCAATTTCTACTTCTTCATCATTTACAACGTTTGATGTTTTATCGATAACCTCGATAGATGTATCTGCATGAACTGCACGATACGCATCAATTCGTCCTGATCCCACCTCAAATACAGAGCGCTCTTCTTTTAAATCAACTGCAGTATTCATAAGTGCTTCTTTTACTTCAAACGGACTATAGTTTGGATGTTCTTGTAAAATGAGTGCTGCTACCCCTGCAGTATGCGGAGTTGCCATAGATGTACCTGACATACGTCCATACGCTACCGGATAATTTTCTCCATCCTTTGGATCATTAATATATTCAGGAACAGTAGAGAAAATAGACACACCTGGCGCTACAATATCCGGCTTAATATCATCTGTTTTAGTTGCAGGACCACGAGAGCTGAAATCAGCTAAGTGATCTCCCTCTGTTTTTATATTATTAAGTTCTCCAAATGCTAAAGCCACATCCCCTTGGACAGCGTTTGCTTGTAATTTCTCACCATCTACTTTTGTTAAGCGGAACGATGGAATAGATGAAGTACTTTCTCCAAGATAACTAGTGATTTCACCATCAACATTGTTATATACAATGACAGCCTTTGCGCCTGCTTCCTTCGCATTCTTAATTTTTTCATCAAATGTAATCTCACCGCGTTGGATAAGCGCTAATTTTCCTTTTACATCTTTTCCTGTAAAATCATCTGATTTCCCAAGTCCTGCATATACAACCGATAAGGATTGACCTTTTAAGTCTTCAAGCTTATCAGTAAAGCTTTTTCCAAGTAGCATCATCTTATCCACATGTAAATCACCTGCAGAGGCAGAAAACGTTGGGATAGACATCGCAGCGTCACTTGCTCCAACTGTAATTGGAAGTGCCGCCGCACTAGGTGATCCAATTGTCCCTTCTCCTGGACCACTATTACCTGCCGCTACTACTGTAACAACACCAGCTAACATGGCATTGTTCACTGCCACAGAAGTAGGATATAAAGGATCATTAATAGCCGCACCTAATGATAAATTGATAACATCCATATCGTCTTTCACTGCTTTATCAATCGCAGCAAGAATACCGCTTGTTTGACCACTTCCATATGGTCCTAATACACGATATGAGTATAAATCTACATCTGGAGCAACGCCCTTAACTGCATAATCTACATTATTCTTTTTGTCTGCAGCAATTGTCCCAGCTACATGAGTACCATGGGATGTATAATATGCACTTCCCTGATAAATCTCAGGATAGCCTCCAGAATTTTGCCAATCCTTATACGTTGTCTCCATTGGATCAGCATCATTATTAACAAAGTCCCATCCTTTTATTGAGTTCGGATCTATTTTGCTTGGATCTTCGCCTTGTTTTGCACGATATCCTTTATATGCATCATTTAAATCAGGGTGGTTATAATCAATACCTGTATCCAGTACTCCCACCTTAATTCCGTTGCCTGTTATTTTTTCATCGTGCAGCTTGTCCACACCAATTTGTGGTACACTATCTGCCATTTTTGGCTCGATCCCCGCCTTAGCTGTTTCTTTCGGCAAATCAATTTTGACCTCACGATCTTCCCATACACGCTTAACAATACCAGTACGAACTAAGTCTTCAATCATATTTGCTGGTAACGACATTGCTACACCATTAAAAGCATTCTTATATTCTCTTGTTATTTTGGCAGATTTAAAATTCGTCCCTTTATCTTTCTTCTTTTGAAGCTGTTCAAGCTCTGTTTTAAATCCTTTATGTGATGCCTCTACCTTTTGTTCCGCATTTGAAAGAGCTAACTTTTTCCCTTTAGCCGCTTGTTTTAACACCTCAATTTTGCTAGGCGCTTGCTTAAATTCTACAATTACATTCACATTATCAGGGCTAGCTGTATTGATGCCTGGTGAAATAACAAAACCTGGTTTTGTATCTAACGTTTTTAAAGCAATACGTTGTTCCTTTGTAAGTCCTTTCAATACAGCATTTGCATCATCAATACCAGTTAAAGTAGATGGATTTACCCCTTCTGCCAATACGTTATATGGAATTCCTTGAGACAATAGCATACCAACTGTTAGCGTTCCAATAAGAATCTTTCCAAATTTCCTTCTTTTCATATTGCATCTCCCCATTATTAAAATTATTTTTCTAAAAAAATTGCTTCTTAACTTCCCATTTAGCATTGAAAATTCTATTAATCTTAAACCTTTATTTCATATAATTAAGAATTTCCAACACTACTACCATCCCCACACCTCATATAACTAACCACTCACTTTAATTTTTCTATAAAAGCCCCCCACAATTTATTTTCAATAACAGATTTTCATAAAATGGATTATTAATAGGGTTAAACTATAATTCTGTTTTTATTATTTCACATTCTGATTTTTCTGAAAATTGAACAAAAGGAGTATTTTTATTCTAACGATTCTACGTCTACATAGTACAAAAGAACTATCTTGCCCCTTATTCTTTGTAATATAGAATAAAGAAACACGATAGTTCTTTTAAACACCTTTTATTTAATCCAGCGGAACCAATTGATTTCGAACAGCATAAATCACCGCTTGCGATCGACTTTTGACATTCAGTTTTTTAAAAATTTTATTGATGTGAATTTTAACTGTTTTATCACTAATATATAGAGCTTCAGCAATTTCTTTATTACTAAGTCCTTTTACTAGTTCAAAGAGAATTTCCTTTTCACGCTCTGTCAGTTCATTTTCATTTGGTTCTGATTTCATTTTTTGCTGATGATATGTAATTAATTTTTTCGTCATACGCGGATGAATAACTGAATCGCCTTGATATAACATTCGAATTGCTGCCACTACCTGTTCCGATGATGAATCCTTCAATAAATAACCATCAGCACCAGCTTGAAGGGCATCCATTAAATACTCATCATGCTCATACATTGTAAAAACAAGTACTCGGCAATTAGGATAATTCTTTTTCACTAATCCCGTAGCTTCAATTCCGTTCTTCCCTGGAAGATTAATATCCATCAAAATACAATCCGGTCTGCATTCCTCTACTTTCTCCAATACCTCATCCCCAGAGCTCGCTTCTCCAACCACTTTCATATCAGATTCAACCTCTAGTATGCTCCGAATTGCGTCTCGTAAAAAAGCATGATCATCCACTACTAATATTTTAATCATTTTACGCACCCCTTGTTTGTGAATCTGGAATTAACAGTGTAATTTCTGTCCCTTTCCCTACAGAACTATCAATCTGTAAAGTAGCCCCTAATTGTTCAGCTTGTTCATTCATATGTAATATACCATAATGTGGCTCACGTTTCGTTTTAACCATAGACTCAAATAGTGAGAAACCGACTCCATTATCCTTAACCTTTAAAAGCACGTGCTCACTTTGATAGCTTAGCAAAACATGAATTTTTTCTGCTTGTGCATGTTTAACAATGTTTTGTAAACTCTCTTGTAATGTATCAAAAATAACTCTTTCTTTCGAAAAACTAAGCGCACGTGAATTACCTCTTTCATGATATGTAATATCTAGTTCATATTCTTGTTTTAAAGATTTTATTTTACTTGCTATTGCCTGCTTAAGCCCTAATTGCTGTGTCGGATACGGTTTTAAAGCATAAATAGAATAGCGGACTTCTCCTAAGCTTCCCCTTAAATCCTTTATACTTTTCTCGACTACTTGCTGCATATCGGTTGGTTTATCATGGTATTTTTTCTTAGCGGATTCTAGTTGGAATATCACCCCCGCCAATGTTTGCGCGATGCCATCGTGAATTTCGCGTGCAATTCTATTTCTTTCTTCTAAAATCATTCTTTTTTCCTGTTCAGAAATCAATATCCTTGTTTTAACTACGTTAGCTAATTGGTTAGAAAACGTAGCTAAAGATTGTACATCCTCCGGAAAAAAACCCGCATTTCTACTTTTTCCTGCAACAAACATTCCAACTAATTCATCATTCACAATAAGAGGAAAATATACAAGCGAGCGTATGACATCATCAAATATTTCATCTCCAGGCGCCGTACCAGTTTTCCAATCATTAAAAACAAGATTTTTTGAGATTTCCTCAAACGCCTCGATTTTATCTGAATGATCAGAAATATCAAGTTGGACTTTCCCATCTTTTAATAGAAGATTCCAGTTTCCATCATCTTTTGTCCATATTACATATGCTTGTATGCCAAAAAAACCTTTGAGTGCTTGTTTGATATGTTTCAAGTTTCCTCCGGTTAGTCCACGACTAATTTCTGTTGTAATAAGAAACAGTTCGTATAATCGTTCCTTCTCCATCCTAATTCGTACAGAAAAAGAACTGATAACTGAAATTGCTACAAGTGGAAAAAAGAAAAACAGTACTGTAATCTCATTTATTTCCACACTATATGTACTAATTAATACATGCATCAGAGCAGCATAAGATACACCAAAAGTTTCACAAAGAAATACTGTTACGGCTTTTTTATACCACTGTTGTATCGAATACGGCTGTGGGAGGAGTACCATTAACAAATCGTAAAAACGGTTGTTGAAAAAACAAAAAAACACGCAAAATAATAACAAAGATATTAAATTCTCATACAGAGCTGACATATCCATTCCGCTAATCAATAACGACAGACATTTATTTGAAAACCATTCTGCCAAGATCAAACTAAGAGCATGCTGGGTACTATTAAATAGCATTCTTTGTACCGGTGAACGACGATGCAGGTGAATAATTAGCGTAACGAATACAATAGTAATAATAGTTATATGTATTCCGAACTGCCAACTCATAGCGTAAATTATTGGAAAGGTAAGCGAGCTAGTTCCTCTCCAAAATCGTACAGGAAAATACTCTGCAATCCCCATAAATATTAATAACAATATTAGTATTGTTGGATGAGAAGGGATTTTAATTTCAAGTAAAGATATAGTTATAGTAATCAAACCAAGAAAAGAAATAAAATAAAGATAAAAACTAGCAACTTTTTCTCTCATAGAAATAGAATTTACATCTTTCAAAACAGTCCCTTCTTTCTTTATAAGAATTCATTTTCTCTATTATCCAACAAAAAACCGGCACTGGCAAAATGGAAGAACTCCCACTAGCCAATCACCGGCTGTGTACTATACCTAAAGAGGCAAGACACAATACTAGTATAAATTTCTTTTCATACATTTTCTATTGATCAAATGATGTAATTATACATATCATTGGACGTAATCTTATAGTACAAAAGATATATGAAATATGAATCATGAAATTACATTGTTGAACACTATTTGTTTTTAGGTAAATCAAACTAACAAAAAAATAATAATTTTTATTTTTTTCTTTGTAATTTAATACATTTCATGTTAATATGGCGAAGGTTATAAAATAGATATCGTCATTCACAGTTTTTTTACAGAATATTCACTCCAGTCAAAACGTAACTATTCCAGTAATTCACTTCATGTTTTACCTATACAAGAGCTACTTTTAATTTTTTGTACATAACTAAAAGTAGCTTTTTATTTCTATCTTCCTCATCGGTTCTAATATAAATAATAAAATAGCACTTTTGCAAGTGCCCTTCCCTTTCTTTATAAAGATAGAAGGTCTAGTAAAACCAAACACCTAGATTAAACTCATTCATAACCCTACTTATAAACTATCAGAGAGGCATAAACTATGGGAATTCCTACGCTCTTAATAAATACCTTTATTATTATTATTTGTATCCTTAGCTATCATGTATTTTGGCTGGAACATAAAGAAAAAATTGCATACAATAATATATTAATTTCTGTTCTTTCCTCCATTGCAATTATTTTTTGTATGACTTTTCCTTTTCATTTACATGCTGGATTTATTTATGATTTACGCTTTATTCCTATCATTTTAGTTTTTCTATATGGAAATACAAAGAGCATTATTTGTATTGGAGTTTTATATCTTTCTTATAGATTTTACTTAGGTGGAAGCGGAGTCTTCCCATCATTTATTATCTTTACTATTATTTCTATTATTACAATCATGTTTCGTTACTTGTCACCTACTTATTTCAAGGAAAAGAAGATATTATTAAGTATTCTACTTATTTTGATATGTACAACTTCCCTTTCTATCTGCGGTATTGTAACGCAAATAAATACAGGTGGGAAAATTGACTCTACTCTCATCGAATTTTTATTTAATTATATAGTCATAAATATTTTCACAGGATTATTATCAGTTTATCTAATAGAAGGAATGATTGATAAATTTAAAATGAAAGAAAAAATGCAAAGGGCAGAAAAATTTTATATAGCTAGTGAACTAGCTGCATCTATTGCGCATGAAATTCATAATCCACTAACCACGGTACAGGGATTCACTCAGTTATTAAATGAAAAGGAACGCTCTAAACTATCTCAAGATAAATACTTTGAAATTATGTTAATTGAAATGCAACAAATACAGGCTACTATAAATAACTATTTATCTTTAACCAAACCACAAAACATTGTTAAAGAGAAACTAGATATTAATCACATTTTGAATCAGGTAATAGATACAATTTCACCACTCGCTCTATCATGGAATGTTGAATTAAAACTGAATATTGTAGACTCCCTTTTTATAAATGCTGATTCTGAGAAATTAAAACTGTGTCTAACCAATATCATACAAAATGGAATTGAGGCTATGAAAAATGGTGGAGTATTACAAATAAATATACAAAAAATAAAAGATAATATTGTAATTGATATTATTGATACAGGAATTGGAATGTCTTCTCAACAAATAAAACGAATTGCTTTGCCATTTTATTCAACAACAGAAAAGGGTACTGGGCTTGGTACTATGATTGCGTACAGTATTATTAAAGAATTAAACGGAGATATAGAGATAGAAAGTGAACTAGGAAAAGGAACACACTTTTCTATCACTATCCCCTACTAATATAATAGAAGATTTATTTAAATGATATTATTTTGTAGTTTATATAATAATATAAAAAGAGGACGTAACTATTCGTCCTCTTTTTATATCTACTTACCTTTTCCACTCTATTAAATTAATTATAGTATGGTAATCCTGACTTTTTCCATGCAAGGAACCCTCCTTTTAAATTGACTACTTCTTTTAAACCAGCTCTTTTCAAAATACTAGCAGCAATAGCAGAATGTACCCCCGTTCGCAACCTGTAGGAACTTCTTCTAGCTGCTCAAATAAATTACCTAAAGCAATAAGTATTGCATCATGAAGGTGTCCTTCATCCCATTCTTTTTTACTAAGCACAGCAATAACCTTAACACGTCCATCCTTTATTAACGGATATAATTCATTTGATGCTTTTTCCTTATAACTCTCTAAACTATGTAATTTCCCAATTAATTTTGAAGGTGCAAAAGCAATAATATTATCTAATCCAATAGACTCAAAGTCTCTAATTACTTTCTCCACTTTAACCACACTTCTCGAAAAAATTCTCCTTCCTCAAGCGTGTGCAGGACGATAGCCCAACGGTAGGTGGGAGATGAATTGCGATTGGCGTAAGCCAACATATTTGCTATCATATACTTGTACAGATTGCTCTTTGAGAACTGAAGATATAAGGTTGTTGTAGGAAATTCGTCTACAACGTAAATTCTTCAACGTTCTATAGTCCTCCGCTACTGAATTATGCGAAAACCAAGCGAAGTAAGTAGCGTAGATGTGTCCAACGTACAGATACTATTTTTAGGGGTAGGGACTACCCTATTAGCTTGGTAAACATAAGTGGCTAGTAAAAGCACTTACTTCCCAAGAAGCTTCCACTTCAAGCATCTGCTAAGTGGTGAGTAGTTCACGAGCATGGTTATTCCTTCCTATTTCTTATTTCCAATTCCTTTTCAGGTTTTAAAATAATCTTTTATCTTTCCCCTATAAAATTCCTTTCAACATAAAATTCCAATACATATATGGCAGCATATATCTTTTAAGCAAAAACATACTATACCTTTCTTTCGCTTGATTAAACGGAAAGGTTTCTTGGGGCTCATGTTCATAGTTAAATTCAGCTAGTATAAGACTTTTATACCCTGTAACAATTGGACAAGATGTATACCCATCATATTTAGCCTGCATATCTCTTCCATTCAGTACATCCATAATATTTTGTTTTAAGACAGGTATTTGTTTTCGGATTGCCGCTCCAGTTTTAGATGTAGGTAAATTTGTACAATCTCCTAGTCCAAAAATATTTTTATAACGTACATGCTGCAAAGTATAAGGATCTATATCAACCCAACCTTGATGATCGCTTATATCACTCTCTTTTATAAAACTTGGCGGGCCCATAGGTGGCACAACATGTAACATGCTATATGACACACTTTCTTTTTTTAGTGTTTGCGTATCCTCAAAAATAGCTTCTTTTTCTCCGGGAATAATCTCTACTAAATTTTTATTATAATTCGTTATTATTTGCTTTCTTTCTAGTACCTTTTCTAGTGGATCTGCATAACGTGGAACCTGAAATATGCTAGAGTTTGCAGAATAAAACATGACTTCGCTTTTCTTTCTTACTCCGCTATTACAAAAATGTTCTTCCGCTAGGTACATAATTTTTTGTGGGGCACCACCGCATTTAATTTGGGTATTGGGGTGAGTAAAAACAGCATTCCCTCCTTTAAATCTTTCAATTTCTTTCCAAGTAGAATCAACATATTTATAGGAATAATTACTACAAACACCATTTGTCCCTATTGATTCTCCCAATCCTTTAATACCACCCCAATTTATTTGTATACCGGCAGCTACAATAAGAATTTCATACTCAAGGATAGTTTCATCATCTAAAAGAATCTTATTTTCAGACGGAAACAACTTAACAACACTTTTAGGAATCCAAATCGCTCCGTTGGGAACAAGTGAATCTTGATCACGCATCGTACATTCCTTTGAAACAATTCCACCACCCACTAAACTCCACAGTGGTTGATAATAATGTTTTTTTGATGAATCAATAATCGCTATACTTCCTTTAAATAGGGATACATTACGTAATAAATGTGCAGTAAAGGAGAGTCCCGCAGTCCCAGCACCAATTACAATAATTTTATAACTATCTCTGGTCTTCATTATCCTCTTCCTATCTGATTTTAATTGTTATGCTAATTGGTTATTATCCATATTTTAATCCTATTAACATTAATATAAGTTAATATCTGTTTATTTTTATCTGATTAAAATGAATGTTTTGTTAATTCAAACCATTAACGTTACTTCATATAAACATCGCTAGGTTAACTATGCACTTTGAAAACCTGGAAACTATACTCATGTCCCTTTATTATAACCTGTAAATTTACATTTTCGGTTAAAAATTCTAAACACACCATTTTCTCAACTTTTCATTCCCCAAATAAGTATACGTACCCCCTCTTAATATCTCTTTTAAGTGTGCGTGTTTTTACATAGAATTATGATTACCTCAAAAGGTGTTCCTTTTGGGACGTGAAATAAGCCCAAAGAAACTAAAAGTTATTCGAAATGTAGAAGGACACCCTTAGGTGTCTTTCTCTGATTTAATCTGCAACAGTTTATTTTTACAACACAAGCAAATAGGGTTCCCATCAAAGTTTAATTTCATTATATTCGTTTATGCAGTTTAAATAGTTTAATGTGAATTTCAGATAAAAAAGATACTCTAATGAGTGTCTTTGAGATTGTTATTTAACTAACAGGGGCGTCTCTGTAATTAATGGGGGAATAACGAAATTGAAAATAGGATTGAAAAGATTAACGGGTTCACATAAGAGGTGTAAACATTTAAATAACAACGGAAACCCGATTCGGGATATTTCTAACGCGATGGCTGCATATTTAGCTACTTATAGTGAAAAATAAAAAAAAGATCTGTTTCTAGTAGAGTCTTACGTATAGTGAACAAAAAAAGGAAAAGAATTATGGATTTAAATGATATTGAAATAAAAGAAACCAGAAGGTTTGACCTGTAAAGAAGAGCAGTTTCGCATACGACATCAGAATCGTGGCAAAATTTAACTTTTTTATCTTCTTCAACAATCTCAGAAGTTCTTTTTCTTTTAAAAATAAAAACACCCCTTTAGACTAAAATATCTAAAAGAGGCAAAGCTTCGCAACTTTTTTAAAACATCGCGACTTTATTTCAACTTCACAAATTTTTCAGGTTTTATATAGTTACTAAATAATGGGCAGTTTTTTTGTTCGTGCTACTTTTTGATAATAACACCCAGCAAAGAAATTAAAGGTGGGCTAAAACTCCCCTCTTAAATATCCATATCAATAATCTTTTAGCTCGATCCCGTTAGCGGCTTTCGCTACCATTTTCGAAATCATCTTAAACTGTACGACCATAAGGGTGGGTACTCGCAACATTAAATTACGCAGAAAGATTTTAAAGCTTGATTTTTCAACCATGCTCCCAGCAGCTAGTAGCCCTATTTTTTGATTTTTCTCAACAAACTTTCTCATCTCTTGTTCGTAGGTAACAAAGGCACGGGAATAATCGTCATGCGTGGCTTTGAGTTCACCAGCTAATACATAAGCTCCGATAAGCGCTAGACTAGTACCTTGACCCGATAGAGGTGATGGGCCATACGCCGCATCACCTACCAATGTAATTCGACCTTTTGACCACGTTGGCATGTGAATCTGGCAAATCTCATCAAAATAAAAGTCTGTTGCTTCTTTCATAGTTTTAAGTATATGCGAAGTTTCCCAGCCCGTATGGTCTACGAAGGCATTTTCTACAAGTTTCTTTTGAGATTCTGCATCATAGCGGTCGTACTTCAATGCCTCTGATTGGAACAAGAACATACCTTTTGCTTCAGTATTGTCACGGGCACTATACATACCTACAGTTTTGCCTGGAATTGTATAAAGCAGTTGGCAGTGGTCGAGGTTAAGGTAATTCTCGAGGGTAAAAATAGAGATATAACAACCAAGTGTACGTTTAAACTGTGCTTCGTCACCAAAAGTCAGGGACCTCACATTAGAATGAAGCCCGTCCGCACCGATGACCAGGTCAAATGTCTGTGGCTTTTCATGAATAAATTGGACTTCTACACCAGCTTCAGTTTCATGTATAGCGGTAATCGAATCGCCCCAAATGTATTCGATTGTATCCTTAGTTAAATCGTACAAAATATTACTCAGATCATCACGCATGATTTCGATGTCCAGACCCTGCTGGTTCGCTAGACTTGCTTCACTTAATTGACCTTCAATCTCGCCTTTGCTGTTCACGAAGTAAACACCGGTCATGCTTGTGTCAGCTGCACGGACTTGATCAAGTATCCCCATCCGTCTAAGCACCGTAACAGCTGCACCACGGATATCAACCCCGTATCCACCAGAGCGCAATGCTGGTGCGCGTTCTATTACACTCACGTCGAAGCCGTAACGGTGAAGCCAGTAAGCGAGTGCCGGACCGGTAATGCTCGCACCAGAAATAAGAATGCGTATCGCTTGTTTCATAATTACTTATTCACTCCTATCCTATTTAAAGTCTTAACATATCCAAAGTATATTCACCGCAGCAAAATAATAGGGATTTAATTATTCAACAAATGACCCGATTGCTGAAAAAGTAAAAACCCTGCATATCAATATAGGACATTTGATCAAACTTTATTACAAATTATCAACCTTTTATAAATTATCAATACCGAATTGAGGTCCATATTGATGAACCCATCGCATAATCGTTGTGTGTAATCCTCTTTCCTCCATCATCTCCACAAAATCACGAAAACTGAGGTTGTACCGTTAACAAAATAATATCTGGCTGATAATACTTCCATTTGAATACATTTTCCTTTTCCATACCAATCACGCACAATTTCTAAAGTAATCGTATCAGTATTTCCAAGATTTATAGATCTATTGCAAGTGTCCTGAAGTTTTTGCACCAGAACCAAAAATCCGGTACTGATGATTCAGCACCGGATTCCTTATGAAAGAGTAATATGAGTAATGTACTTGCGACCTGTTGACTAAGCTATACACATTAAGCACCTAGCTCCTGTGCTTGATCTTGAAGGGCTCGCTCTCGAAATTCTCCATTCTTTTCAAAGTTATTCTTTTACAGGAATAACAGCACCGTTATATTCCTTATTAATAAAGTCTTCAATTTCTTTCGAATGCAATACTTCTACAAGTGCTTTAATTTCTTTCTTATCTTTATCACCTTTACGAACTGCAACTACGTTTACATATGGAGAATCATTACCTTCAATCGCGATTGCATCTTTCCTTGGATTTAATTTTGCATCAATTGCATAGTTAGCATTAATTAAAATAGCATCGCCTTCTTTATTTTTATACATTTTTGTTAATAAACCAGGTTCAATGTCTGTTTTGAATTTCAAATTTTTTGGGTTTTCTGCAATATCTTTTACGGTTGCTTTTACAGGGTCTACACCATCTTTAATTTTCAAAATACCTTCTTTTTGTAAAATCGCTAAACCACGTCCATGATCAGTAATTGCATTACTCATAATAATTGTTGCACCATCTGGAAGCTCTTTTAGGTTTTTATATTTTTGAGAATATAAACCGATTGGTTCAATGTGTATTTTTCCAGCTACTTCAAAATCATATTTTTTGTCTTTCATTTCTTTCTCTAAGTATGGAATACCTTGGAAATAGTTTGCATCTAATTCTTTATTCGCTAATGATTTATTTGGTAATACGTAATCTTGGAATTTTTTAATTTCTAGCTTTACACCTTTTTTCTCAAGTAACGGTTTTGCTTTTTCCAAAATAACTGCATGCGGTACATTAGAAGCACCAACAACAAGCTTATCTTCACTTTTTCCTCCACAAGCAGCTAAACCAAAAATTGCCGTTGTAATAAGTGCTGATAGTAATAGTTTTTTCATGTTGTAAACACCCTTCTTCTTTTTTATGTATTTATTTTTTTATCAATTCACGTTGTAACAAAATTACTAACCCATTGAATTAGAAAAACAATGAGTAATACACAAATTGTTGCAATGATTGTCACATCGTTATTCCTGCACTGAAATCCTTCTAAACAATCAAGTTTCCCTTTTCTACCAGCACCCATAACTCAAATAGTCGTTATGGTAATACCAACTACTGGTGTTAGTAAGGGTTCTAGAATTAATACCTTCCCAATAATCGTGCTCGTTTTGCTCCTATTGCTTTTAAAGCTCCAATCATTAAAGCTGGCAGTTCTACACTTACCCCACGGAGAATCATCATAAATGGGATCGCTAATATAACTAAGCGGGCAAAATATTAAATATATGATGGGATAGAATGAACTCATAAATATTACTTACCATCGGCTGTATAAATTGCTCTGTTTTCTCTCAGAATATCCTTAGCTCTCATTCGAACAACAAAAAACCTTTCCGCTTTTAGAATGAGCAGAAAGGTTTTTATGCATATATCAACAGTATCCCTTCCTCTCATCTCTCAAAGCATTTGCTTTGCAGGAATTAGCACCATTTCAATGTAAAAGTTGATGGTTGCTGGGTTTCACAGGGCACAGTCCCTCCACCTCTCTGGATAAGAGAAATCAGATTTAATTTTCATCTGATTTGAAATTTATGAAATTATCTATATTTTATGAATTGAATTTTATCAATATACACTCGTTATGTCAATAAGGATTTACACAAAAAAATTCAAAATACTAGCTTGATGGGTGTGTGGTAGTACCTCTTATAAATCCCTCAATCAAAACCACTTATTTTATACTTTTTCTAGATGCATTGTTATACAGTAACACGATAATAATAGAAGGATCTGTTGCAAAGTTTGAAAAAAGCATAAACAGATTGGTGAATGAGGAAAAAGGATTAGGAAGTTGCTAGTATTTGTTGAAGTTCATTGTATGTTGAAAAAGCGGAGTCTCTTTGCAGACTTCGCCTTTGCTTATATAGCGGATGAATAGTCTCGATACCTTTTATACGTGAAACATGGCGGAGATTTTGAAATCCAGAAGATTTGGCGAAGCGCCGTTTTACATGACGGTGATCCTGTTCAATTAGGTTATTGAAATGCTTACAATGTTTTGTACGCATATAAAGACCATTCTTTTTCAGTTTTTTGAACACACAAAGTAAGACTAGAGCCTTATCTGTGGTAAGAACCGTTGGTTCTCCACAGGCTTTGATAAGTCGCTTCATGGACATATAAACTGCTTGATGATCACGTGTTTTTCGAAGCTAAAAATCAAGCGTATACCCATCGCTATCAATGGTACGATATAGATAGCGCCACTCACCTTTCACCTTGATATAAGTCTCATTTAAATGTCCAGCATGGTGGTGATTTGTGTTTTTCCTTTTCCAAACTTGATAGATTAGACTGCCATATTCATGAACCCATGGCAGGATGATTGTTAGGCGAACGGAAATACCACGTTCTTTCAGGATCTCAGATACATCGTGATAGCTTAAAGAAAAACGACTGTAATAGCCAACGGCTACCAAAATAATATATTGTTTGACGGTATTATTTAAAGAAGACCCTCAAAACGAAGGGAAAAGTTATTATCTTAGTAATTATTACATTTCTATTGTAAATTCGCCCTTTCCTAAGGCTACCCACAAAGAACAATGTAAAAGAAACATCCATAATTTTGCACTCACCCTATTTTACGTTTACTCTGATTCTGTCATTTCATCCATATGAATCTGTTTTCCTGTGAATAGTTTGTAAAACAGATGTGTGCGAATATCTAACAATTTATGTAGCGCATGCCATTGGCTCCAATGATGTGCGTTTTGATTTTATATATATGTTTGGAGTGCCGGTGGCACTTTTTCTTTATATCCTAATCAAAAAAACGTAGGCTCACGCCTACCGATATTCATCTCCCACCTAAAATTGGTGTTTCACACCTTCACATTTTTGAGGAAGGAGTCTTTTGTCGGAAAACAATAAAATCTTATTATTTTTTATAATTAGTAGAATTTTTATAGAAATAATCCTCTTAATCTATTAAAATTATATCGTATGATGTCAGATTATATCGTATGATGTCAGATTGTGATAAGGGGAGAGAAAATTTTATGTTGAAAAAAATCATTCCAGTTGCTTTAGCATTAAGTACAGTTACTTTTTCAAGTGTATTTGCTGCGCCTCCGGCTCAAGCAACTACAGAACCAAACCGCTACATAGATGTACAAATGCTCGGTATTAACGATTTTCATGGGCAACTAGACACTGTAAAGAAAATTAACAATAAAGATGCAGGGGGAATTGAGTACTTAGCTGCTTATTTACGTGATCGTGAAAAACAAAATCCGAATACATTAAAGGTTCATGCTGGCGATATCGTTGGAGCAAGTCCTCCTGTTTCAGCATTATTACAAGACGAACCCACGATTGAATTTCTAAATGATTTAAAATTTGATGTTGGAACCATCGGAAATCATGAATTTGATGAAGGCATTGAAGAAATGCACCGCCTTATTTATGGTGGATACCATGAAAAAACAGGGAATTTTAAAGGAGCAAAATTCCCATATGTTGCCGCAAATTTCTATAATAAATCCACCGGTCGTCTATTTTTACCACCATTTACTATAAAAAAGGTACAAGGAGTTCCTGTTGGCTTTATCGGAGTCGTAACAACAGATGTTCCTAACGTTGTTATGCCTACTATGCTAAAGAATGTAGAAATTACAGATGAAGTTGAAGCCATTAACAAATCCGTAAAGCAATTGAAAAAACTAGGCGTTAAATCTATCGTTGTTCTTGCGCATAACGGAGGTACAACAGATGAGAGCGGCGTAACAAATGGTGATCTCGTCCGATTAGCAAATGAGACTGATCCAGAAGTCGATGTTATTTTTGGCGGGCATAGCCACACCTATGTAAATGGAACTGTTAATAATAAACTTGTCGTACAAGCAAATTCTTATGGAATGGCTTTTGCTGATGTTGATGTAAAGATTGATCGTAAGACAAAAGATATTGTTGAGAAAAAAGCAGAAATTGTTACAACCTACCATGAAGGCATAGAGCCTGATAAACAAATAAAGAAGAAGATGGAGAAGTATCAAGAAAAAATCGCACCTCTTGTCAATGAAGTTGTTGGTAAATCTACCGCTCCACTAGATCGAAAACAAAATACGGCTGGTGAATCTACTCTCGGCAATTTAATCGCTGATACCCAGCGTGCAACAATGCAATCCCAAATTGCTCTTATGAATCCCGGTGGTATTCGTAATGACTTAGATGCTGGTGATATTACATGGGGAGAGGTATATGGCATTCAACCATTCGGAAATCAATTAATAAAAGTTAATTTAACGGGTCAAGACATTCGTGATATTTTAAATCAACAATGGCAAAAAGACATAACAAGAATGCTTCAAATTTCAGGGATCCAATACACTTGGGATGCGAACAAGCCAAATGGAGAAAAAGTCACAAGTATTCGCTTAACAAATGGAGAAGAAATTATTCCTTCTAAAACTTACGGCGTCGTTGCGAATGCATTTCTAGCTTCAGGTGGAGATGGATTTGTGTCCTTTAAAAATGGAAAAGATGCTGAAACAGGACCAACTGATTTTGAAGCATTAGTAGATTATATTAAACAAGCAAAAGAACCAATTCAGCCTATTATTGATGGAAGAATTCAAAAAATAAATTAGTTTTTCATTAATCTCAAAACACCTAGATTACCTGTTCGCTATACTTTTTAGTGTGCAGGTAATCTAATTTTTCTTGTGTGGGTTTGAAATAAAGCCCTACCGTGATTAACGGATTTACCATCTATATGCAAAGTACCGAAAAAAAGTAAAGTTTACATTTAATTTTGACATATACGCTAATGTAGCTTTAATAGAAAAAATCAATAGAAATTTGAAAAATGGACATGTTGATAATAATAAAGCCATAAATAATTTAGAACAGGATATCCAGGAAGAACTTAATAAAAAATTACAACATACGTTGTATGAAATACAAAAGAATAAAATTGATCCAATTGGATTATCATTATATGCTAGAGCTTTTCAATATAAAGAGTGGAAAAAACTAAAAAGAAATTGGCCGCAAGCATTAACAGAGGCTAAAATAAATGTAAAAACTCACGTCAAAATTAAAGATACTGGAACCATTAGAAATTAGACTAGACTATACTTATATTTCATAAAATTTCTCCGTACATTTTTCCTTCCTCAATAATAATTATGTGAAGGATGCTAACTCAAAGAAAGATCTATTGGTTAAATGCTAACCAATAAATCTTTCTTTTTTATTACTAATTATTATCAGATATCAAGTTGTATCCATAATAAGTTACAAAAAATAATATAATTACTATCCAAACACATATAAACACCTTATAAGAATGTTTCATTTTATATACCTCAATGATTATATATAGATTCATAATGAATTTAAATCTAAAAATTCATTTGTATGTATTATTAGATTCAATAAATAATGTAACTTTAAAGTTCCCCTATTAAAAATACCATCTAGGCATTTTTTTAGAACAAATAAAATGTCTAAGATGATATTATTAAAAGTTTAGTTTTTTAATATTGTTTTAAGTAATAATATTTTCTTTAATGCAGTTAAATTCATATGTATAAGGGTCTATGTAGCAATTAGACTAAACCATAAACATGTACTAAATTGTGTGGGAAAGGAAGTACATTTTATTTAATCTCATTACAAAAAAACCTAAATAGTTGGTATTCTTCTTTTAAGACAGAAAGGAAATTTTATAATTTGCATGTAGTTCTAGCACAGACTTTTTACTACACACACCCTTATACACATTGATAAACCATTTTAATTTTACATTTCGTAACAAAAATAAACATAAAGAAAGATAAATGAAATAAAAGTAACTTTATGTAATGTTATTGTAACATTAATGTAACATATAATATTTAAACATACAATGTTTTTTATAGTATTTTTTATAAACATATAATTTTTAAAAATATACCTCCTTTACAATAATATCCCCAGAGATTTTCAATACGATGCTATCCCTAAAAAACTATATAATCTCTAAATAAATGGCTTCATTAAAACAACATATTCATCATTATATTCAAAAACAAAAAATATCTAAGTAACCATTTATTATTATTTTGTTTTTTATCTAAATCCAAAAAGGAACTGCATAACATGGATAATGGAAATCTATTAAGCCAACAGCTTAATCACATCCCATAGGATGCTTTGAATAACCCTAGTAAAGCCCAAGAACAAATATTAGAAACATCATCTCAAGAGGAACACAATCCCAACAACAATGTTAACAAAAAAGATGTTACTCAAGACCTCTATGGCACAGATTTACCTATTTCAGATGTAGATAGAACATCAAACAAAAAGTGAATTGCAAAGAAAAACCTTAAAAACCAGTAAACTTAGTACTTTTCCATTTATACATAACTAACGGGGCAGGATGTTGGCTTAAAATAAAGTTCGATTAAAAAGTTGTTAAGAAGATTCAGTTCATCAAAAAAAGAATCCCTTATATTTTCAAACAAAGATTGTTTAAAAATATAAGGGATTTATGTATTAACTTCTTCATCAAAATGCAAAATAAACCGATTTGGAAAGTCGTTTTCAAATCAAACCTCATTTTTATACAATTCATCCTTATTTACCGCTTCCCAGCGATTTTTCTGTCTTATATAATTGAATTAACAAATCTTAGGAGTTTTTAAAATGAATAAACAAAGCGTATCATCAGCACTCGACAACCCTAGATTGTAAAGTTGTTTTATCTTCCTTTGTGTATTGCATTTCTAAGATTTTCATTGCCCTTTATCCCTTTATACTTTATTTGTACCAATAACCTATTACTTTACCTTTTCTAAAACCATAAAGAACGTACTATCCGGTAGCACAACCGCATTCCCAGACTCATCTTTAAACTCGATTTTCTCGCTAAGATGGCTTGTATATCCATCCTGCAAATAGTTCATAGCTTGAACGATGTTTACTTTATCTCCAAAGATACCCTTTACGAAATCCTTATAGTCGTTTGGCGTAAAGATTCCAAACTGCTCCTGCACCTCATGAACGAAGGAATCCTCGCCCCAGGTATACGTATATAAGAACTCCATCGCATCGTTAACAGGCATTTTGACTGTATTGTCTGCAAGTACCTCATACTGGATTATACGACCCTTAAATTCATGGACATACTGCTCTAAGAACTTCATTCCGCCTGCATCTTTAAAACGAATCACACGCATTAACCTTTTTTCTTCGGTCATGATGCCATCACGAATGATAATACGACCTCCCAGCTTTAACACCTCGTAGGCACCCTGCAGACCCTTTTTAATTACTTCATGATTGAATTTCTTACCTTCATACTCGATATAAGAGAACAACTCATGAAGGATAGAAGAATATATAATCGTATCAACCGATTCTTTATCAAACGAGCTGCTTAAGTTGATTGCATCCCCTTTAATGACGTCCCAAGAACGACCCTCGTTCTGCTTCTTCTTTTTCAACGTATCAATCACGTTTTCGGAAATATCGATACCGTAGATTCGTTTATCCTCGGTCGCTTCTTCAATCATGTCTAGCATGACACCACCACCGGCTCCGACATCTACAACCGTATCTCCCTTTATATAATCAAGAATGATTCGTTTATCATCAGCCGAACTATTCATATGCTCCAGATACACTTCTTCGTTATGAAATCTATCATACGCATCCTTACGTAACCCGAAGAAATCAAACAGCAGCACGTTTGCCCGAGCATGCATCATATCTACCTTTTCTGCCTCTACACAGAAGGTAATTAACGCCTCACCTACAGCAGAAAACTGAAATGACACATACGCAGTCTTCATATCTTCATCGACTTTAACCTCAAAGGAAACATGCGTTGTATCCGGCTTCTCTTTCTCACGGTACTCCCGTAGATACTTCTCAATAACCCGTTTACGATACACGTTGTCCTTCTTCTCGCCCTTGAAATCATAGTGCAACTGCTGCATCAATTTCTCGAAATGGATATGCTGAACTTTTCCAGTGCCTATCTCGTTCTTTAACATAACAAAAACTGTCCAGATATCCTCGAAGCTAAGAGCATGCATAGACGGTTCTACATACCACAAATCCTTATCAGATAAGAAGGTTTGAACGCCACTCTTCTCGCTCCCCATAATTATATCTTTTTCAAATGCTGACTCCTTATGTTTTGGCGTGAGTCTATGTATGCGAGAAGTAAATGGCTCCACATAGCCATCAAACAGACCATCAATTGTAATCTTCACATCGTCCTTTACTTCACTCCACAAGGATTTTGATACGCCCTCAATAATACATTGGTTAAGATAGTATAGAATCTCCTTTAACCTACCGTCTCCGTACTCTTCTCTATACGTGTTAATCAAATCAACATGAGAGCCCAAACGAGCCTCCCCGCGGATATACTGCCCGATTAATCCATGTGTTCTAATTAAATCTCGAACAAACAAATACTCAGTAGAGTTTAAGTTTGTCTCTATACGTTCGATAAACTGAATATCACTAAAGATATCAGCAGAACCCTCGTTATGTACCAATAGGTTAATTCCGTTTTTCTTCCATTGCTCCCGCTGTTTTAAAGAGCCTACCTTTGCAAGCTCACTATACGTTAGTACCTTTTCAATAATGTGATACGCTTCTTCATCTAAAGACAACCCATCTAACACTTGCAGCGTACGGTGTACATAGTACAACACCGCATCTGTTTTTAATGCACCAAGTACCTGTACATTCTCATAGTTTTGATGTATCTCCTCTGCCTCGATTAGATGCTTTAACCACGTAGGGAGAGCATCAGAAAACCCTTCAATGTATTTATTTAGAACTTCAATGTTTTTCAACTTCTTTACCCCCATATATAATCAATATCCTCGCATTACCCTAACGCCCGTAACACATTAAGTCCATTCTCTGTTAGCTTTACCGCACCGTTTGGACAACCCTCACAACCTGTACTTTGCAATTAACCGTTTATTAAGCAGCGATTTTACTGTCCGTTTGTTGAGATCCCATAGCTCAGCAGGGAGAGCGCCACCTTGACAGGGTGGAGGTCATGAGTTCGAGCCACCGAAGCCATACAGTACTGTTAAATGGAGTTCTACTAAGAGATAGTACGCTATTTTTCTACAATTTTTTAGCCGCAAGGGTTACAATGCTTCACAGGTTTTATCAGTGAAGTCAAATACGCACTTACGAAGTCCTACAACTACTTTCAAAACAGTTAATAACTTATAAAACCTAGCTCATTATTTCTTATTTCAGACCTGAATTTTTATATTTCAAACACAAAACTTCTACAGTCGGAATATCCGCCGGGGCCCATTTTAGCTCTAATAAACCATTAGCATTAACCCATTTTAGCTCTGCATGTTCCAGTGTCTTAGGCATACCATACTCTATGTACGCTTTATAAGTAGCTAAATGGACAAAAATATTTTCATACTCATGCTCAACTTCTTCTATTTTTTCACCTACCGTAATAAAACACCCTAGTTCTTCTTTAATCTCACGTACCAATGCTTCTTGCGGCATTTCCCCTTCATTAATTTTTCCACCTGGAAATTCCCAATAGTTCGGTAATGACATTGCAGGAGAACGTAATGCACAGAGTATTTCATTTTTCTCATTAAAAATAACCGCTCCAACAACCAATACTTTCTTCTTCATGAATCGTCACTCCTTTCACATCTTATTAAGGTACTTATACTTCATACACCTCGTCTTCTTGTTTATATCGCGCTAACTTTTCCTCTAATTTTGCAACATCTTCATGTAGATTTACAACATGTAACTTTCGATGACAATTTGCACATACTCCAATAGTATTATAAATTGAATCTTCTCCACCCTCTGATAGCCATTTCACATGATGTGCTTCTAAGTATGGATTCCCTTTTTTATCTTGGAAAGGAGCATACTGCTCACACAACTCGCATATACCTTGTGCACGCCTTTTAGCTAGCTCAGCTACATACTCATTTCGTTGATATGTTGTAGTTTTTGTAAAGCGTTTATTATTACCATGAGATACTACCTTTTTAGCTTGATCCTTTAATTTGTTATAACTTAGTTCTCTTGCTTTTTGCTTTTCTTTCTCTTGACGATTTTGAATAACACTCTCAGAAATAACTACATGCTTATTAGATAACTGGATTGGAAAAACCCATACATTTCTATCCATTCCTTGTGTATCCTCTTGGATCTCTTGAAAAGGTTGATCTACAAGCTCTACTCGCCCCATAAAAATGTGCTTTCCTGATTCAAATGCTTCAAATAAGTAAACATCTACTCCATTTTCTCTAGATTCATATAGAGTCTTATTTTGATTCCCTTCTAAAACTTGATCTCCTTCTTGGCCCATCCCTGTGTAATATAATATATCCTTATCCCAGCGGTCATCGTAAATACCTTTTGTACGATCAGAGAACAAAACTAATGTATTTGTTTTTTTAGATCGTCTCATCCCTCCCATATTCCCACATTTATATACCCTAGAAATTTCTTTATTATCATATTCCTGACCGATTACCATTGAATAAATTTCTTCTCTCATTATTTGAAGCCATTCTTTTACTAGCTATATATCATACTCTTTCTCACGAGTTCCAATTCTTTTAAACGGCAATCCCTCTTTTTCCATAGCAAGTAATGAATCTTTTGCTATATTAAAGTATTTCATTAACTCTTTTTGGTTTACTACTTTTTTCTGTTCCAATTGTACTTAACCTACTTTACCAATTTTTTCATCTATTAATAATTAACCTATCTTAACTATCAACCGTTTTCAAGTAATTCTTCCTACGAGGAATATAAGATTTTACATATTCTTATAGCCACTTAAAATGTATAATGACCCACAGCAACAAATTACATTTGATCATTCTAATATAAACAATAACAAACAGTTTGATAATGATATATTTAGAAAGAATAAATGGGGGGAGATTAACAAATGAATTGTTAGACGTCTAAATGTTATTAACCAATATAAAAATGTAAAAAGGAACCCTTTATGGATTCCCTTTTGCCTAACACTCTTTTTCAAACAGTGCATCTTTGCACCAGAACCATTTTTCTTATATTTTTCTTATATTTTTTTAATACTCCTATTAAGTTTTATGTAAAATTCACCTTTTGTTTTTACATGATTAAACTGATTCGGATTAATATTAGCTTTTTGAGAGAGTGCTACAATCTCTTCTTTTGTAATTGAATCTTTAGTATTAATAGATGCTATATTTGTATATTTTCCATCTTCTGTTTTTGGAATTTCTAAAATCCCTTTATTTACAAGATCCACTACAGCCTTATGCTCTGAAGAATGTGTATCTACACCAGTAATTTTCCAATTATGCATGATTTTTGGCGTGTATACACCATTCTTTACCTCTTTTAAATATGTAATAGCAAGGTTACGAATGGTTCCACCTGTTTCTCCGAATGCATTCTCTTGTTTAGATGACCAAATTTGTTCAAACTTACGTCCCTCTAAAGCTCCTCCTTTTGCCTGAAGAGCCTCCATTCTATATGCATTCATTCCCAGCGTCATAACATCGTTCATTCCGATTGGTTTATTTGTACGAATAGATCTTAAATTTGTAATTCTACTTCCATATGGTCTTGTTAAATCAATTTCGTATTTTACGCCCCCAAAGAAATCGTTCGTACTGTATTTAGACGCACGGCGGGTTTTATCAAAGCTAACTGTTACATCTCCGGCACGAGATGAGTTAAAATACCCTGCCGCCCATTCCATGTAGTCTTTTAAATCTTTCCCAGTTATCTTATATACTGTAATTTCTCCCAAAGCATATTGGTAATTGTACGCAATATCTTTCTTCTTAATAGGACCTACATCCAAACGGGCATAATCGTTATCAATTTGGTGGGCTACTACATCTGCTTTGCTGTAATAGAGCATGACTTCATGAAAGAAATCTGATAAAGGTGTCTCTTGAATTTGCACACTTGGAATACCCTTTATTTCATTTTCAGGAACAAGATTTCTACCCTTTAATTGAGCGACTACAACATTTGCATCTCCTCTCGCATACTCGTGAAAAGGTGTTAGTGTTTCTTCAAGTGTAGGATCGGATAATACCGTTGTTCCATCAACATTTTTTACAGGTAATGCGGTAGCTGTTTTATCTTTTAAAACCAGTTTTCCATCTTGCTTTGTAAAAGTAAGATCAATACGTGAGATATGTGTTCCATATTTATCTGGTTCTGTAATAATAACACCATTTACAACTTCTTTTTTTACAAGTTTATGCATATGAGCTGCAAAAATAGCGCTTAGTTCCGGACAAGCATTCGCAATATCTTGAACTCCAGTACCAGGGATTCCATTCTCATTTTCTCGTCCCATATGCATAACCCCTACCATTACATCTACTTTACCTTCTAATTCTTTAATTGCCTTTTTTGTCTCTTCTACTGGATTTTTCACCACTAAACCATCCAAATGATTTGTCCCTTTTTCAAAGTCACTAATCATTGGTGTATTCATACCAATAATCCCGACTTTAATTCCACCTTTTTCAACAATCGTATATGCAGGAAGAAAACGCTCTCCATTTTCCTTGTAAATATTTCCTGCTAACGTCTTTCCCTTATATTGCTCACTAACTTTTTTCAATGTATCTAATCCAAAGTTGAATTCATGATTTCCAAATGCCCAAGCATCATATCCCATTGCGTTCATCGCTACCATCATTGGAGATTGTGGCTTATCATTGAATAATTCTACTGAGTTTCCTTGAATTGTATCCCCGGCATCTAATAATATGGTATTTGGATTTTCTTGACGTACCTTCTTTATAAGCGTATAAAGCTGCGTTAAACTTCCACTCGTATTTGTACCATCAAGCGCATAATCCCAAGGCATAAATCGGCCATGAATATCTGCAGTACCCAACAATGTAATATTAACATCAGATTCCTCAGCTTTAGAGATAGCTGGTTTGACTGTTACTGCTGTTCCAAGAAGCATAAGAATAACAAAATAACATACATAGTTCTTCCATTTTATTTTTTGCATAATAACAATATTTCTCCCCTTTTTGTACTGTCATAAAGTTGCTTGAACTTTAAAAATGTAACTTATTATTTGGAAAACTTCAACTACAAAAGATAATTTTGGAGATACTACGTTCAGCATCTTGAATCTCTCTGACCATCTTCATAAGATTTTCATCTCTTAGCTCTAGCCTTTTTCTATCCTTTCTTCATGTTCCCTCCGCTCTTTCATATCTTTCTCGATTAATTTATTCCTTTGATCTATACGATCACCTAATCTCTTTTCCATTTCTAACAGATTCGCTTGTTGCACCTTATTAATTTCTTCTATCATAGCGCTATATTGTTGTTGGAATTGGTATTGGTATTGCATTTAATAAGGAACTGGATCTGTCCCCTGGAACTCCATTTTCTTATTATCAATTCCGAACTGCTTTGCAATCATTTTCGCAGCTTTTTCTAAGATCATACCATCTTGCTTACTCAACTCCACTAGCTGTTCACTCTGGTGGTCTATTTTCTTGCTTTATTTATATTCCTCTACCAAATTCCACCCTCATTAATTATAAACAATTTCTGTGCTACATTACTTTGTTCGTAATTAAAAGGGGTGTTTTCATTAGAAAATGATATATATATATTAAAATATTTGATAACCGCTGATTTTTCCTTTCCAGGTCTAGGAAAAAATCGAGTTGAAAAAAGATGAGTAAAGATGTAAAATTACACTAAATGACACATAAGTTACTTTTTAAAGGAGAAGAGAAAGTGAATAAGGAGATTATAACTGAACTCATTTCAACGAAAATAAAGTTAATTCGTACTGAAAAAGGGTATACGCAGGATAAAATGGCTGAAGTTCTCGGCATTTCAAAGAAAACACTTGTTCAAATCGAGAAGGGAAGATCTAATACGGGTTGGACCAATACCGTTGCTATTTGTGCATTATTTAGGGATAGTGAGGTTTTACAGTCCACTCTAGGAGATGATCCGTTAGTAGTAATCGAAACAATAGCCCATAAAAGTATTAACAACTTCAAAGAAAAAACATTGGGAGGAAAAGTCTGGTGGAAACAAATTCAAGAAAAAGGGGACTTTCGCTTACAACAAAATCTGATTAGCAAGCATTATCGTATTTTAGACAATCATGATTACCGTTGGTTTAATTCGTTTGATTTAGAAAAAGCACTAGATCAACTTGATAAATTAACAGGGGATCCGGAAAATTAAATAATTTCTTAAAACTGAAGAAAAGGGAATATATACCTACATTAGAAGGGTTTTCCTTTTATTTGAGCTTACAATAATGATTACACATAGAATAAATTTGTACTCAATTGATTTGCTGTACGTTGTAATGTGTGGAAACACCACTCATGTTCTTAAACGGACTATGTTATGCAATTAAAAAGTCCTATTGTTCCTATGAAGTAGGATGCATAGCTTTTTTCTATTATTATGTATCATTTTACAATTGTTGAAATACAACTTATTAACTAGGAGAAAATTATATATGATCATCTTGAGCTTTCTTTGGATTTACTTTATGCCCATTTTCTGGTTATGTGGATTTATTGGTGGGATTTATTTAATTATTGCAGGGATTGAAAATCGTAAATTACTCGTAAGTGTAATGGGATTACTTAGTCTTTCCCTTGTCGTACTACCTTTTGTGTGTTGGGGTATGGGGATTGATGCAGAATATCTTCTTTCACCCGTTCCATACTTTACCCTATTTCCTTTAAGTGGGTTATTAGCGGGATTCAATGGACTACAAGCAAAAATTAAGAGCATACGCAATATGGGATTTATTATTTTTATTACTGGAATATTAGGGGCTTTTTTCTATTATTTAATGTCTGTATCTGATTCAGTTTATATCTATTAGTTATTTATGAAGGAAAAGGGAATAGCAATATATTTACGTTGGATCAAATGCAGACGGGGGATACTATTTTCGATAAGAAGTTTGAGAAAGAAATAGCAAAGAAACATTCGAAGCATTATGTTACGGCAATTTTCAGAAGTAATATCTTTTTGGATTTAAACAACCTTGCACATATGGAAAAATTAGCGGAGCTTGCAAGAAGTATTCAGAAATTTAATAAAACAATTGAAAATAATAAGAGTAGTGTGGAAGACATAACGATTCAGCTGCCAAATGCTGATAAGAGTTTATTACAAAATATTGCAGTAGATTATGTATTAACGGCTGAAGAGGTAAAAAGGGCCTTTGAGAAAAAGGATGATTATATGAAAGCTTTACAGCTTACAAAGTAAAAAAGGAAATCATTTCGATTTCCTTTTTTATATTCTATTCATATACAAGGAGATCATTGATAAATGAATTGGGTTTTTATATCCCAAAAGGTACACCTTTTGAAGGGGGATCAACCTTAATAAATTTAGTACTTCAAAAGGTTCAAAAACATGACGTCCACATTACATTTTCGTAAGATAACAAAATTACCTACATAAATACTTACAAATGAGATATTATCCTCCTAGGCGCTATACAATGAAATATTTGCTTAACCATTGAAAATCATTTGAATCATTACTTTCTTCTTCATGTTCTTTACTATTTCATGACTTGTTTCAAATTAACTCCCCTCATTTACCGCCTTCTAACAATCAGCATCACACATGGCTTAATACATTACTGAAAAGAAAAAAGCTCTGCACTATGCAGGCTTTCTTTATGATTTCACCGCTAAATTTTTCATAAAACTTTCTATAGAATTCGCCTGAAATATACGTAAATGAGGAAATTGAACGTCGTAATGTTTGCCAGTAATTATAAGGATTGAAGGAAAGAATTTAGAACCTTTCGGTTGCCAGGATTCATTATGCCATTCTTGGCTATGGAAGTATAACTCATATCTGTTTATCTTATCTTG
Organism: Bacillus sp. H1a; assembly: GCF_000633475.1. NCBI lineage: Bacteria > Bacillati > Bacillota > Bacilli > Caryophanales > Bacillaceae > Bacillus > Bacillus sp. H1a. The sequence continues at coordinate 20,141 of NZ_AYMH01000041.1, read as the reverse complement.
CATTACCTTTTTACTGTAAACCGACTTTTACACTTCAATAAAGAATGGTGATCTACGCCATATAGTAAAGGCATCTGGTTCCATATATTCTTTCCCATACTTTGGTTCAACTTTGAATAGTTTAGGATTTTCATAATGAACGAGTTGTTTGTATACGTCCACAATACCAAGGAAATGAGGAATTTTTTGACTTGTCTTTCTGATAGAACTTGGCTGCGGAAAATAAATGTATGGGTGCTGCAATACGTTAGCATCAACATAGCCGTCTCTTCTTAATCGTTTCATAACCGTATTACAACAAGTTACCGCATTCTTTAAGCCTTGAAAATGCAAGTCAATAATATCGTCACGGGACATGCATCTAAATCGATTCAAATCATTCAAAATTCCTTTATCTCTACTCTTCATCATCTAACACCCCAAATAACGGAATTTCTTCTTGCGATGAATTCTGGACTATTTTCTCCTCTTTAGACATGCGATATGGTTCAACAATTTGCTTCGCCTTACTTAATTCCAAATAAGGAGCTTGCACTTTCTTTAATCCATTTCGTTTTAAAATCATTTGGCCTGATTGCTCTAAATGCTCTGAACCAGGAGTACCCATGATATTACTATTAATCGCACTATCACATTTAAAGCCGATTCTTACGGTCATATTAAGCTTTAACTTACCATCTAACACCTTTGCATCTGGCCTCTGCATACTAAGCATAAGAAAGACTCCAAGTGATCGGCCAACTGCTGAAATCTTTTCAATTGTAGTCATACACTCTTTTTCATCTTTAAGCATAGCCACTTCATCGATAGCAAGTAGAATATATGGTTTTTGATGATCTGGATTTAACTTGTTGTACGCATCAATATGATCAACCTCATATTCTTCCATAAGTTTTCTTCGTTCTCTAATTTCCTTCCACATCTTTTGAAGCATTATTTTCATTTCAATTTCTTCCATACAAACTTCTTTTACATGCTTCACTCTTCGCAAGAAATGAAATTCAGAGTTTTTTAAATCTCCAAGATACAAATGCAACGTATCAGGAGACATATATTGAATGAGTGTGGATAGTACAACACGTACCATACTACTTTTCCCGCTTCCCGTTTCCCCTGCTATTAATAAGTGTGGTGTATTGGAATCAACCATATCGTACGTAATCGTTTTTCCGAATTGGTCCCGGCCAACCACAACAGGAAGACGGTATTCTTTTAATAATAGCTGCCATTCTTTATAACAGTAATTGTATGGTTTTAGTCCAGCATCTGAACGGAATACATGTAGTACAAACTTTTTTACATCCCCTTCAATCGTAATATTCCGTCCTAATATTTGCTGAAAACAAAACCACTTCTTTTCAATCTTCTGTGGATCTAATCCGTTTGGTATGGTAAAAACATACCTCACGCTTTCTGCTGAAGAAGAAACATTATGTACCTTTGGATAAATAGGCACTTTTCCCCCACGCGTTTGATGTTCCGTATATAAACCTGCTTTTCCGAACACCTCCATAAGCTGATTCCTTAACCTTTGCGTACGAAGCCACTCCTTTATAATCCCCATTACTCCCTTCCCTCCTTAAAACATGATTACGATACGAACAAATACATATCCAATCAAGCAAACTCCACCAATTCGCGTGCCGTGATAAATACCTTCGCTTACAAATTTAGCTGCTGATATATAGTCATGTCGCACCAAGTATTTTTCTAACATGACTGCTCCGATTAAAATCGTTCCCATAACTCCTAATGCAATATAAGTATTTAACACCTGATCCGACATATGAAGGAATGCCAAAGGACTAAATGAATTATATTTACGAATTTTCTTTTCTTTATCTTTGTATGACCGATCCATAAACTCACGAAAAGAAATTGTTTCTTTCCTAACACACATTTAAATGCCCCCTTTATAAACGGAATTTAGAATGTAGATATTACGTAGCCTCATCTACTTAATACCATGGTAGTTTTAATTTGGTAGAAATCTTGATAAATACTGTGGTAATCATTCACAACTTACTTTGGTAACCTCGTATTCTTCTACCTTAATAAATACCGTGGTAGCTGCTTTGATACATCATATTGTAGACAGCTTGTACATTATGTAAAAAACTTTTTCCGTCTATGCGAATAGTTTTTTACATTTATGTCCACAATATTGAAAATAGGTTCAGGAGGGATTTAAGTGTTTTGGAAATTCGGAGGTAAAAACCGAACGAAATTAGGGGATTTTTTAGATCAGAATGGCTTCACCCAAAATGATTTAGAAAAGACCGCGAAATTAAGTCGTCCTACAGTTTCAAAGGCGTGCAATGATAAAGAATACATACCTAGTCCAACTGTAATGAAAAAGATTTTAAAAGTTATTAGGCAAATAAAACCCAACGTTAAATCCACCGACTTTTGGGATATGTAAAAACTGGCTAATTAGAGTCAGTTTTATTTTTTATTGTAATTAAAGAGAAACTAAAAACCTCCCTTGAGGCTATGAAGATTTAAAGTGAACTCGAATAGTGTTCTTTTATTTGAATTTTCATGAAATGTTTTAAAAATTCCGTACCGTTGGAAATACCTATAGAATAAAAATAATTAATTTTTAGGAGTGCCATAAATGCCTGATGTAATCCGTCTCTGTATTGTGATAGTCATTGCCTTATTTTTATTTTCCTCCATAATAATGGAGTTTAAAAAGCCTCAAAAAGATATGTTTTGGTTTTCGATTGAAGTCTTATCTCTCCTCGGCGTTTTACTGCTAATAAAAGAGTTTTTAATTAATCATATAACATAACCTCTTGAATAAAACTCAATATTCCGTCAATATTGTGGACAACATGATAGTTTCTCCATTCCACCTTGGAGATGAGCAGTTAGTTTTTGCTGGCTGCTCTTTTGTATTTTTCTTATCCGGTCTTTAATTGGCAACATTTTTTCTGTTTATCCAATTTCATCAATCAAATTCATATCCTGGTAGAATCTTAAAAACTAATGTTTTTGAGCCGTTAACCTTTCTCTATTTTCGTTCGTTGAGTTCGTTTGTTTTGTTGTCCCCATATAAGCCACCCTGTTTCTAATCAAATTAAGAAAGTGATAAATCCTATCCCAATAATTTTTAATATAGCTTTCAAAACAATTTCACTCAATCCGTTCATCATATAGCCATCATCCTTATCTTTCCTTAACAACAAACAAGACGCCACCTAAATCACGGCAGCGCCTACGATAATTGCTATAAATTTAACGGATTTACCGAAAAAATTCTCCTTCCTCAAGCTGTTGGTTTTGAATAAAGTTTGATTCAAAGTATGCTAAAAATGTTGTTTTTATTAAAGAAGAACTCTTCATATTTTGAAAAAAGATTGGTCAAAAATAGATTCATTGTTGTGAATTAGTGTACAAATATTATAAAAAAGTTTGACCAATTTTTTTGTAAAACTTACTACAACAATATATGAATATCTTTGACTGTTTTTGTAATTTATTGTAAAATAATATACATAGAAAGGTATTTTAGGGGAAATATAGAAAGAGTATGCCTTTCAGCTTTTAAAGAGCTAAAGCATATCCTTTTTGTTATTTAAAGGGGGAGAAAGAAAAAAGTATGAAGAATTTAAAAAGAAAAAGTATTTATGTTTTATTAATAGTTATAGCAATTATGGGGTTAAGTGCTTGTGGTAAAGATCCATCAGATGATTTGCAATCTAAAAAGTGGAATGTCGTTGCTACCAATGGCGAATCATATACAGGAGAATTCGCTAAAAATACGGTTTCTTTCAAGATAGGAGCTTTCACAAGAGGGTTTACATATAAAATTAACAAAGATGAAATTAGTTTAGAAGAAGATGGGAAAGAGCCAATTGTATTTGAAATTAAAAAAGATGGTGATGAATATAAATTTAAGGCAACGACTCCAGCTATTAAAAAGAAATTTGGAGATTTGACGTTATCACCAAGTAAATAGTAAATGAAAAGTCGAGCTAAAACTCTGTAATAATTTTACAGGGTTTTTTGTTTGGAATTATTTAAGTAATTTTTACGGTGATACATATTAGTAATATTGTTGGTTGGAAATAAAGTTTGATTAAAAATATTTACTCCCACCCTTACTCTACGGAATATAAAAAGAATCTAATTTGAAAAAAGATTAATCAAAATAGATTCTTTTCCAGTAGATTTAATCAAAATTATTTATCCTCACATCATTTATTTCTTTGCTTCCATACCCCATTCTCTTTATAATAAGTATTCTTTCCATTCATGAATCCAACTGTATTACCAGGAATGCTATATTTCTTATTTTTAGGCTTCTTCTTCACCCTCTTCTCTTCTTGAACAGCTTGCAAATCCGCCTTCCATTGTTTCAACAAATCCTTTTTACGTCGCATCGAATTTGTACCCCTCAGGTTGAAATATGAATCCAATAATCATGTTATATATATTTATATATAAATTTCAATAAAAAGAGAGTACCCCCGCTATTGGATGCACTCAACGTGGTTAATCCTGAGCATTGAATAGGACACGAAGAACTCGTCCTATTACATAATATGCTTGTCCGAAATATAATGTGCAATAAAAAAAGCACCCTCGCCCTGGCGCCAAAAAATACATATACATTGAGGTAACTAACACGTTAGAAAAGACCCTTCCGTATCATTGTATGATTCTCAATTATCTTTATACCTAGCAAACTCATTATATACGATTAATATATAATTTCTATTGATTTAACCATGCATAATTCCATCCAATTCATGGTTAATATTCTAAATAGACCAACGCTGTATTATAATTCTTTATATATACCAAGGAGGTTTATCATGCTCAACTTTCATAAAACACTACCCCTCTTAGGATTCTTTTTGTTTTTATACGGTTTCATCAGTTTCATCGTTTTATTACTATTCCTTAGCGTGTAGTAACAATGCGTGTGAATATATATTTAATGTGTAATTTCTATATAACAAAAAAAGCACCCATTTTGGATGCTTAATGTATACTAATATTAATATTGAATAGCTTTATTGATAGACTTTCTAGAACAATAAATATACTAGCTGAAACCGATCTATATCCGATATTCTTTCCTGTAACGTTAATAGTAATCTCCGCTAAATGGGTTTGCACATCATCTTTTTCAAAAATTTTATCTTCAACCTTTTCAACTATTGCTACATTATCCACTTCTTTAAAAGTTTTCAGCAATTTTGTTTCTAATAAAGTAAAATCAAAATTTTCATCTTTAACCACATTAAATTTAATCTTCATTTTTATTTCCCCATTTTTAACTAGTTAATATATTAAAATCAATATAATTATATATATTTGTATTAAAAAATTCAAAAGTTATCTTTTATTAAATTCCCCATAGTTCACATATCTAATAGAGCGAAATTTTAAAAAACAAATGGAAAAGTTCCTCTTCCAAGGTCAAGATAACTCTCAACCTTCTCTAAGTCACCGCATCATATAATTTTCTATCTATCTTAGCTATTCGCTTTACGTTTGGTGGTTGAGAGAAGACTAAGAATCTTCTCATTTATACTCTATAGGTTCGTTCAATACTTCAGTTGTCCCATCGCCTTCGCTAACCGATTATGGTCACACAACGTGACAATTCATAAATGCCTAAATCTATATATATTGTTGTAAAAATAATTGGTTACGTGTTAAAATAGCATAGGTACTCTTTAGGGAGTTCTCATGTAATTAAGCAAGAGTTTAAAAATTCTCGAATCTCAGCCCCTTGGAGCGCCCTCCAAGGGGCTGAACAAGTCTTTAAAACGCCTATTGTGTTCCTTGAAAACAAGATATCATATGGAGTTCGATAGCAGAATTCACGCTGTCGGTAAAATGATATGTGTCGTCAAGAACAAGACGCTAAAACATATGAACACGCAACGAACTGTACGGTATGGTTATAGTACCGTAGCTCACTAACCTATACGGTCTGTCGTGAGAGTTCTGATGGTACACCGCAATCTTGCACGTCAGCGATACCAGAAATGGGCTTCGCCTTTGGTAGCAAGAATCCCACTGACGTTAGTCACCTTGCCCCTTTAGGGGTGGGAGTGTCAACTACAATTTGAAAGATTCTATTTACATGCTTCATGAATTGAAACTCTTCCATCTATTATTCTCCCTTCTACACTAACTTTTTAAATAGGAACGTCGCTCCTGTATCATCAGATTCTATACGCCATTCGATATCCATTTCTTTCGCCATAACAGCAATGATAGATAATCCAATTCCCGCACCCTTATTTGGCGAATAAGCATTCTGAAAACCTGGCCCATGGTCAACAATTGTAATCGTTCCTTCTTCATGGTTCATATATACTCCTATAAAATTCCCCTCACTCGCATGTCGAATTACATTTTGAATTACATTATCTATAATCCTTTGAAACCAATTTTCATCAATATTCCAAAATAACTGCTGTTCTGGAATCATAATATCAACTTCAAAACCTTGCTCATCTAATATGTCATACCAGGATGCAACAAGTTTTCTCATTAAACGTGTCATATCCGTTCGCTCTGGGTGATACGGATATTTTTTTGCTGTTATTAACGAATAGGATAGTAAGTTCTCAATTAATTCGGCTAGGTAATTAATTTTTTCATCCATTAGCGTAATTGTTTTGTATCCCTTTTCCGAGTTAACCTCTTCTTTCAAAGAATCCATTTGTGCACGCATTGTCGTTAATGGTGTTCGCAAATCATGAGATAGATCGGCAATTAATTTTCTACGAAATTGTTCCTCTTCCTTCTCCTTCATCCGACTTTGCTGTAAAGCTCCTACCATTCGATTAAAGGACTCTTCTAACAAACCAATCTCATCTTGTCTTGATATTTGAACTTGTGATGGAAGAGAATGATCCTGGGGCAGTTCCATTGCCTTTTGTAACTTTAACAATCGTTTTCTAATTTTTAGAAAGAAAACAATGGAAGAAACAATAAATATTGCAAAAAAGGACATAATCACAACTTCAAATACAACTTCAAATTTTTCTCGAACTTGGTGCATTGGTGGTTTAAAATACTTTCTTGGAATTTGAAATACCATGAATGCTCCTCGCTCATTTTCTCCTATATAAGAAACGATCGTATATGGATCACCGCCAAAGCTTTTTTTCATAAACCCCACTGAATCACTAGCAGACCATTGTTTCGGAATATGCTGCTGTTCTGGAATTTGAAAACTCGTTTCCCCCCGGCTATTTACCCAAAACAACGAGCTTTCTGGATACTTCTCGTGAAAACTTTGAAAAGCTTGTTGAATTTCTGCTGGATTATCTTCATGTAAAATCCTCGCTTTACTTTGCCAAGCTTCTTCAATTTCTCCACTTGAATAATATTCATCTAATCCTCTGATCCACTCCACGTAATTCATAAAGAGCATCGAAGTCAAGGGAACAATTAATGGTAACAAAATCAGCGCTATAAATATGATAAGTAAATACTTTCTCAATAACGAAGTTTTTTTCATCATGCCTTACACCGATAGCCAATTCCACGTATTGTTTCTATTATTTTAGGGCTACTTGGATTCCTCTCTATTTTTTCACGTAAATGGCGGATATGAACCATTAATGATTTATCCCCTTCTATGTAGGATTCATTCCATACTGCCTCAAAAATTTGTTCCTTTGTTAAAGTACGATTCATATTCTTCATCAAATAGAAAAAAATCTGATGCTGTTTTCCTGATAGAACAATTTCATCATCTGTGTCTGTATCAACGATCCGGTAATCTTTCATAAATACTTTTAGATGCTTCACATGTTGCACTTCTGCCCCATCCTTGTTGTACCGTCTTAATAAAACTTCAATACGTGCCATTAACTCTTTTGGATGGAATGGTTTTGTTATATAATCATCAGCAAATGTTAATCCATATATTTTATCTTCTAGTGTTGTTCTTGCAGTCAGCATAATGATTGGAGTATCTGGATATTCACTTTTAAAACGTTGGCCTAATGTAAAACCATCAAGCCCGGGTAACATAACATCTAAAACTATTACATCAGCTGTTTCACACACTTCATTAATACCTTTCTCTGAAGTAAACCATGAAACTTCATACTCTTGTTTCTCCAGTTCTCTTTTTACCCATTCTCCAATCTCAAGCTCATCCTCAACGTATAAAATGTGTGTCATTTTTTCACCTTCATATACAAATTTAACCGTTCTCTTTCATCATAAGGAATACAACATGATTTGAAAACTAACATACTCCAAAATTAGGGAATAATTTATAAATTTAAACAAATCTTAAACTCTTCTAACCTTATCATTAACCTTTATTTTCTATACTTGATTTGAGGTGATAGGAATATGAATTATATTGTAAAAACGGCAGGGTTAACAAAAAAATATCGAAATGATTATGTGGTACATAACGTAGATTTAAAAATTCCAAAAGGAGAGATTTACGGATTTCTTGGGCCTAACGGAGCTGGTAAAACAACTAGCATTCGCATGTTATTAGGTCTTATAAAACCGTCGCAAGGGAGTGTCACAATATTTCAACAAGATTTAGCAAAAGAACGTTTATCCATATTATCTAAAATTGGAGCTCTTGTTGAAAATCCATCTTATTATGCTCACTTAAATGCTATTGAAAATTTAGAAGTCTATCGTATATTACGTAATGTTCCGAAAGAAAAGATTGGAGAGGTTCTGCAAATCGTTGGTCTACAACATGCTGCAAAACAGAAAGTAAAAGAATATTCATTAGGAATGAAACAGCGGTTAGGAATTGCAATTGCCTTACTTGGCGATCCACAGCTATTAATTTTAGATGAGCCGACAAATGGACTTGATCCAGAGGGGATTCATGAAATTCGTACTTTAATTAAACAATTAGCGAAAGAAAGAGGTATTACCATTCTTATATCTAGTCACTTATTAAGTGAAATTGATCAAATGGCAACTTATGTTGGGATCATCACAAAAGGAAGGCTTATTTTTCAAGATAAAATAGAAATATTACGACATCATGCTCAGCACTCTATTTCACTTATGACTGACAAACCAGATACTGCTTGGAAAGTAATTCTTGCTAAAGGGATTCCTTCCGTGCAAGAGGAGAAGCGAATTATTCTATCAAATGTATCAAACGAGACTGTTGGAGAGATTGTAAAAACACTTGTAACACATAACATTTCTATATTTAGAATTGAAGAAAATAAAAAATCACTCGAAGAGATATTCTTACAGCTTGTAAAGGAGGAAGAGACACATGTACAAACGCCTCTTTCAATCTGAGCTTTTAAAAATAAAGAGGACATGGATTTGGTTTTTAATCTTTTTAGGGCCAATAGGTGTTATTTCGCTTCAAGCATGTAACTTTTTTCTTCGTTATGATTGGTTGACAAATAAATATGCGAAAAATTTATGGGGTGGCCTTATTTCTGAGACACAACCGCTTGCTCTAGTAACCCTTATATTAGGTACTACCATTATTACTTCTCTAATCGCTCATATAGAGCATCATTCTAGTTCATGGAAACACCTTCTATCCTTACCTATTAAGAAGGGACATATTTTTTTAGTAAAATTTATATTGGTGTTTTGCCTGCTCACTATATCTTGTTCTTTATTATTGATTGGTACGGTTGGGTTAGGTTTAGCATTACAATTCGATGCTGCAATTTCATGGTTTTCTATATTTAAAATGAGTTTCTATCCTTATTGGTCAGCACTACCAATCGTAGCTTTACAACTATGGATTGCCATCATATTTCAAAATCAAAGTATCACATTTACAACCGGCCTATTAGGGACCATTCTCACAATGTTTTCAGTATCTCTTCCTAATTGGTTTCTATGGAGATGGCCAAGCCTACGTATTGACTGGGGGCCCCCACTTTTATGTGTAGCAATGGGATTGATTGTAAGTATCTGTATACTAATTATCGAAACAGCGGATTTTACTAGAAGGGATGTGCACAAATAATGCTTTGGCTTAAAACTATGCAATCTGAATTTTATAAAATGAAAAACACAAAAATATGGATATTATTATTTTTAAGTCCGATTTTAGCTGGAGGGGTCGCCTATACAAGTGGCTCAAACTACCCTGAATATAAACATTGGGAATTAGTTTATACTATCATGTTAACGATCCACGGCATGCTACTTTTACCATTGTTAACAGGCATTTTCACTGCATTTATTTGCCGATATGAACATTCAAACGGGGGATGGAAACAACTTTTGGTACAACCGATAACAAGGTATCACACCTATATAATAAAATTTTTCTTTGTTCTCTTATTTGTAGGTACAGTGCAAGTTCTATTCATTATAAGCTATGTTAGTGTTGGACAACTTTTGCATTTATCTGGTCCGTTCCCTCTCATTCCTATAATTAAAAGTATTACGGGGGGCTGTATTGCTACTCTACCTTTAATCGCCTTACAATTGTGGGTATCAACCATCTGGTCCAGCTTTGCAGCACCGATTGCTTTAAATGTTATAGCTTCTATACCCGCTCTAATGATTGCAAATTCTGCAAGGTTTGGTCCTTTCTACCCATGGGCTCAACCATTTCTTGCTATGCTTCCTAAAGATGACTCACAGCTATTTTATATCTCTATTCAAACATTAGTATTTGTTATAATTGGTAGCTTTGTTATTTTATTTATAGGTGGCTTTGTTCATTTTATGAAAAAAGCGTATTAATTCTTTAACGTACTTAGTAACCTCATCAAAAACCGTTGGACACTTTGTGAAGTTAATTGTTTTTGCAGTCTTCTCAAGTTTTTTCGCTTTTTTTCAATATTTTCAACAGTGCCAACTACCTTGCCGATAGTTTTTACGGTCCCACCAACTAGTCTACAAATAATAAACATGTGCAGATTCATTTCTACGGATTTGTATACATACTGGAACAAAAAGATCTACATAGATTAACTATGTAGATCTTTTTGAATATATTTTTCAAACAATTACTTTCCTAACTTGATTGCCTTTTTTATATTACTGAATGCACCTTTACCATATAATAATACACCTCCGCGGTAAACACGCCCCGTTAAACCTATCATCATAAATATTGTTGCTAATAGAATAGCTAGTGCAAGAGCAACTTCCCAAACTGGGATATTCAGGAATCCAATTCATACGAGCATAACAATAGGAGTGAAAAATGGTATATAACTAGTAATAGTAATTAAAGAGCTGCTTGGATTTGAAATCCCATAAAGTGCGATATACAAAGCAGCAAGTAACATAATTGTCAGCGGCATAACAGCTTGAGAAGCTTCCTCTATACGACTAATTATAGAGCCGAATAGACAAGATAATGAGCCATATAATAAGAATCCTAATATGAAGAATATAATCCCATAAACCACTAAGGTAGGAGCAAATGAATTTAAATCAATTCCATTTAAAATATCATTTTTCGATCCCTTAATTGCTGTTTTATACCCTACAAATGCGATCAAGCCCCCAATTATTATTTGAGTAATACCAGCCAATAATGTTGAAAAGAGCTTTGCATATAGATGTTTTGTTGGCGATATACTTGAAACAACTAACTCCATTACACGCGAAGATTTCTCAGTTGCGACATCTGTAGCTAATTGTGCAGCATACATTAATATCATTAAATAATTAAAGATAATAAAGATATTAATTAAAATTGCTACACTCTCTTTATGTTCTCCACCTTTAACCTTATCTGAAACTGTTTTGGTATGTATTTCTACTGGCGTAGTTAACACCTTTAAATCATCTTGCGATAGATTCAATTGCTGGGCGAAATTAGAAGATTGTATTTGAGATAAAATAGTTTGAACCTTTGTAACATCTGCCTGATTTACATCTGTCTCAGCTATATAAGTAGCATTCAGCTGCTTATTATCCAATTCCTCTACAACTATAGCATATTTATATTCACCGTTTTTAACGCCCGATTCTGCTTTTTGTTTATCCTTACTATGTTTTACATGTAATTTACTATCGACATTTTTAAACACTTGATGAATTGTTGTATATAATTCTTCTTGTTCTGTAACAACAACGTTTTCTTCCTCATTCCCCACAAAAAAGTCATAAATCTTGTCAATATTCATCAATCCTATAATTAACATAGAAATTATTATTGTAAGAGAAATAAATGATTTTGATTTCACCTTAGATTTATAGTTTTGTAAAAAAATCGTCCAGAAACTACTCATGTTGTGCACCTACTTTCGCAATAAAGATATCATTTAGTGTAGGCTCTTCCACTGCAAACTTTTTAACATACCCTAACTTCGTTATTTCTTTAAATAAAACATGCGAAACTTCTTCAGATGTAATTTTAAGAGTAACTGCATTCTTACGTTTCTTAATACTCTCTACACCTTCTATTTCTTTCAAATGATCAAAGTCATGATCGCCAATGATTACAACATTCTTTTTACCAAAATCACTTTTAATTTTTGCAATGTCACCCTGAACAACAGGTACTCCTTTATGCATAATACAAATGTGTTGGCATAACTCTTCCACATGTTCCATACGATGCGAACTAAAAAGAATTGACGAACCTTGTTTTTGCATATCAAGAACAGCTTCTTTTAACATTTCAACATTTACTGGATCTAAACCACTAAATGGTTCATCTAAAATCAAAAGTTCAGGCTTATGTATAATTGCTGTTATCAACTGAATTTTTTGCTGATTCCCTTTTGAAAGTTCTCCTACTTTTTTGTTCAGATGCTCTGATATATTAAAACGTTCCAGCCAATATTGAAGTTCTTTTTCTGCATCTTTACTTTTCATGTTCTTCAATTTTGCAAAAAAGTTAACTTGTTCTTTGACAGTCATTTTCGCATAAAGCCCTCGTTCTTCTGGTAAATAACCAATCTTATCAGTAACATCATAATTTATAGGTTTACCATTCCATGAAATAGATCCGCTTGATTTTGATAAAAGCCCAAGTATCATTCGAAATGTAGTAGTTTTACCAGCTCCATTCCCGCCCAAGAATCCAAATATTTCACCTTTAGGTATCTCAATATTCAAACTATTAACCGCAACATGTTCGTCAAATTTCTTTGTTAAATCTTTAATTATTAAAGTCATTATCCGCACCCTTAATCCACAAGATGATTTTTTTATACAATTGTATATCCATAGTCAACCACGATATTTTGTCCCCTAATTGCATCGCTTTTATCAGACATTAAAAATAAAATGACATTTGTAACATCCGAAATTTCAACAATTGTTATATTTTGTAATATAAGGTTAACATATAATTGTGGTGACTACATTTATTTATGGTGTATTTTCAAAACAAATCGATAGTATGTACGACAAAAATATATATGCCATTGATCTCTCTATATTTATTTTTAAAGTAACATTTGTTGCATTTATGGGAAAATCGACTTGAAATATCGACAGACGATATATCGGAGGTGGTTATAATGAATTATGCAACAGGGCAAAATTAAAATACAATAGCATTTTTAACCCAAACTTAATTTTGCCCTATATTTTTTATTAAGATAATAAAAGGGAAATTCCCTTCACCCAATCTCCTCCTTTCCGCTTCTTTTATAAATAGTTATAAATGACGCAACAGAGCTGGAACTAACAGTGTCATTACAAATATAAAATAGGAAGTAACTCGTCATAACTCCTCCTTATGGTAATCCCTTTGTAAACCTCTTTATTTAAATGTATAATTGTATTAAAAGTCAAAAATTTCAAAATTATGGGGGAGCATCATGAAAAGTTTTGGTACATTAGTAATCTCTACCGTCATTTCAGCAGGCTTAGTATATTATAATGTCGATTCCTTTTATAATAAATTTACATCCGGGAATACATATTACTGGGTAAACGGCATCCTAGCTGCTGGATTCCTTATATCCTTAATTATCAACATAAAAGATATCATCAAGAAAAACTACACAACTTCTGAATCGAATTAAGGAGCCTACTATGGTTCCTTTTTTTATGCAAAATAAAAAAGCATCCTATTTAGATGCTCTCTACGCTTAATTTTTCTAAATAATACTGGTCCCCATTGTCATAAGGCTACCTAATACAATACATACTAATCCTATTAATATTAAAAACTCTGGTAACTCAAAGTGTCCGAGTATCATACTTAGAATTAAACCTATAGGAAATACAAGTACTTCTATCCAACTTATACCTTCATTTTTCCTTATTATATAGGACGTAGTTATACCGATAATTAAAACTCCTAATACAATTAAACTTAATCCTAATGCCATTCATCCACCATCTTTTTTCATTCATATTACCATAAATAAGCAATCATTAGAGTTACTTCTTTATAAAATAAGGCTCTGTTAAATTTTAATGTTGATTTTTAAATAAATTAGTGGAAAATCTAAACTTAAAGGTTTCCCACTAATTCCTATATTTTCGCTATTAAGAGATACTTTTTAGCCAAGTAATAATACGAAGAACCTGAAATGGTTCAAACCAAGTAATTAAAAACATAACAACAAAGAAAGAAATAAGTGATATGAATTTTATGGTTCCCACTTCCCGTTTAGCAATTGCTATAAAACTTAGTACAATTCCTACTAAAGAAGAAATAAAGCCTAAAAGGACAATTGGTTCAGAATAGCCAACTATTATCCAATTTAATCCGAATAATAATAGCCCTATAACCATAAAGGTTATTGACAATATACTAAATCTTTTCACAATTCCGCCTCCAAATATGATTTCACCATTTTAAGGGGTGAACGATAATCATTTTTTATTTGCCTAAGAATGAACAATTACACGATAAACTTAGATAAACGTAAACTCTCATAAGTATCTGACATTTCAAATACAAACGACAATAATAGAAATTCCTTAATATTATGTTTAGTGCTTTCATTACTACGACTATCGACAAACAAGAACCAAGAAAGGTAGTTATCCCGATATTTTGTAGCTACACCTTTAAATCGGTCTATCCATTGTTTCATACGGGAATGCAGACCATTAACATTTTGGATATGGTACAAGCCCTTTATAACGTGTTTGCCATCGTTGGATTTAATTCTGTAATGTTCGATGCCTTTTTCTTTTGCATAGGTTTTGTAGGCTCTCCAAGCATCAGTAACAAGGACATTATCAGGTGTTAGCTTAGAGCCAATCATATTATCGACCTTAGTTTTCACAACTCGCCCCAAACAGGCTACCTTCGATACAGTAGCCTTTGTACGGTCTCTGGCAACAAGGACACAAACTTGTTCGTGGCTAATCCCTCTATGTTTCGACTTTCCTCCACGCCTTCGAGGTTTGCGTTCTGAAATTCCACGTCTACCTTTTTCAGAGTATAGAAAATAGGTCTCGTCTACTTCAACGATGCCTTCAAATTGCTCAAAATCCATTGTTTTTGAGACACGTAAACTTATTCTGGAAGCTATACTTTCATATTACATAAATCAAAAAGTACGTTTAATCCTTTTACACGTTGGCTCAAATTTCACGTTATCTAGAACATATAAAAGTAGAAATATTTTTTCTATTTTTTATATCGTAATCATTGATTTAACAATGATTACGATATAATCAATGCTCTGTCTTTAGGGTATATCTTTCCTAATGCATTTTTCACATGGTTTAATTAAATACAGAGATTGTCTGAAGGAGTGACTTATATGAAATTTAGATTAAAATTTAAATTTTCAAGAGGAACAGAGTTAAAAGTCGATATAGATAAGAATCAAAAACATCCTAATTCAATAGAAAACATCTACTTTTCACTCCAAACCCTATATATTCTTATTAAATTAGTACAAGCATTAATTACCTAAAGCTTGTACTATCACTAATTGTGTTCGTTTGTTTTGTTATCTTTCATTAACAACAAACAAGACGCCACCCAGATCACGGCAGCGCCTACGATAATTGCTATTAGTTTAATCATTAACTAATATATCTGGCCCCTTCTTTAACGCATACGCGAAACTCGAAATAAATACAATACTAAATGTGATAGTGGAAGACCACATATTAAAATAAAATTCTTTGCCTACAACTAAATAATAGATGTTATGGACCAAGAAATTAGCACCTATGATAATTCCGCCTAACATTGAACTAATTAAAAGACTCATTAAATAAAACTTGAGCTTCTGAAACATTTTCCCCCTACCCCTTTTCTAAAATAAACTTTATTTGGGTTATCTCAGAAAATTATACCATTTAATTTCCAGATATTATTAAACCTATAGTTTAATTAAGGTTATTTTAAGGAAGGGGAAGATTGTCTAATCAAATGTCCATTTTGTTCAAATTCACGTTTAATGTGTAAATTCTATATGACAAAGAAAACATACTAAGATTAGTAGTGCAGACCAAGGCATTGGTTCGCACTACTATTTTTTATATAGTAGAAGTGAAGAAAGGGTCGTGGGTGCTTTGGGATTTTGAATCCGTAAAAAAACTGACCTTCTTCACTTACCTTATTTGAATCAGTTTTTAGTATGTTGGTCCTCGAGATCGTGTATAAGAAATGGGAATCGATAAGTGTAAGATGAAGACTTCAATTTTCCATCAGGAGGAATCTTATGAGACACGTAATTGCTTTTGATATCAGTATGGGTAAAAGTTATATGGTAATTTATAATGCACAAAAACAATGTATCTTTGAAAAGGAAATCCAACATTTGAAGCCGGACTTTAAAGAGCTACAAAAAAAGATATATGAGCTTACCAAGAAAACTGGTAAATTACCTGAAATTGTGTTCGAGGCAACAGGAATTTATTCTAGACAGCTAGAACGATTTATGCAAGATAATCAGTATACATATTGTCTGTTAAATCCCTTAGAAGCAAAACTACAATGTGATTCCTTACGGATTCATAAAACGGACCGAAGTGATGCACATCGCCTAGCTCTTACCCACTTTACAGCTACCCGAAGGGTATCTCATGGAACGAATCACATATTCCATCAGTTAAAATCTCTTTCGAGATTCTATAGCGAACTAGATGGAGAATTATCAGTGATTCGTAGTCGTATGCATAAAGTCATTCAATTAACATTTCCTGAATTAGAAAAAATGTTCACGAGTAAATCTGATCTATTCTTAAATTTTGTTCAACTATTCCCCCATCCAGATTGTGTTTTAAGTCTTTCTAAAACGATTATAAAAAATCTTATTCGTGC
Source organism: Bacillus sp. H1a (assembly GCF_000633475.1). Lineage (NCBI taxonomy): Bacteria > Bacillati > Bacillota > Bacilli > Caryophanales > Bacillaceae > Bacillus > Bacillus sp. H1a. The sequence goes on along the minus strand of NZ_AYMH01000041.1, from coordinate 2,980 downwards.
TAATACCAATAAAAAAATATCAAATCTTATGGCAGAGAAAAAAGCCATTCAAATACTTGAAATAGCGAAAAACTCCTATCCAGCTGTTTCTCAAAATGATGTCTTGTGTGATCAACTCAAAGTATACGCAAAACGTTATCAAGAACTACTTCAACAAAAGGAATGTTGTATTAACAAGATGGTATTTATAGCCGAACAACGTGCAGAATATAGTATCATTTTGAGTCTTCCTGGAATTGGACCAAATACGGCTGTACGCTTAATGGCTGAAATAGGAGATATAACTCGTTTTACGAATAACAAGCAATTGAATGCCTATGCCGGTATTGATATACGTCGCTTTCAATCAGGTAAAACTTTTTATAAAGATAAAATTAATAAACGTGGAAATAAACATTTACGGAAATTACTTTTCCTAATCATCCAAAATATGATTAAACTACGGCGTTACGGACGAAATCACATTATAGAGTACTACGATAAATTAAAAACGCAACTTTATAACAAATGTCATAAAGTTGCGTCCATTGCATGTGTAAATAAGTTATTGAAACTTCTCCTTCACCTTATTACACACAATATACACTATGATTATCGGTTAGCAGCCTAACATCATAGTTTCATACATCATACCATATCCGCCCCTAGTAAAAAAATGAATCCATGTTAAGGGTATTTGGCATGAATGAAAATGGATACCTATATTTTGTGACATCCAGTCCATTAAAAATCTAAAAATATAGGTTGACTAATCGTAAGAAAAAGCACCCGTTATGGATACTTCTAAATTTTCTCTATAACATAAACCATTGTTTTTTTCGATGGTACACGATATGAATGATTCTCATTTTTATGAATAAATATCTCATACTTACCCATCACTTGGAATCTTTCTATTTCAGATTCACCAAATTCTGATACGGAATCACATAAGATTGTTATTTCAGTACCAGCGTTGTATAACAAATCATAAATTTGCCTTTCGGTATATATTCCCCCTACCGATAACTCTTCTGATATTTCTATATATAGCATTATTCCTTCACCTCTCCCGAATTATTTATTCTACAAAAACCATAATTATCCTTTTATATAAATAAAATAAAAAATCATTACCGAAGTGACAACTTTAAAAGGGGCTGGGAGAAACATTCACGAAAGGGGAATTTCGAAATGAATCAATTTAAGGCTGAGTACTCTCAACCTTCTCCAAGCCACCGCATCATATAATTTTCTAGCTTTCATTAGCTACGCGCTTTACGTTCGGTGACTGGGAGAAGACTAAGAATCTTCTCGTTTATACTCCGTAGAGCTGGCTCAATACTTCAGCTACTTAATTTCATTTTCACCTTTGCTGGCCAATATCGAATTATAAAGGATTTATATCCAAGACGTATATGTTTCTTCCGACGCCCTGTTTGAACCAATGTATGAGGGGTTCCGGATGGGAGTTCCGCCGCATTGGCTCAAACAAAGAGCGGAAGCTCTCTGCTCACATTTGGTTATTAATAAAATTTGTGAGTGATTACTAATAATCAATTGTGGTTTATTCTTATTATTTCTTTTTAGAAACGCGATGTTCATTCAATCAAGAACAACCACCCCATTTCCATTTTCAAGAACCGACATTAACAGAGAAATAGACTTATATTTATTATCAACCCAGAGGACGCATTCCGAGCTGAATGATAAAACAGCATGACGAATGCGAGTTATCTCACACCCGCCACACTGGAATATGTCTTAATTTGTTTTAATCATTCATTTAAGGGAATCTTCCCACCCTTACGGCGAGATTCTTACCGCCCATGCCCGCCCTTCCGCGGTATACGTTAAGGATTACTAATCCTCTTCGTTATGCGGTTTTCAAAGAGCTTGTACATTAAGAATACCGTTGATTTCATCATCAAAATCCCCCCTTTTTATCCCCTATTTTGTCGGGATTTTCTCGGTGTTTTTCAGTTTTGGATTGGTGTTACAGTTCCCCAAATTTCTACTTTGTCATATCCAACATTCATACCGTTTGCTCTCAATCCCATAATTGCTTTATTTGCATCATCTTCAGTTTTAGCAATAGCTATATTACTTTTTCTAGAAAAGGTATCTAGTGTATAAATAACATACATATAGTTCATTCTCTTACTCTCCTTTTCTTAAAAATTAAATCATCCCTAATGCCGTAGCGATCAATCTAATAACATTCTTTTTCTTCGCGTAAAATGCATCTTTCTTAATAAGTAACTCATTATAAATGAAGTCGTCTTTTAACTTCTTATTGCTTAGGTATTTCATCTCAATGATCTTTACCTCATCCAAACTGTGCATTAGTGCCTTTTCAACCTGCTTTAATTTAATCTGATTAGCACGCTTTGTATCACAAATTTCAGGGAATAAACTGATTCCTTCTTGTCGCTGCTCTGCTTCATTCTCAAAACATATCTTTAATCCTCTGTACTCTTTTAAAATGCTTACTACTTCTTTCTGAACCTTCTTTTCTGTTTCTTTATCGATAGCTGGTAATAAAGTTAATTGTTTCTCCATGAAGGAATCCCCTATTTCTGAATTTGTAATTTTAATATTACATTAGGTACGTGAAATTTTATTATCTCATTGTTGAATAAGGGAACATCGCGCATTAACATAGCGATTAGCGCTGTTGGCTATTTGATAAAAGAATTTCAAAAAACTAAGAAAAGAACACTTGGAATTTCACTAGAATTTTTAGTTCTTTTCTGGTCAATATGGAGAATATCGACTATCATAATCTAATTTGTAAAATATAATCTACACTACATGAAATTCAATATTCCGTCAATAACATAAGCAACATTATATTTTCTCCATTCCCCCTTGGAGATGAGCAGTTAGTTTTTGCTAGCTGCTCTTTTGTATTTCTTTTTCCCATTCTTCAATTGGCATTATCTTTTCCTGTTTATCCAGTGTCATCACCCTTTACCACAGTTGCGATAGGTAAGACTTT
>NZ_AYMH01000040.1:0-58231 GCF_000633475.1 Bacillus sp. H1a | reverse complement strand
GGACGTCGCCAAGCAACTAAAACACGAGTCTTTTGACTCGTGTTTTTTTGTGTTTTCTTTTATAATTCATAGTAATTTAAAAAATCTTTATTTAAAGAATCACTCTTTTGATTAAAGATTGAGAAATGTGGCTAGGATAGTGAATAAGCAAAAGAGTTGCAAATTTTTTTAATACGTATATAATTAAAGTCAAAGATAGTCAAAGTCAATAAAGGTGGCGGATAAATGAGAAATATATCTGATATCATTGAGAAATATCTAAAGCAAGTTATTGACTTAAGCAATAATAATGTGATTGAAATCAAGAGGAATGAGATCGCAGATCGATTCGATTGTGTGCCATCTCAAATCAACTATGTAATCAATACCCGTTTTACGTTAGAAAGAGGATTCGTAGTAGAAAGTAAACGAGGTGGAGGAGGTTACATTCGCATTATAAAAGTCAAACTGCATGACGATATAGACATTATTGATCAAATGCTTCATATGATTGATCATAGCGTTGCACAAGGGAATGCAGAAAGCATGATTATACGTTTAATAGAAGAGGGTATTATAACAAATCGTGAAGCTAAACTTATGTTAAGCGTACTAGATCGTTCTGTATTATTAATGGATGTTCCTTCTCGAGATGAACTTAGGGCTCGAATATTATGCGCAATGTTAAGAACACTGAAATATAAATAAATATAACTTTTGTTAAGAATGATAACTAAGATAGTGCAGTTTAATATTGTAGAGATTTTGAAAGATAACATGTACTTTTATTAAATGGATTAAGGAAAGAGAACAATCTAGTAATGTATGAAAAGTATCATGAGATAGATCGTTCCTGTTGTAAAGGTGGGGATAGCGATGACTTGTCAAAACTGTAATATAAGACCAGCAACTTTACATTATACAAAAGTAATCAACGAGAAAAAGGCGGAAGTTCATCTTTGTGAGGAGTGTGCAGAACAAAGTGGCTATACGTCTTTCTTTCAATCACCGCAGTCTAATTTTTCGTTTCACGATCTATTAGCTGGATTATTACATGGTGAACCAGCAATGTTTGAAGAAGGACAGAATACATTTTCAAATGCAAGTATATTAAGATGCCCCAATTGTAAGATGACATATGAACAGTTTACAAAAGTGGGACGCTTTGGGTGTGCATCTTGTTATGACACCTTTAAGGAACATTTAAAGCCACTATTAAAGCGTCTTCATGGTGGGCATACAGATCATTGTGGAAAAATTCCAGAACGTATAGAAGGAAATATCTACTTAAAGAAAGAATTAGATGAACTAAAACTCAATCTGAAACAATATGTACAGAAAGAGGAATTTGAGAAAGCAGCTGAAATACGAGATAAAATTCGAGCTCTTGAAAATCAGCTTAGTGAGCATAGAGAGGGGGAATAGTTCTATGTCACTGGACAGAATTATGAATGAAGCGATTAGTCCATGGATGAAGGGGGATGGCCCTGATTCTGATATTGTTTTAAGTAGTCGAATTCGTTTGGCTCGTAATTTAAAAAAATATCAATTCTCTACTATGCAAAACGAGGAAGAAGCTAAACAGATTCATGAATTATTTAAGAAGAAGTTTGTAAATAAACCGGTAGAACCTTTTGGGAAGTTTGAACTATTAAAAATGAATGAATTAAATCCTCTTCAAAGGAGAGTTTTAGTTGAGAAGCATTTAATTAGTCCAAATCTTGCAGGAGCAGAATACGGAGCATGCCTACTATCAGAAAGTGAACATATAAGTATCATGCTTAATGAAGAAGATCATGTTAGGATTCAGTGCCTATTTTCAGGATTACAGTTATCAGAGGCGCTTCAAAGTGCCAATCAAATAGATAATTGGATCGAGGAAGAGGTTGAATATGCTTTTGATGAATCGCTTGGATATATTACGAGTTGTCCCACTAACGTCGGTACAGGATTAAGGGCTTCGGTAATGATTCATTTACCGGGACTGGTTTTAACGAAAAGAATTAACCGTATTATACAAGTAATTCAAAAATTAGGGCTAGTAGTAAGAGGAATATACGGTGAAGGTAGCGAAGCGTTAGGTAATATATTTCAAGTGTCAAATCAAATGACACTAGGGAAATCAGAAGAAGATATTATTGCAGATTTAAAGAGTGTCATCCAACAAATCATACAACAAGAAAAAATGGCTAGAGAATTAATTGTACAAAATTCAAGTATTGAGCTTGAAGATAAAGTATATCGTTCTTACGGCATACTAGCTAACAGTCGTTTAATTCAATCTGCGGAAGCAGCCACTTGCTTATCAGATGTACGACTTGGTATTGACCTAGGATATATACAAGGTATATCGAGAAATATTTTGACTGAATTAATGGTTCTTACTCAGCCAGGCATTTTACAACAATATGCAGGAGGACCTTTAGGACCAGAAGAAAGAGATTATCGAAGAGCAACCTTAATCCGTGAGCGATTACGTATTGAACAAAACTAAGCGCAAGTAGGAGGCGATTTCTATGATGTTTGGAAGATTTACAGAACGAGCACAGAAAGTATTAGCTTTATCTCAAGAGGAAGCAATTCGCATTGGGCATAATAATATTGGAACAGAACATATTTTACTTGGGCTTGTACGCGAAGGTGAAGGAATTGCAGCAAAAGCGTTAATTGCTCTTGGATTAAGTCCAGAGAAAGTTCAAAAAGAGGTAGAAGCATTAATTGGACGTGGAACGGAAGCTTCTCAAACAGTACATTACACACCTCGTGCTAAAAAAGTTATTGAGTTGTCTATGGACGAAGCTCGTAAATTGGGCCATTCCTACGTTGGAACAGAACATATTTTACTTGGTTTAATCCGTGAAGGTGAAGGTGTAGCAGCACGTGTTTTAAATAATTTAGGTGTAAGCCTAAATAAAGCAAGACAACAAGTGTTACAACTCCTTGGAAGTAATGAAGCTAGTTCAGGTCATCAAGGTGGTTCATCAACAAATGCGAATACACCTACACTTGACAGTTTAGCACGTGATTTAACAGTTGTTGCACGTGAAAGCAGACTAGATCCTGTTATTGGACGTAGTAAAGAAATTCAGCGCGTAATTGAAGTGTTAAGTCGTAGAACAAAAAACAATCCAGTGTTAATTGGAGAGCCTGGTGTAGGTAAAACGGCAATTGCAGAAGGGTTAGCGCAACAAATTGTAAATAATGAAGTTCCTGAAACGTTAAGAGATAAGCGTGTTATGACATTAGATATGGGTACAGTTGTTGCTGGTACAAAATATCGTGGTGAATTTGAGGATCGTTTAAAGAAAGTGATGGATGAGATTCGCCAAGCTGGTAACATTATTCTATTTATTGATGAGCTTCATACGTTAATTGGTGCAGGAGGGGCGGAAGGTGCAATTGATGCATCGAATATTTTAAAACCATCTTTAGCACGTGGTGAATTACAATGTATTGGTGCAACAACTTTAGATGAGTATCGCAAATATATTGAAAAAGATGCGGCATTAGAAAGACGTTTCCAACCAATTCATGTTGATGAACCAAACTTAGAAGAATCAATTCAAATTTTAAAAGGTTTACGTGACCGTTATGAGGCGCATCACCGCGTATCTATTACAGACGACGCAATAGATGCGGCTGTAAAACTTTCAGATCGTTACATTACAGACCGTTTCTTACCTGATAAAGCAATCGATTTAATTGATGAGGCTGCATCAAAAGTGCGCTTACGTTCTTATACAACACCGCCAAACTTAAAAGAGCTTGAAGTGAAGCTTGAGGAAATTCGAAAAGAAAAAGATGCAGCTGTACAAAGCCAAGAATTTGAAAAAGCTGCTTCCTTACGTGATATGGAACAACGTTTACGTGAAAAGTTAGAAGATACAAAGCGTCAGTGGAAAGAGCAACAAGGAAAAGAAAACTCAGAAGTAACAGTAGAAGATATTGCAAATGTCGTTTCCACATGGACACGTATTCCGGTTTCTAAACTTGCACAAACAGAGACGGATAAATTATTAAACTTAGAATCAATTTTACACGATCGTTTAATTGGGCAGGAAGAAGCAGTCGTAGCTGTGGCAAAAGCTGTTCGTCGTGCGAGAGCGGGATTAAAAGACCCGAAACGCCCAATTGGCTCATTTATTTTCTTAGGGCCGACTGGTGTAGGTAAAACGGAACTAGCAAGGGCATTAGCGGAATCTATGTTCGGTGATGAGGATGCAATGATCCGCATCGATATGTCTGAGTACATGGAGAAGCATTCTACTTCTCGTTTAGTTGGATCTCCTCCAGGATATGTTGGATATGAAGAAGGTGGACAATTAACAGAGAAAGTTCGTCGTAAGCCATATTCAGTTGTCCTATTAGATGAAGTAGAGAAAGCTCACCCTGATGTGTTTAATATTTTACTACAAGTATTAGAAGATGGTCGTTTAACAGATTCTAAAGGGCGTACAGTTGATTTCCGTAATACAATTGTTATTATGACGTCTAATGTTGGTGCAGAGGCGTTAAAACGTAATAAACATCTTGGATTTAACGTACAAGATGAGAGTCGCGATTATTCAGATATGAAAGGTAAAGTAATGGATGAACTGAAAAAGGCGTTTCGTCCAGAATTCTTAAACCGTATTGATGAAATTATCGTGTTCCATATGCTTGAGAAAAAACATATTCAAGAGATTGTAACACTTATGGTGAATCAGTTAGTGAATCGCTTAAAAGAACAAGAAATTGAATTGCACTTAACAGAAGGAGCAATTTCAGCAATTGCTGATAAAGGATTTGATCGTGAGTACGGTGCTCGTCCGCTTCGTAGAGCAATTCAGAAACATGTAGAAGATAGACTATCAGAAGAGCTTTTAAAAGGTGCTATTGAGAAAGGACAAAAAGTTATCTTTGATGTAGAAGGAGAATCATTTGTCATTCATAGTGCGGAAAAGGTAAAATAAGTATAGACAAACAAAGAGGGCTACGCGATAGCCCTCTTTCTTGTACGAGAAGGATAAACGTTTATAGATGAAAGTGAAGTGAACTATAAAAAGATATGGCTAAAAAGAAAACAAAATTTACATGTCAAGAATGTGGTTATCAGTCACCAAAATATATGGGGAAATGTCCTGGATGTGGTCAATGGAATACGCTTGTTGAAGAGATGGAACCAGTTGTATCATCAAGGCGCCTTAATTATGCAAATGCAATTCAATCAGAAGTAACAAAACCAAGACGCCTAACAGAAGTAGAAACAAAGTCTGAGGCGCGTATTGAAACGAAATTTCAGGAGTTTAACCGTGTACTTGGTGGCGGCATTGTAGATGGATCTTTAGTACTCATTGGTGGAGACCCTGGGATTGGGAAATCAACATTGCTATTACAGATTTCATCGCAATTAGCAGATTCTTCATATGATGTACTATATATATCGGGTGAGGAGTCGGCAAAGCAGATAAAACTTCGTGCAGATCGTTTGCATGTAAAGGGTAGTAATTTATTCGTTGTATCAGAGACTGACTTACAGCGAATTGCAGCACATATTGAAGAGATGAATCCAGCTTTTGTTGTTATTGACTCTATTCAAACGATACATTTACCCGAAGTGACGTCAGCTCCTGGAAGTGTGGCACAAGTACGTGAATGTACAGCAGAACTAATGAAACTTGCAAAGACAAAGGGGATCCCTATTTTTATCGTCGGACATGTGACAAAAGAGGGTGCAATTGCAGGACCGCGTATGTTAGAACATATGGTTGATGCAGTTCTTTACTTTGAAGGAGATCGCCACCATACATATCGTATTTTGCGGGCTGTTAAGAACCGTTTTGGTTCCACGAATGAAATGGGTATCTTTGAAATGAAGGAACTCGGTCTTGCGGAAGTCTTAAACCCTTCTGAAATTTTCCTTGAGGAAAGGCCGGTTGGAGTCGCAGGATCCACAGTGGTTGCTTCAATGGAAGGAACAAGACCGGTTTTAGTAGAAATACAAGCATTAATCTCCCCTACTAGTTTTGGAAATCCTCGAAGAATGGCGACGGGAATTGATCATAACCGCGTTTCACTTATTATGGCAGTACTAGAAAAAAGAACAGGTTTATTGTTGCAAAATCAAGATGCGTATTTAAAAGTCGCAGGTGGTTTGAAATTAGATGAACCAGCAATTGATTTAGCTGTCGCATTAAGTATCGCTTCAAGTTTCAGGGATAAATCTACTGCACCAACTGACGCGGTAATAGGAGAAGTAGGACTAACTGGAGAAATAAGAAGAGTATCAAGAATTGAACAACGTGTACAAGAAGCAGCGAAATTAGGATTTCAACGTGCTATTATTCCTAGAAAAAATTTAGGGGGATGGACAATTCCGGATGGGATTGAGGTAGTGGGTGTTTCTAATTTAGGAGAAGCGCTTCGTTTGACATTAGGAGGCTAGGCTATGGAGGAAAACAAGCAACGTGTCAAAAGTATGATTAACATTCTACAGCTCGTTGCCCCAGGAACACCACTGCGCGAAGGGATAGATAACGTACTTCGTGCGCAAACAGGGGGACTAATTGTTCTTGGGTATAATGAGCAGATTAAAAGTATTGTTGATGGAGGGTTTCACATTAATTGTGCATTCTCACCTGCTAGTTTATATGAATTAGCAAAAATGGATGGGGCACTTATTTTAAATGAAACTGGGAGTAAAATTTTAATTGCAAATGCACAATTAGTTCCAGAATCAGCCATTGATTCTATTGAAACAGGTATGCGTCACCGAACGGCAGAGCGTGTAGCCAAGCAGACGGGCAGCCTTGTTGTGGCTATTTCACAAAGACGTAACGTAATTACACTATATCAAGGGAGCTTACGTTATACACTAAAGGATATAGGTGTTATTTTAACGAAGGCAAATCAAGCTATTCAAACGTTAGAAAAATATAAAGCTGTATGGAATGATGGTATTACGAATTTGGGCATTCTAGAATTTGAAGAGGTCGTTACAATGTCTGAGGTCGTTCATGTTTTACATAGTGTTGAAATGGTACTGCGTATTAAAAATGAAATATTGAGCTATATTCATGAGTTAGGAACAGAAGGAAGGTTAATTCGTTTACAGCTTACAGAATTACTAGCCGACTTAGAAGCAGAGGCAGCGTTATTAATTAAAGACTATTATCAAGAAAAAACGCAAGATCACCATCAAATTTTGAAAAAGTTACAAGATCTTGCAAATACACAACTTCTAGAGGATAGCGATTTAGTTAAATTGCTTGGCTATCCAGGACAAACGAGCTTAGAAGCAAGCGTGACACCAAGAGGATACCGAATCACAAGTAAAATTTCTCGTGTTCCACCACTTATCATTGAAAATTTAATTAATCGATTTAAAACGTTACAAGGTGTCTGTCGTGCAACTATTAATGAATTGGACGATGTGGAAGGAATTGGAGAAGTCAGGGCGAAGAAAATACGAGAAGGTTTAAAAAGAATTCAAGAGCATCTCTACATGAGTAGACACAATTAAGAATATTACATTGATTCCATAATATAACGACACTAGAACACTTTTGGTATATGATATGGTATATTGGTAAATAAAACTATTTACAAAAAAACACATCCGCTTTTGCATTCGGCGTTTTGATTAGCGAAACAATGGTTAATAATGAGTAGGAGGTGGTTGGATGTTAAAACGGATCGTACAGCTCTTCTTTTTAGTAATCGGGGGAGCATTAGGGATTTTCTTTATCCCAAAAGTTATTAATGTATTGGACATCGGTGCTGTTCCATGGCTCGAGGGATCGTATGTTCGTGCGATTATTGGTGCAATTATTTTATTTTTAACAACATTTTGGCTTGTAGATTATATTGTCCAACTTATTAAGCATATCGAAGAAGCCCTTGTAAAGGCACCTGTAGCAGATGTTTTATTTGGTACATTAGGATTGATCTCTGGTCTTATTGTTGCATATTTAATTTTAATACCAATTCGTGAATTCACGATTCCAGTCATTAGTACAGTATTACAAGTGTTCTTTACCCTTTTACTTGGTTATTTAGGATTCCAAGTAGGGTTTAAAAAGAGAAATGAATTGTTAGGATTATTTACATTACCCCAACGCGGAGGTAAGAAGAAAAACAATAGTGAGAACGAAGAGGCAGAGGTAGAAAAATCTACAGCTCATTGGAAAATTCTCGATACGAGTGTAATTATTGATGGACGTATTGCTGATATTTGCCAAACGAAGTTTTTAGAAGGAACAATTGTGATTCCACAATTCGTATTAGAAGAGCTACAGCATATTGCCGATTCTTCTGATGCGTTAAAGCGTAATCGTGGCCGAAGAGGATTAGACATTTTAAATCGTATTCAAAAAGAGATGCCAATTCCGGTAGAAATTTATGAAGGCGATTTTGAGGATATCCAAGAAGTGGATAGCAAGCTTGTAAAGTTAGCGAAAGTCACTGGTGGAACTGTTGTAACAAATGATTTCAACTTAAACAAAGTTTCTGAATTACAAGGAGTAACAGTGTTAAACATTAACGATTTAGCAAATGCAATTAAACCAGTTGTACTCCCTGGCGAAGAACTAAGTGTTTATGTTGTGAAAGATGGTAAAGAGCAAAATCAGGGTGTTGCATACTTAGATGATGGCACGATGATTGTAGTAGAAGATGGTAGAGAATATGTTGGTTCGCAACTCAATGTACTTGTTACGAGTGTGTTGCAAACATCCGCTGGTCGTATGATTTTCGCAAAACGTAAATTATTAGAAAAAGCATTATAAGTAGAGGATTATTAATATGTATACATTAATTATTCCAGCAGCGGGTCAAGGAAAACGAATGGGTGCTGGCAAAAATAAGTTGTTCTTACTTATAAATGAAGTACCGATCATTGTACATACATTACGTGCTTTTGAAAAAGATAAAGCGTGTAAAAGTATTATTATGGCAATTAACGAAGAGGAACGTCCATATTTTGAGGAGTTAATGCAGAAGTACCCGGTTGAAAAACAGGTGCAATTTATTCAAGGCGGGGTTGAAAGACAAGATAGCGTATATAATGCGCTTCATCATGTGAGCGGAGTTGGATATGTTCTTGTACACGATGGTGCGCGCCCGTTCGTAACGAATAAAATGGTTCAAGATGTATTAACTTCGGCAGAAAAACATGGTGCTTCCATTTGTGCGGTACCAGTGAAGGATACAGTTAAGAAAGTAGAACAGAATGTTGTTGTTGAAACGATAGAACGTTCTCTGCTTAAAGCTGTTCAAACACCGCAAGGATTCTCTGTTCCTCTTTTATTAGAAGCTCATAGAAGTGCAAAACAGAGTTGTTTCCTTGGTACAGATGATGCAAGTCTCGTAGAACGTATCGGAAAGCAAGTAGGTGTAGTAGATGGGAGTTACTATAATATTAAAGTGACAACCCCAGAGGATTTATTAATTGCTGAAAGTTTCCTTCATGTTCAGAAGAAATAGAAGTGATGGTATCATAGTAAAGAAAAGCTCGGCAACGGCCGGGCTTTTCTTTATAGGGATAGCGATATAATATAGAGGCATAAAGCTCAGTAGTTTAGCTTGAGGAGGATGTAAAGAATGTTTCGAATTGGACAAGGTTTTGATGTACATGAATTTGCGGAAGGTAGACCGTTAATTATCGGTGGAATTACAATTCCTCATGAGAAAGGATTAATTGGTCACTCGGATGCTGACGTATTGTTACATACGATTGCTGACGCATGTTTAGGAGCAATTGCAGCAGGGGATATTGGCAAGCATTTTCCTGATACCGATCCTGCCTTTAAAGATGCAGATTCAGCTGTATTGTTACAAAAGGTTTGGGAATTTGTGCGTGAACAAGGTTACGAGCTAGGGAACCTTGATTGTACAATTATTGCACAAAAGCCAAAAATGGCACCGCATATTGAAAGCATGCGTAAACGTATTAGTGAACTATTAGAAACGTCTATTGATAATATTAATGTAAAGGCAACAACAACAGAAAAATTAGGATTTACAGGTAGAGAAGAAGGAATTGCTTCTCAAGCGGTTGTTTTATTACAGAAAAAATAATGGTTTTTAATTCGTAAGATGGATAATCACATTTTTTTGGTGTACAATTATAGAATGTGTTGACATTAAGATTGGAAGGTGTACCAATTATGGAAAAGCAAGTGAGAGTGCGCTATGCGCCAAGTCCAACAGGACACTTACATATCGGAAATGCGCGTACGGCATTATTTAATTATTTATTTGCTCGTCATCAAGACGGCAAGTTTATTATTCGTATTGAAGATACTGATGTGAAACGTAATGTTGCTGGTGGAGAAGAAAGCCAATTAAAATATTTGAGATGGCTCGGTATGGACTGGGATGAAGGTGTTGATGTTGGTGGTGAATTTGGACCATATCGTCAAACAGAGCGTTTAGATATTTATAAAAAATTATATCTAGATTTATTAGAGCGTGGTTTAGCTTACAAATGTTATATGACAGAAGAAGAGCTAGAGGCAGAGCGTGAAGGTCAAATCGCTCGTGGTGAAACACCACGTTATGCAGGAAACCACCGTGATTTAACTGAGGAGCAAACTAAAGGATTTGAGGCTGAAGGCCGTATTCCAAGTATTCGCTTCCGTGTACCAGCTAATCGCGACTACACGTTTAAAGATATTGTAAAAGACGAAGTGGCATTCCATTCAAATGATTTTGGCGATTTCGTTATCGTGAAAAAAGATGGTATTCCAACTTATAACTTTGCGGTAGCAGTAGATGATCACTTAATGGAAATTACACACGTACTTCGTGGTGATGATCATATTTCAAACACGCCAAAACAAATGATGATTTACGAAGCTTTCGGTTGGGATATCCCACAATTCGGTCATATGACTTTAATTGTAAATGAAAGCCGTAAAAAGTTAAGTAAGCGTGATGAATCTATTATTCAATTTATTGAGCAATATAAAGAGCTTGGATATCTTCCAGAAGCAATCTTTAACTTTATTGCACTACTAGGTTGGTCGCCGGTAGGAGAAGAAGAAATCTTCTCTCAAGATGAGTTTATCAAAATGTTTGATGCAGCTCGTTTATCAAAATCACCTGCATTATTTGATTCTCAAAAACTAAAATGGATGAACAACCAATATATGAAAAAGCAAGAATTAGATACGGTTGTTGAACTAAGCTTACCGCATTTAGTGAAGGCTGGTCGCGTAGGTGAAAACTTAAGCGAACAAGAACAAGCTTGGGTTCGTGATGTAATTGCTTTATATCATGACCAAATGAGCTTTGGAGCTGAAATTGTAGAGCTTTCTGAAATGTTCTTTAAAGATCATGTTGATCATGAAGAAGAAGGACAAGAAGTATTGAAAGGTGAGCAAGTGCCTGAAGTACTTCGTGCATTTGCCGATCAATTAGAAGCTCTAGAAGTGCTGGAGCCAGCAGCAGTTAAAGCTTCTATTAAAGCGGTTCAAAAAGAAACAGGACATAAAGGTAAAAACTTATTTATGCCAATCCGTGTTGCTACTACTGGACAAACGCATGGTCCAGAACTTCCTAATGCGATTGCTCTTCTTGGAAAAGAAAAAGTTTTAAATCGCATCCAAAAAGTAATTGGTTAACATTTTCTAGGTTTAGAAATATAATAAGTATACTTAAAACCTAATAAGGAAAAGCGACGAGAAGGAGAAGTAGAAAATCAGGCTTTTTACAGAGAGAACCACCTTTAGGCTGGAAGTGGTTTATAAGCGGATTTTTGAAATGCCCCTTCGAGTCTTCTGTTGAACAGCGAATTATTTCGCGGGACGTCTTTGGACGCAAAGTAAACAGAAGCGGTGTAAACCGTTATCATGGATGAGTTTGAGGCTTTCTTTAGCCTAAACAGAGTGGAACCGCGCTTATAAGGCGTCTCTGTCGATATGACAGAGGCGTCTTTTTTTATACCAAAATAGGGTATGAGTATAAGTTTTATCTCCTTGTATAAAGATTTAGGGGGAAGTGGGGAGTTAAGGGAGTTAGTTCACTCGAAAAAAGCAGCCCATAAAGGGGAGGGAACATCGATGTTTAAGAGGCTTCGGGAAGATATTGGAGTCGTTTTTGAACAGGATCCAGCGGCACGAAGTTATTTCGAAGTCATTTTAACTTACTCTGGATTACATGCAGTTTGGTCCCATCGAATTGCACATGCTTTTTATAAAAGGAATTTTTTCTTTATTGCACGCTGGATTTCACAAGTTAGTCGTTTTTTTACTGGCATTGAGATCCATCCGGGAGCAACTATTGGTCGTCGTTTTTTCATTGATCATGGAATGGGAGTTGTGATTGGAGAAACGTGTGAAATTGGTGATAATGTAACAATTTATCAAGGTGTTACATTAGGTGGTACCGGTAAAGAAAAAGGAAAGAGGCATCCTACAATTCAGGATAATGTATTAATTGCAACAGGGGCTAAAGTATTAGGTTCGATTACGGTTGGAGAGAACTCTAAAATTGGAGCAGGATCTGTCGTATTAAAAGAAGTCCCTGCGCATTCTACAGTTGTAGGCATACCTGGCCGAGTCGTTATTCAAAATGGAGTAAAGATTGGTCAAGAATTAAATCATTCTGATCTTCCGGACCCAATTTTTGATAAATTAAAGGTTATGGAAGCAGAACTTGATAAATTGAGAAAGCAACTCGAAGTAAAGGTAGAAAGGAAGGATAAAAATGACTATTCACATTTATAATACGTTAACGCGTCAAAAAGAAGAGTTTATTCCACTAGAAGAAAATAAGGTAAAGATGTATGTGTGCGGACCTACAGTTTATAACTACATTCACATTGGGAATGCAAGACCACCTATGGTATTTGATACGGTACGCCGTTACTTAGAATATAAAGGATATGATGTGCAGTATGTATCTAACTTTACTGACGTGGATGATAAATTAATTAAGGCTGCAAATGAATTAGGCGAAGATGTACCAACAATTGCAGATCGTTTTGTTGAAGCTTACTTTGAAGATGTAACGGCACTGGGTTGCAAACATGCGACGGTTCATCCGCGTGTAACGGAAAATATGGATATCATTATTGAATTTATTCAAGAACTTGTGAATAAAGGGTATGCATATGAATCAGAAGGTGATGTGTACTTTAGAACGAAAGAATTCGAGGGTTACGGCAAATTATCGCATCAACCAATCGCAGACTTACGTCACGGTGCACGTATTGAAGTAGGAGAAAAGAAACAAGACCCTCTTGACTTTGCTTTATGGAAGGCTGCGAAAGAAGGAGAAATCTTCTGGGAAAGCCCATGGGGGAAAGGACGCCCAGGATGGCATATTGAATGCTCAGCGATGGCGCGTAAATATTTGGGGGATACAATTGATATTCATGCTGGTGGTCAAGACTTGGCATTTCCTCATCATGAAAATGAAATTGCGCAGTCTGAGGCATTGACTGGAAAAACATTTGCACGTTACTGGATGCATAATGGATATATTAATATTGATAATGAGAAAATGTCTAAGTCACTTGGAAACTTCATTTTAGTTCACGATATCATTAAGCAATATGATCCGCAGTTAATTAGATTCTTTATGTTATCAGTACATTACCGTCATCCGATTAACTTTAGTGAAGAGTTATTACAAAGTACGAATAATGGGCTAGAAAGAATTAAAACAGCTTACGGTAATTTAAAGCATCGTATGGAAAGTAGTACAGATTTAACAGAGCATAATGAGAAATGGTTAGCTGAAATGGAAAAATTCCAGGCTGCATTTGAAGAAGCAATGGATGATGATTTCAATACGGCTAATGCGATTACTGAATTATATAATGTAGCAAATCACGCAAATCAATATTTATTAGAAGAACATACTTCTAAAGTTGTAATTGGAGCATACGTGAAACAACTTGAAACATTATTTGATATTTTAGGATTAGAATTAGCGCAAGAAGAGTTACTTGATGAAGAAATTGAGGCGCTTATCCAAAAGCGTATTGAAGCTCGTAAAAATCGTGATTTCGCATTATCCGATCAAATTCGCGATGATTTAAAAGAACGTAATATTATTTTAGAAGATACCGCTCAAGGTACAAGATGGAAAAGAGGATAAAAATGATTGATGCAAAGCAATTGAACAGCTTAGCGTTAGCATATATGGGTGATGCGGTATATGAACAATATATCCGCTATCACCTCCTTCAAAAAGGAACAGTTCGCCCTAATCAATTACATCGTTTAGGGACGAGCTTTGTTTCGGCAAAAGCACAGGCGAAAGTTGTTTATCATTTATTAGAGACGGCATTTTTGACAGAGGAAGAAGAGGCGGTACTAAGAAGAGGGCGCAATGCGAATTCGGGTACTGTTCCGAAGAATACGGATGTACAAACATACCGATATAGTACAGCTTTGGAAGCTCTAATCGGTTATCATCACTTATTAAATAATCGTGAAAGATTAGACGAAATTGTATATAAGGCAATTGCTGTTTTAGAAGAAAAGGAAGGGGGCACATCATCATGAGTAGTGAATATATTATCGGACGTAACCCTGTAATTGAAGCGTTACGATCAGGAAGAGATATTAATAAAATTTGGATCGCAGAAGGTGCTGCCAAAGGACAAGTACAAATTGTACTAGCACTAGCGAAAGAAAATAAGATTATTTTACAACATGCACCAAAAAAGAAGTTAGATCAATTAGTTGAGGGGAACCATCAAGGTGTAATTGCTCAAGTGGCTGCATATCAATATGCTGAGCTAGAAGATCTATTTAAAGTAGCGGAGAAGCGTAACGAAGAGCCGTTCTTCTTAATTTTAGATGAAATTGAAGATCCGCATAACCTAGGTTCTATTATGCGTACAGCTGATGCGACGGGAGCTCATGGAATTATTATTCCGAAAAGAAGAGCAGTGGGACTTACAGCGTCAGTTGCGAAAGCATCGACTGGGGCAATTGAATATATTCCTGTTGCACGCGTAACAAATTTATCTCGTACAATTGATGAGTTAAAAGAGCGTGGACTTTGGATTGCTGGTACAGATGCTAAAGGGAAAACGGATTACCGTAATTTAGATGGTAAAATGCCAATCGGATTAGTAATCGGTAGTGAAGGGAAAGGTATGAGTCGTATTATTGGTGAAAAGTGTGATTTCCTAATTACTTTACCGATGGTTGGTAAAGTTACATCCTTAAATGCTTCAGTAGCCGCAAGTTTGTTAATGTATGAGGTATATCGTAAACGTCACGAAATTGGTAAATAAAAAATGAACGATATTTTAATCGTTGACGGTTACAACATTATCGGAGCTTGGGGAGACTTGAAAAAACTGCGGGATGTAGATTTACAATCATCAAGAGACGCGCTTATTGATAAGATGGCGGATTATCAAGGTTATACAGGTACAAAAGTAATGATTGTCTTTGATGCCTATACAGTCCATGGTATTGAAAAGAAGATGAAACAATCGCGGGTGGAAGTAATATTCACGAGAAAAAATCAAACTGCAGATGAAAAGATAGAACAACTTGCGATTGAACTTAGAAGTATAAATACACAAATATACGTTGCAACTTCAGATTATACGGAGCAATGGGTTGTATTTGCGCAAGGTGCACTTCGGAAATCTGCGCGTGAATTAGAGTTAGAAGTGCAAGCGATGGAGCAGCAAGTAAGAAGGCGTACAAAAGACACGAAAGACAAGCAACCCGCCATGAGAAAGATATTTAGTAAAGATATTACAGAAAAATTAGAAAAATTAAGAAGAGGAGAGCGTTGAAGCATTGACGCTCTTTATCTTTTTACTGTATAATATTGCTAAATATATAGCGGTCGGAGGGATCAAGGTGGAAGCAGGCTTCGTAAGTGTAGGCGACGTTACATTTCGTGATTTAGAGGATGAGGCAATCGTTGAGTTAGTTCGAAAAGGTAATACTGACGCTCTAGAATATTTAATTCACAAATATAAGAACTTTGTTCGTGCGAAATCAAGATCTTATTTCTTAGTGGGTGCCGATCGAGAAGATATTGTTCAAGAAGGTATGATTGGATTGTTTAAGGCGATTCGTGATTATAAAGAGGACAAGCTGTCTTCGTTCAAAGCATTTGCTGAACTGTGTATCACTCGACAAATTATTACCGCTATTAAAACAGCAACAAGGCAAAAACATATTCCATTAAATTCGTATGTGTCATTAGATAAACCGATTTACGATGAGGAATCTGATCGAACGCTATTAGATGTTATTTCGGAAGCAAAAGTGACTGATCCTGAAGAAATGATTATTAGTCAGGAAGAATATACAGACATAGAATCTAAAATATCTGAATTATTAAGCGATTTAGAAAGAAAAGTACTTTCTTTATACTTAGATGGCCGTTCCTATCAAGAGATTTCAGAACAGTTAAACAGACATGTGAAATCCATTGATAACGCATTACAGCGTGTGAAAAGGAAATTGGAAAGATATATGGAGATGAGAGAGAGTACAACTTTAAATTCGTAGTAAATACCGCAGGTGTAAAATAATTCACCTGTTTTCTTTTTGTAGAGAGAGTGGAAGTCATGACATTGACATTATCTTTTGTTGTATGATACATTTTTAGGGACATAATGTTACAAGGTTGGTGTAACTAATGAGGAAAAAAGTTGTACTCTCATGTGAAGAGTGTAAAAATCGAAACTACTCTACGATGAAAGATACGAGCTCAGTAGAGCGACTTGAGATAAAGAAGTTTTGTAAAACATGCAATAAGCATACAGTTCACAAGGAAACAAAATAAATAATTGAAATAATACACTGGAGGTCCCGCAGATGCGTTTAACGAACTTTTTCGGCGATGTAGGTCGCGAAATGAAAAAAGTAAGTTGGCCTAAAAAAGATGAATTACTCCGCTCAACAGCGACTGTTATCGCTACAGTTGTCTTCTTTGCGATTTTCTTCGCAGTAGTTGATATGGGCATTTCTTCTTTAATTCGGTTAATTCTTGGTTAATTCTTGAATAAGAAGCACTTATCCATGATATAATGTTATTTATAAGAACTGTGTAAAAGCCCGGTGAACGGGTTTTTTCATTTGCGCAAAAAAATGTACGTCAGGGAGGGAAGGACGCTCGTCCTAAATGAATGGAAAAAAGTTGGTATGTTGTCCATACTTATTCTGGATATGAAAATAAAGTAAAAGCAAACCTAGAGAAACGTGTAGAATCAATGGGTATGCAAGATAAAATTTTCCGTGTTGTTGTCCCGGAAGAAGTAGAAGTAGAAATGAAAAACGGTAAAGAAAAATTAATGAAAAGAAAAGTGTTCCCAGGTTACGTATTAGTAGAACTAATCATGACTGATGACTCTTGGTATGTTGTTCGTAATACACCGGGTGTAACAGGTTTTGTCGGTTCTTCGGGTTCTGGATCTAAACCATCTCCTCTATTAGAAGAGGAAGTTGTTACCATCATGAAGCATATGGGAATGGACAACGAAGTGGTTGATTTCGACTTTGAACTTCATGAGACAGTACGTGTAAATGAAGGACCATTCGCAGATTATACAGGTGCTATTGAAGAAATTGATGTGGAGAAGAAGAAAGTTAGTGTGCTTGTAGACATGTTTGGTCGCGAGACTCCAGTTGAACTTGACTTCCATCAAATTGAAAAATTATAAAATGAAACTTGAAATGAATTGTAAAAAGTGATAATATCTTTTAAGTCAGTACGTCTTCGTTATCGGAGACGTTTTTTGAAAGATTTTATCGTTACAGATAAAATATGACGTGGGAGGGCAAATCACTGTCCAATTGACCACATCACGGACTTAAGGAGGTGTGTCTCGTGGCTAAAAAGGTAATTAAAATGGTAAAACTTCAAATTCCTGCAGGTAAAGCTAACCCAGCTCCACCAGTTGGTCCAGCATTAGGACAAGCAGGTGTTAACATCATGGGCTTCTGTAAAGAGTTCAACGCTCGTACAGCAGATCAAGCTGGTCTTATCATCCCTGTTGAAATTACGGTATTTGAGGACCGTTCATTCACTTTCATTACTAAAACTCCTCCTGCTGCTGTTCTTCTTAAGAAAGTAGCTGGTATCGAGTCTGGTTCTGGTGAACCAAACCGTAATAAAGTGGCAACTGTTAAGCGTGATAAAGTACGCGAAATCGCTGAAACTAAAATGCCTGACCTAAACGCTGCTAGTGTAGAAGCTGCAATGCGTATGGTTGAAGGTACTGCACGCAGTATGGGCATCGTTATCGAAGACTAATTCGATTTGTTTTTAAAAAAAGGTTGCGGGTCTGGAATTCCAATTCGCAACCTTTATTATCGTAAATGATTATCGTTTTTTAAATAAAAGGATGGCGCGCATCCTCAGGGTATCCCTGGAAAAAAGGCGTAAACGTGGGAGGTTATTCCGCTAAAACCACATTCGAGGAGGAAATAAAAATGGCTAAAAGAGGTAAAAAGTACGTAGAAGCTGCGAAGCTTGTTGATCGTGCAGCTGCTTACTCTGCAACAGAAGCAGTAGAATTAGTAAAGAAAACAAACACAGCTAAATTTGATGCAACTGTAGAAGCTGCATTCCGTTTAGGTGTTGACCCTAAGAAAGCTGACCAACAAATTCGTGGTGCAGTTGTTCTTCCGCACGGTACTGGTAAAGTACAACGTGTATTAGTATTCGCTAAAGGCGAAAAAGCAAAAGAAGCTGAAGCTGCTGGCGCTGAATTCGTAGGCGATACTGATTACATCGGTAAAATCCAACAAGGTTGGTTCGATTTCGATGTAGTAGTAGCAACTCCTGACATGATGGGTGAAGTTGGTAAACTTGGTCGCGTATTAGGACCTAAAGGTTTAATGCCAAACCCTAAAACTGGAACAGTTACTTTCGATGTAACTAAAGCTGTTAACGAAATCAAAGCTGGTAAAGTTGAATACCGCGTTGATAAAGCTGGTAACATCCACGTTCCAATCGGTAAAGTATCTTTCGAAGATGCTAAACTAGTAGAAAACTTCAAAACAATTGCTGACACGCTACAAAAAGCTAAGCCAGCTGCTGCAAAAGGTACTTACATGAAGAACGCAACTGTTGCTTCTACAATGGGACCTGGCGTACGCGTAGATGTTTCTACACTTGCGTAAAAATTGGAAGTTGACTTCATAAAGAAGTTTTAATATAATCATTTATGTTGTGAATTTAAATAGTGTACCGTAGACAGTAGGTGTCGATTCGACTTAATTTCCTACCTAGGTGTTAATATACGAAGCGGAATCTTTATTCTGTGACTATATGCCTCCATGTCTACAAGTTGGGCATGGAGGTTTTTAGTGCACTTTCGGTACATCTTCTATATAATCTACAGGAGGTGTAATAACATGAGCAAAGTAATCGAAACTAAACAACAAGTTGTAACTGAAATCGCTGAAAAACTTCGCGAAAGTAAATCTACAATCGTTGTTGACTACCGTGGTTTAACAGTTTCTGAAGTAACAGAATTACGTAAAAACTTACGTGAAGCTGGCGTTGAGTTCAAAGTTTACAAAAACTCTTTAACTCGTCGTGCTGCAGAGTCTGCTGAAATGGCTGAGTTAAACGAATTCTTAACAGGACCAAACGCAATCGCGTTCAGTAACGAGGATGTAGTTGCTCCTGCGAAAGTATTAAACGACTTCGCTACAAAACATGAAGCTTTAGAAATTAAAGCTGGTGTAATTGAAGGTAAACTTGTAACACTTGATGAGGTTAAAGCTATTGCTACTCTTCCATCACGTGAAGGCTTACTTTCTATGCTTCTTAGCGTTCTTCAAGCTCCAATCCGTAACCTTGCACTTGCTACTAAAGCAGTTGCAGATCAAAAGGAAGAGCAAGGCGCTTAATTTTTTAAAAGATAATTACTTGTTATCTATAAAACAATACAAACCTATTTAAGGGAGGATATTTACAATGACTAAAGAACAAATCATTGAAGCAGTTAAATCTATGACTGTATTAGAACTTAACGACTTAGTAAAAGCTATCGAGGAAGAATTCGGCGTAACTGCTGCTGCTCCTGTAGCTGTAGCTGGTGGCGCTGGTGAAGCTGCTGCTGAGAAAACTGAGTTTGACGTAGTACTTGCAAGTGCTGGCGCTCAAAAAATCAAAGTTATCAAAGCTGTACGTGAAATCACTGGTCTTGGCTTAAAAGAAGCTAAAGAATTAGTTGACAACACTCCAAAAGCAATCAAAGAAGGCGTTTCTAAAGAGGAAGCTGAAGAAATGAAAGCTAAACTTGAAGAAGTTGGCGCTGCTGTAGAAGTTAAGTAATTAACTTTTGATGCTTAAAAAAAGCTCGCTCTCATGCGAGCTTTTTTTTTAACTGTAAAGAAAAGAGGTGGCCATATGGCAGACCATTATTTTTCTAACGACCCTACGAGTAAAAGTGATCGTAAACGATGGGAATTTACACTTCGTGGATCTCAATTCACTTTTGTATCTGACCATGGGGTGTTCTCGAAAAACGAGGTGGACTTTGGTTCCCGTCTTTTAATTGAAGCGTTTCAAATGCCAGATATTAAAGGTGATATATTAGATGTAGGTTGTGGATACGGTCCGATTGGTTTGTCGTTAGCGAAAGAGTTTCAAGGTTGTGACGTTCACATGGTGGATGTGAACGAAAGAGCACTTGGGCTTGCAAAAGAAAATGCCGCTAATAACAGAATCGAGAATGTACGTATTTTTCAAAGTAGCGTCTATGAAAATGTAGATGGCAAGTATGCTGCTATTCTATCTAATCCTCCAATTCGTGCGGGTAAAGATACCGTGCATGAGATTTTAGAAAAGGCTGTGGAGTATTTAGTTCCAGGTGGAGAGCTGTGGATTGTTATTCAAAAGAAGCAAGGTGCACCATCTGCGCTGAAAAAACTAGAGGAAGTATTTTCTGAAGTTGAAGTTGTAGAAAAGAAAAAAGGATATTATATCATAAAATCAAAAAAACGTTGACGGTTATTTTTGGCTATGTTAACATTATACAATGCCAATATATGATTTTCTGCGTTGAGAAAGATGTATATTTTTGTTTCTCTTGGAAAAGATAGTAAAATCAGCAGATTATGAAACAGAATGATGGTTTTCTTATAGAAGCCATTTTTCTTTTTGAGCAGGTAGAAAGACTCAACGTATCTATCTTTAAGAGAAAAAGACTACGCTATTAGCAGTAGTTGTATTTATTTGTGATTTTGCACAAATTTTTTTGTGCATTTATAATACTCATGATTTGAGGGGTGAAGCAGTTGACAGGTCAACTAGTTCAATACGGACGCCACCGCCAACGAAGAAGTTATGCCCGTATTAGTGAAGTATTAGAGTTACCAAATCTTATCGAAATTCAAACCTCTTCTTATCAGTGGTTTCTTGATGAGGGTTTGCGAGAAATGTTCCAAGACATTTCTCCGATTGAAGACTTTACGGGAAATCTATCGCTTGAATTTATCGACTACAGCTTAGGTGAACCTAAATACTCTGTAGACGAATGCAAAGAGCGTGATGTGACGTATGCAGCACCACTTCGTGTAAAAGTGCGTCTAATCAACAAGGAAACTGGTGAAGTAAAAGAACAAGATGTGTTCATGGGAGATTTCCCACTCATGACAGAGACTGGAACATTCGTAATTAACGGTGCAGAACGTGTTATCGTTTCCCAGTTAGTTCGCTCTCCAAGCGTATACTATAGTGGCAAAGTGGATAAAAACGGAAAACGTGGTTTTACTGCTACTGTAATTCCAAACCGCGGAGCTTGGTTAGAGTATGAAACAGATGCTAAGGATGTTGTATATGTGCGTATTGACCGTACGCGTAAACTTCCTGTAACTGTTTTGTTACGCGCATTAGGGTTTGGCTCTGATCAAGAAATCACCGAGCTTTTAGGTGATAACGAATACTTAAGCAACACATTAGAAAAAGACAATACAGATAGCACAGAAAAAGCATTGCTTGAAATTTATGAGCGTCTACGTCCTGGTGAACCACCAACAGTAGAAAATGCAAAGAGCTTACTTGTGTCTCGTTTCTTCGATCCAAAGCGCTACGATTTAGCAAATGTAGGTCGCTATAAGATCAACAAAAAGTTACACATGAAAAACAGATTGTTTAACCAACGTTTAGCTGAAACATTAGTGGATCCAGAAACTGGTGAAATTTTAGCGGCAGAAGGAACAGTCTTAGATCGTCGTACACTGGATCGCATTTTACCTTACTTAGAGAAAAACATTGGATTCAAAACAGCGAAACCAATGGGTGGAGTGGTAGAAGGCGATGTTGAGCTGCAATCTATTAAGATTTATGCTCCAGAATCAGAAGGTGAACGTACTATTAACGTAATTGGGAATGCAAATATTACTCGTGATGTAAAACATATCACACCAGGTGATATTCTTGCTTCTATTAGTTACTTCTTCAACTTACTATACAAAGTAGGGGATACAGATGATATCGACCATTTAGGAAATCGTCGTCTGCGTTCTGTAGGAGAACTATTACAAAACCAATTCCGTATCGGTCTTTCTCGTATGGAACGTGTTGTTCGTGAGAGAATGTCGATTCAAGATACAAATGCAATTACACCACAGGCATTAATCAATATTCGTCCTGTTATTGCATCTATTAAAGAGTTCTTCGGAAGTTCTCAGTTATCTCAGTTCATGGATCAAACAAACCCATTAGCAGAGTTAACTCACAAACGAAGACTATCTGCATTAGGACCTGGTGGTTTAACGCGTGAGCGCGCAGGCTTTGAAGTGCGTGACGTTCACTACTCTCACTACGGTCGTATGTGTCCAATTGAAACACCAGAGGGACCAAACATCGGTTTGATTAACTCATTATCTTCGTTCGCGAAAGTAAATGAGTTTGGTTTCATTGAAACACCATACCGTCGTGTTGACCCAGAAACTGGTCTTGTAACAGGGCATGTTGATTATTTAACAGCAGATGAAGAAGATAATTATGTTGTAGCCCAAGCGAATATGAAATTATCTGCAGAAGGGGAATTCCTTGATGAAGATATCGTAGCTCGTTTCCGTGGTGAAAACATTGTCACAAATAAAGAACGCATCGACTACATGGATGTATCTCCAAAACAAGTAGTGTCGGCAGCGACAGCTTGTATTCCGTTCTTAGAAAACGATGACTCTAACCGCGCACTTATGGGAGCGAACATGCAACGTCAGGCGGTTCCGTTAATGAATCCGGAATCTCCGATTGTAGGTACTGGTATGGAGTACGTATCAGCAAAAGACTCAGGTGCTGCAGTAATCTGTAAACATCCTGGTGTTGTTGAACGCGTAGAAGCACGTGAAGTTTGGGTACGTCGCTATGTAGAAGTTGACGGTCAAACAGTAAAAGGCGACTTAGATCGCTACAAAATGCAGAAATTCATTCGTTCTAACCAAGGAACTTGCTACAACCAACGTCCAATCGTAAGTGTTGGAAATCAAGTTGTGAAAGGTGAAATCCTTGCGGATGGTCCTTCTATGGAATTAGGTGAACTAGCACTTGGACGTAACGTGCTTGTTGGCTTCATGACATGGGACGGTTATAACTACGAGGATGCGATCATTATGAGTGAGCGCCTTGTAAAAGATGATGTGTACACTTCTATTCATATTGAAGAATATGAATCAGAAGCTCGTGATACGAAGCTTGGACCAGAAGAAATTACACGTGACATTCCAAACGTTGGGGAAGATGCACTACGCAACCTTGACGAGCGCGGTATCATTCGCGTTGGTGCGGAAGTAAAAGATGGAGACTTACTTGTTGGTAAAGTAACACCTAAAGGTGTAACAGAGTTAACAGCTGAAGAACGTCTATTACACGCTATCTTTGGAGAAAAAGCACGTGAAGTACGTGATACATCACTACGTGTACCACACGGTGGTGGCGGTATTATCTTAGACGTAAAAGTGTTCAACCGTGAAGATGGCGATGAATTGCCACCAGGCGTGAATCAACTTGTACGTGCATATATCGTTCAAAAACGTAAAATTTCTGAAGGTGACAAGATGGCCGGACGTCACGGTAACAAAGGTGTTATCTCTCGTATTTTACCAGAAGAAGATATGCCTTACTTACCAGATGGTACGCCAATCGATATCATGTTAAACCCATTAGGGGTACCATCTCGTATGAATATCGGTCAGGTATTAGAGCTTCATCTTGGTATGGCAGCAAGATACCTTGGTATTCATATTGCAACACCAGTATTCGATGGTGCTCGTGAGGAAGATGTATGGGGCACAATTGAAGAAGCTGGTATGGCAAATGACGCGAAAACAATCCTGTATGACGGACGTACTGGTGAACCATTCGATAACCGCGTATCTGTTGGTGTCATGTATATGATCAAACTTGCGCACATGGTTGACGATAAACTTCATGCTCGTTCTACTGGACCATACTCACTTGTAACGCAGCAGCCTCTTGGAGGTAAAGCTCAGTTCGGTGGACAGCGTTTCGGTGAGATGGAGGTTTGGGCACTTGAAGCTTACGGTGCTGCTTATACTCTTCAAGAAATCTTAACAGTGAAGTCTGATGATGTTGTTGGACGTGTTAAGACGTATGAAGCAATTGTTAAAGGCGAAAATGTTCCAGAACCAGGCGTTCCTGAATCATTCAAAGTATTGATTAAAGAACTGCAAAGTTTAGGTATGGACGTTAAAATGATGTCTAGCGACGATACAGAAATTGAAATGCGTGATACGGAAGATGACGATGATCATCAATCAGCAGATAAATTGAATGTCGAAGTTGAGACAACTAAGGAATAATTGGGATAACCTGTAGACTAAAAGGGAGGTAGGCCCCTTGATAGATGTAAATAACTTTGAATATATGAAGATTGGACTTGCTTCACCTGACAAGATTCGTTCTTGGTCATACGGTGAAGTTAAGAAACCAGAAACAATTAACTATCGTACGTTAAAGCCTGAAAAAGATGGCTTGTTCTGTGAGCGTATTTTCGGACCACAAAAGGACTGGGAATGTCATTGCGGAAAATATAAACGTGTACGTTATAAAGGTGTAGTTTGTGATCGATGTGGCGTTGAAGTAACGCGTGCAAAAGTTCGTCGTGAACGTATGGGTCATATCGAATTAGCTGCTCCTGTATCTCATATTTGGTATTTCAAAGGTATCCCGAGCCGCATGGGACTTGTCTTAGACATGTCCCCTCGCGCGCTTGAAGAAGTAATTTATTTCGCTTCTTATGTTGTAACAGAAAGTGGAGATACACCACTTGATAAGAAGCAATTACTTTCTGAAAAAGAATACCGTGCATATCGTGATCGATATGGTAGCACATTCCACGCTGCTATGGGTGCAGAAGCGATTAAAAAGCTACTGCAAGACATCGATTTAGATAAAGAAGTAGACTTCTTAAAAGAAGAATTAAAAACAGCACAAGGACAACGCCGTACTCGTGCTATTAAACGTCTAGAAGTATTAGAAGCATTCCGTAACTCTGGAAATCACCCATCTTGGATGATCTTAGATGTTCTTCCAGTTATCCCGCCAGAACTACGCCCAATGGTACAGTTAGATGGTGGACGTTTTGCTACTTCTGACTTAAACGACTTATATCGTCGTGTAATTAACCGTAACAATCGTTTAAAACGTCTATTGGACTTAGGTGCACCAAGCATCATCGTTCAAAACGAAAAACGTATGCTACAAGAAGCTGTAGACGCATTAATCGATAATGGTCGTCGTGGCCGTCCAGTTACTGGACCAGGTAACCGTCCATTAAAATCACTATCTCACATGCTTAAAGGTAAACAAGGACGTTTCCGTCAAAACTTATTAGGTAAACGTGTTGACTACTCTGGCCGTTCTGTAATCGTTGTAGGACCGAACTTAAAGATGTACCAATGTGGATTACCGAAAGAAATGGCGCTTGAATTGTTTAAGCCTTTCGTTATGAAAGAGTTAGTTGGAAAAGGATTAGCACACAACATTAAGAGTGCTAAACGTAAAATCGAGCGTGTACAACCTGAAGTTTGGGACGTTTTAGAATCTGTGATCAAAGAGCATCCAGTACTTCTAAACCGCGCACCAACACTTCACCGTCTTGGTATCCAGGCGTTTGAACCTACATTAGTAGAAGGTCGCGCAATCCGTCTTCACCCACTTGTATGTACTGCATACAACGCGGACTTTGACGGTGACCAAATGGCGGTTCACGTTCCGTTATCATCAGAGGCACAAGCAGAAGCTCGTATTCTTATGTTAGCGGCACAAAACATCTTGAACCCGAAAGACGGTAAACCAGTTGTTACTCCATCTCAGGATATGGTATTAGGTAACTACTACTTAACGCTTGAGCGTGAAGGTGCAATCGGTGAAGGTATGGTCTTCAAAGATGCAAACGAAGCATTACTTGCATACCAAAATGGATATGTGCATCTGCATACACGTGTGGCAGTAGCTGCAAGTGCAGTAAACAATGCAACATTTACTGAAGAGCAAAAAAGTATGCTTCTATTAACAACAGTTGGTAAATTAATATTTAACGAAATCTTACCAGAGTCGTTCCCTTATATTAATGAACCGACAAACTCAAACCTTGAAAAAGAAACACCAGCGGAATATTTCGTTGAAAAAGGTGCGAACATTAAAGAAATTATTGCTAGTCGCGAAGAAGTGGCGCCATTTAGCAAGAAGATCCTTGGTAACATCATTGCGGAAGTATTCAAGCGTTTCAAGATTACAGAAACGTCTCGCATGCTTGACCGTATGAAAAACTTAGGATTTAAATACTCTACAAAAGCTGGTATTACAGTTGGGGTATCTGACATTCTTGTATTAGGTGAAAAAGATGAAATTCTCCACGAAGCACAAGCAAAAGTAGATAATGTAATTAAACAATTCCGTCGCGGTTTAATCACGGAAGAAGAACGTTACGATCGTGTTATCTCTATTTGGAGTAATGCAAAAGATGTTATCCAAGGAAAACTGATGAAATCCTTGAATAAACGCAACCCAATCTTCATGATGAGTGATTCCGGTGCCCGTGGTAACGCATCGAACTTTACTCAGCTTGCTGGTATGCGTGGTCTGATGGCCAATCCATCTGGTCGTATCATTGAGCTTCCGATCAAATCAAGTTTCCGTGAAGGTTTAACAGTACTTGAGTACTTCATCTCTACGCATGGTGCACGTAAAGGTCTTGCCGATACAGCACTTAAAACTGCCGATTCTGGTTACTTAACACGTCGTCTTGTAGACGTTGCACAAGATGTAATCGTTCGTGAAGATGATTGTGGAACAGATCGCGGTTTACTAATTGGTGCGATTAAAGAGGGTAATGAAGTTATTGAGTCACTATATGATCGTCTTGTTGGACGTTTTGCAAGAAAAACTGTAAAACATCCTGAAACAGGTGAAGTATTAGTTAGTGAAAACCAATTAATTACTGAAGATATCGCTCATATCGTTGAAAATTCGGGTGTTGAAACTGTAAACATTCGTTCAGCATTTACGTGTAATACTCGCCACGGTGTATGTAAGAAGTGTTACGGTCGTAACTTAGCAACTGGTACAGATGTAGAAGTAGGAGAGGCGGTAGGTATTATCGCAGCTCAATCTATCGGTGAGCCAGGTACACAGTTAACGATGCGTACGTTCCATACAGGTGGGGTTGCCGGAGATGATATCACACAAGGTTTACCTCGTATCCAAGAGATCTTCGAAGCTCGTAATCCGAAAGGTCAGGCAGTTATCAGTGAAATCGACGGTGTTATCGCAGCGATCAACGATGTTAAAGATCGCCAAGAAGTAGTTGTACAGGGTGAAGTTGAAGCTCGTACGTATGCTATTCCTTACGGTGCTCGTCTGAAAGTAACTCCAGGACAGCCAATTAGCCATGGTAAAGAGTTAACAGAAGGTTCTATTGATCCGAAAGAATTACTAAAAGTAACGGACATTACAGCAGTACAAGAATACTTATTACGTGAAGTTCAAAAAGTATACCGTATGCAAGGGGTAGAAATTGGTGACAAACACGTAGAAGTAATGGTACGTCAAATGCTACGTAAAGTTCGTGTAAGCGATGCGGGTGAAACAGATGTATTACCAGGAACATTACTAGATATCCATCAGTTTACTGATGCGAATGCGAAGGTGTTACTGAAAGGTAAACAACCAGCAACAGCTAGACCGGTTCTACTTGGTATTACTAAAGCTTCACTTGAAACTGATTCGTTCTTATCTGCAGCATCGTTCCAAGAGACAACTCGTGTTCTAACAGATGCAGCAATTAAGGGTAAACGCGATGAGCTTCTAGGATTGAAAGAGAATGTTATTATCGGTAAGCTTGTTCCTGCTGGAACAGGTATGAATCGTTATCGCAAAGTGGATCTTGTAAAAACAACACAAGATAACATGAATGTAGAAAACGATGAAGTTTATGTGGAACAGTAAAATTTTCCGTCGTAAATTTTGTATAAAAACAGCTAATCCTAGTTGACATTGTATGAGTCAAAATGTTACTATAATCAAGGTTGCTCCTGAACGATGCTTTGGAGGATATTTATATGTCTTATCAAAAAGTGTCAAATGCTGAAAGTGTAGTCGTTGGTCATAAACGTACATTGGAAGCGATCAAAAATGGTATAGTTAAAGAAGTTGTCATTGCGGAAGATGCTGATGTGAGGTTAACTCATGTTATCATTCGTACTGCCTTGCAACATAACATACCCATAACCAAAGTTGAATCAGTTCGTAAACTTGGAAAAGTTTCGGGGATTCAAGTGGGAGCTTCAGCAATAGGAATAATAAGTTAAAACTGTTTTTGTGAGGAGAGAGCATTTGCTCTCCCTTGCAAAAACTTTGTTTTCAACTAATAATGAACCACCTGGATATGTGGTCATACAAACATGCGAAGGGAGGATAATCAAATGCCTACTATTAACCAATTAGTGAGAAATGGTCGTACTGATAAAGTATGGAAATCTAAATCACCTGCGTTAAACAAAGGTTTTAACTCTTTAAAGAAAAAATCAACTGATATCTCTGCACCTCAAAAACGTGGTGTATGTACTCGTGTTGGTACAATGACTCCAAAGAAACCGAACTCAGCGTTACGTAAATACGCTCGTGTACGTTTAACAAATGGTATTGAAGTTACAGCTTACATCCCAGGTATCGGTCATAACCTACAAGAGCATAGCGTAGTATTAATTCGCGGTGGTCGAGTAAAGGATTTACCAGGGGTACGTTACCACATCGTTCGTGGTGCGCTTGATACAGCTGGTGTTGACAAACGTATGCAAGGACGTTCTAAATATGGTACTAAGCGACCAAAACCTGCTAAAAAATAATAAACTTATAATGAAAGGAGGAACTCAATATGCCTCGTAAAGGACCTGTTGCGAAACGTGACGTGTTACCAGATCCAATGTACAATTCTAAACTTGTAACACGCCTAATCAACAAAATGATGGTTGACGGTAAAAAAGGTAAATCTCAAACAATTCTTTATAACGCTTTCGATATCGTTCGTGAACGTTCAGATAAAGAACCTATGGAAGTATTCGAGCAAGCTCTTAAGAACATCATGCCTGTTCTTGAAGTACGCGCTCGTCGTGTTGGTGGTGCTAACTACCAAGTTCCAGTTGAGGTTCGTCCAGAACGCCGTACAACTTTAGGTCTTCGCTGGTTAGTAAACTATGCTCGTCTTCGTGGTGAAAAAACTATGGAAGAGCGTCTAGCTTACGAAATCTTAGATGCAGCTAACAACGCTGGTGCATCTGTTAAGAAACGTGAAGATACTCATAAAATGGCAGAAGCTAACAAAGCATTTGCTCATTACCGTTGGTAGGATTCAACGTAAAATAAATGTAAGCATAAACCGCTTTATTTGTCGCTTATGGAAGTGTGGAGAGGGAGAATGCCTCTCCCTTTCGTTGGGCGCTCGTTTTACATAATGAGGGTACTGGACACTGGCATATGTAACAATATAAAGTGGCTTTTTTGCTACTTAAAATAAAATAATCCAATCCATATATGGAAGGAGCAAGACACCAAATGACAAGAGAGTTCTCTTTAGAAAACACTCGTAATATTGGTATCATGGCTCACATCGATGCTGGTAAAACAACAGCAACTGAGCGTATTCTGTATTACACAGGACGTATTCATAAAATCGGTGAAACTCATGAAGGTGCATCTCAGATGGACTGGATGGAGCAAGAGCAAGAACGTGGTATCACAATTACTTCTGCTGCAACTACAGCACAATGGAAGGGTCACCGTGTAAATATCATTGACACTCCAGGACACGTAGATTTCACAGTAGAAGTAGAACGTTCTTTACGCGTACTTGATGGCGCGGTAGCAGTACTTGATGCACAATCTGGTGTAGAACCACAAACAGAAACTGTTTGGCGTCAGGCTACTACTTATGGCGTACCTCGTATCGTATTCGTTAACAAAATGGATAAGATCGGTGCAGATTTCTTATACTCTGTAGGAACAATCCACGATCGTTTACAAGCAAACGCACATCCAATTCAGTTACCAATCGGTGCTGAAGACGAGTTCAATGGTATCATTGACCTTGTTGAAGAGTGTGCTTACATGTACAGTAACGATTTAGGAACAGACATCGAGCGTGTTGAAATTCCTGAAGAGCACAAAGAACTAGCTGAAGAATACCGTGGAAAACTTATTGAAGCGGTAGCTGAGCTTGATGAAGAAATGATGATGAAGTACCTAGAAGGTGAAGAAATCACTGTAGAAGAGCTTAAAGCTGGTATCCGTAAGGCTACAACTTCTGTTGAATTCTTCCCAGTAATCTGTGGTTCTGCATTCAAAAATAAAGGTGTTCAAATTCTGTTAGACGCAGTTATTGACTACTTACCATCTCCATTAGATGTACCTGCTATTAAAGGTACTCTTCCGGATACAGATGAAGCTGTAGAACGTAAGTCTAGCGATGAAGAACCATTCGCAGCTCTAGCATTCAAAATCATGACTGACCCTTATGTTGGTAAGTTAACGTTCTTCCGTGTGTATTCTGGTGTGTTAAACTCTGGATCATACGTGAAAAACTCAACTAAAGGTAAGCGTGAGCGTGTAGGTCGTATCCTACAAATGCACGCTAACAGCCGTGAAGAGATTTCAACAGTTTACGCTGGTGATATCGCTGCTGCTGTAGGTTTAAAAGATACTACTACTGGTGATACTCTTTGTGACGAGAAGAGCCTTGTTATCCTTGAGTCTATGGAATTCCCAGAACCAGTTATCTCTGTAGCTATCGAACCAAAATCTAAAGCTGACCAAGATAAAATGGGTACAGCATTATCTAAGCTTTCTGAAGAAGATCCAACATTCCGTGCTCACACTGACCAAGAAACTGGCCAAACAATCATCGCTGGTATGGGTGAACTTCACCTTGATATCATCGTTGACCGTATGCGCCGTGAATTCAAAGTGGAAGCAAACGTTGGTGCTCCTCAGGTAGCATACCGTGAGACTTTCCGCGCTGCTGCGAAAGTTGAAGGTAAGTTCGCTCGTCAATCTGGTGGTCGTGGACAATTCGGTCACGTTTGGATTGAGTTTGAACCTAATGAAGAAGGTAAAG
The DNA here is from genome assembly GCF_000633475.1 of Bacillus sp. H1a. Classification (NCBI taxonomy): domain Bacteria; kingdom Bacillati; phylum Bacillota; class Bacilli; order Caryophanales; family Bacillaceae; genus Bacillus; species Bacillus sp. H1a. The sequence continues at coordinate 26,682 of NZ_AYMH01000040.1, read as the reverse complement.
GATTCGAATTCCAAAACAAGATCGTCGGTGGTGTAGTTCCACGTGAATACATCCCAGCTGTTGGAGCAGGTCTTGAAGATGCACTTAAAAATGGTGTACTAGCTGGTTATCCACTAGTTGACATTAAAGCTGCATTAGTTGACGGATCTTACCATGATGTTGACTCCTCTGAGATGGCGTTCAAAATCGCTGCATCTATGGCGCTTAAAGCTGCGGTTTCTAAATGTAGCCCAGTAATTCTTGAGCCAATGATGAAAGTTGAAGTTGTAATTCCTGAAGAGTACATGGGTGACATTATGGGTGACGTAACATCTCGTCGTGGACGTGTAGAAGGTATGGAAGCTCGCGGTAACGCACAAGTTGTTCGCGCTATGGTTCCACTTTCTGAAATGTTCGGTTATGCAACGTCATTACGTTCTAACACTCAAGGACGCGGAACATTCTCAATGACATTTGATCATTATGAAGAAGTGCCGAAGTCTGTTTCAGAAGAAATTATTAAAAAAAATAAAGGTGAATAATTGATTTTTATCGATTGTTCAAGTATAACTACTTATGTAAGCTTAGAAAGTGGGACGTGAGTTTCACTTTCTAGTCTAAATATAAAATAACCTATATAAACTAAGGAGGAATTTAGAATGGCTAAAGCTAAATTCGAACGTTCTAAACCCCATGTTAACATCGGTACAATCGGCCACGTTGACCATGGTAAAACTACATTAACTGCTGCGATCACTACAGTTCTTGCAAAAGCTGGTGGTGCTGAAGCACGCGGATACGATCAAATCGACGCTGCTCCAGAAGAAAGAGAGCGCGGAATCACAATCTCAACTGCACACGTTGAGTACGAAACTGAAACTCGTCACTATGCACACGTTGACTGCCCAGGTCACGCTGACTATGTTAAAAACATGATCACTGGTGCTGCTCAAATGGACGGCGGTATCTTAGTAGTATCTGCTGCTGATGGCCCAATGCCTCAAACACGTGAGCACATCCTTCTTTCTCGTCAAGTAGGTGTTCCTTACATCGTTGTATTCTTAAACAAATGCGACATGGTAGACGACGAAGAATTATTAGAATTAGTTGAAATGGAAGTTCGCGACCTATTATCTGAATACGGATTCCCAGGCGACGATATTCCTGTAATTAAAGGTTCTGCTCTTAAAGCTCTTCAAGGAGAAGCTGAGTGGGAAGCAAAAATCATCGAATTAATGACTGAAGTTGATGCTTACATCCCAACTCCAGAACGTGAAACTGACAAACCATTCTTAATGCCTATCGAGGATGTATTCTCTATCACAGGTCGTGGTACAGTTGCAACTGGTCGTGTTGAGCGCGGTATCGTTAAAGTTGGTGACGTAGTAGAAATCATCGGTCTTGCTGAAGAGAATGCTTCTACAACTGTAACTGGTGTAGAAATGTTCCGTAAGCTTCTTGACCAAGCTCAAGCTGGAGACAACATCGGTGCTCTACTTCGTGGAGTTGCTCGTGAAGACATCCAACGTGGACAAGTTCTTGCTAAAACTGGCTCTGTAAAAGCACACGCTAAATTCAAAGCTGAAGTTTTCGTATTATCTAAAGAAGAAGGTGGACGTCACACTCCATTCTTCGCTAACTACCGTCCACAGTTCTACTTCCGTACAACTGACGTAACTGGTATCATCCAATTACCAGAAGGTACTGAAATGGTAATGCCTGGTGACAACATCGAAATGACTATCGAACTTATCGCTCCAATCGCTATCGAAGAGGGAACTAAATTCTCTATTCGTGAAGGTGGACGTACAGTAGGTTACGGTGTAGTTGCAACTATCGTTGAGTAATCTTAACTGATATATAAAACCCAAGGGATCTTCCCTTGGGTTTTTTGTTTGTGTTTATATAATGAATGAGATCATTTTATTTATGTTTTGACGAGTTTCTTCTATAATAATATAAATTCAACAAACTCAAAACCCAAAAACTGTAAAATCAATTCTGTTAGATGAAAACTTGATATTCTTTAAAGTGCCATGTATAATAGCAAAAGTAGAGAAAAGCAGATGCAAACAAAAAGATGCTTGCATCTAGACGAATAACATTGTATAATAGACAATGTTGGTCTTTGACTGCGATGAAGTGGAAGGTTGCTGACACACCCGGCCGCTTTGCCATGGCATGGTGTGGGGAAATTTCCATGGAGAAGGTCTATTTTAGAAATAGGCGAACGAAGGAGGGAAAATAATGGCAAAAGAAAAAATTCGTATCCGTTTAAAAGCTTATGATCACCGTATTCTTGATCAATCAGCTGAGAAAATTGTAGAAACAGCTAAGCGTTCTGGGGCAACAGTTTCTGGTCCGATCCCATTACCAACTGAGAAGACTATTTACACAATTCTTCGTGCTGTTCATAAGTACAAAGATTCTCGTGAGCAATTCGAAATGCGCACACACAAACGTTTAATCGATATCGTGAGTCCTACTCCACAAACAGTAGATTCATTAATGCGTTTAGACTTACCATCTGGTGTAGATATCGAAATCAAACTATAATTTATATAACTTAAAAATGTAGGAGGTGTAACTCATGACCAAAGGAATCTTAGGAAGAAAGATCGGTATGACTCAAGTATTTGCTGAGAACGGTGAGTTAATCCCAGTAACGGTAATCGCTGCTAATCCAAACGTTGTTCTTCAAAAGAAAACAACTGAAACTGATGGCTACAATGCAATCCAGTTAGGATTTGAAGACAAACGTGAAAAGTTAACTAACAAACCTGAACAAGGCCACACTGCTAAAGCATCTACAACTCCTAAGCGCTTCATTCGCGAAATCCGCGATGCAGACGTGGACGGATTAGAGGTTGGTCAAGAGGTAAAAGTTGAAGTTTTCGCTGCAGGTGAAATCGTTGACGTAACAGGAATTTCTAAAGGTAAAGGTTTCCAAGGTGTAATTAAACGCCACGGACAATCTCGCGGACCTATGTCTCATGGTTCTCGCTATCACCGTCGTCCAGGTTCAATGGGCCCAGTTGCTCCGAACCGTGTATTCAAAGGCAAAAAACTTGCTGGACGTATGGGTGGAGACCAAGTTACTATCCAAAACTTAGAAATCGTTCAAGTTGACACTGAGCGCAACTTATTACTAGTAAAAGGTAACGTTCCAGGTGCTAAGAAATCTCTTGTAGTTGTTCAAGGCGCTGTGAAGGTTAGCAAATAATTCACAATAGGAAGGAGGAATTCCAATGCCAAAAGTTACTGTATATAACCAAACTGGTTCACAGGTTGGTGAAATCGAATTAGCTGAAGCTATTTTCGGTATCGAACCAAATGAAGCTGTACTTTTCGAAGCTGTAATGATGCAACGTGCGTCTTTACGTCAAGGTACACACAAAGTAAAAACTCGCTCTGAAGTTCGCGGTGGTGGTCGTAAACCATGGCGTCAAAAAGGAACTGGACGTGCTCGTCAAGGTTCTATCCGCTCTCCTCAATGGCGTGGTGGTGGTACGGTATTCGGACCTACACCAAGAAGCTATGCGTACAAACTTCCTAAGAAAGTTCGTCGTTTAGCAATCAAATCTGCATTAGCTACTAAAGTAGTTGAGAACAACATTGTAGTTCTTGAAGACCTAGTGTTAAATGCACCAAAAACAAAAGACATGGTAGCAGTACTTAAAGGATTAACTGTTGAGAAGAAAGCTCTTATCGTAACTGCTGATGCAAACGAATCTGTAGAGTTATCTGCTCGCAATATCCCTGGAGTAACAGTAATCACTGCTGATGGCGTAAACGTGCTAGATGTGCTTCATCATGATAAGCTAATCATGACAAAAGCGGCAGTGGAAAAAGTAGAGGAGGTGCTTGCATAATGAGAGATCCTCGTGATATCATTAAGCGCCCAGTTATCACTGAACGTTCTATGGAAATGATGGCTGAAAAAAAATACACGTTCGACGTGGACGTTAAATCTAATAAAACAGAAGTTAAAGACGCTGTAGAAGCGATCTTTGGTGTTAATGTAGACAAAGTAAACATCATGAACTACAAGCCGAAAGCAAAACGCGTTGGTCGTCACGCTGGTTTTACTAGCCGTCGTCGTAAAGCAATCGTTAAGCTAACTGCTGACAGCAAAGAAATCGAAATCTTCCAAGGCGTTTAATTCTTACTAAAGAAGGAGGGAAATTGAGATGGGAATTAAAAAGTATAATCCAACTACTAACGGTCGTCGTAACATGACTACGAATGATTTCGCTGAAATCACGACTGACAGACCGGAAAAGTCTTTACTTGCTCCTTTAAGCAAAAAGGCTGGTCGTAATAACCAAGGTAAAATTACTGTACGTCATCAAGGTGGCGGACATAAGCGTCAATACCGTATCATCGACTTTAAGCGTAACAAAGATGGAATTCCAGGACGCGTTGCTACGATCGAATACGATCCAAACCGCTCTGCGAATATCGCATTAATTAACTACGTTGACGGTGAAAAACGTTACATTCTTGCTCCTAAAACTTTAGAAGTAGGTATGGAAGTTATGTCTGGCCCAGAGGCTGACATCAAAGTCGGTAACGCATTACCATTAATCAACATTCCAGTAGGTACTGTTGTTCATAACATCGAGCTTAAGCCTGGTCGTGGCGGACAATTAGTTCGTTCTGCTGGTACATCTGCTCAAGTACTTGGTAAAGAAGGTAAATACGTACTTGTACGTTTAACTTCTGGTGAAGTACGTCTTGTATTATCTGCTTGTCGCGCTTCAATCGGTCAAGTAGGTAACGAACAACACGAGCTTATCAAAATCGGTAAAGCTGGTCGCTCTCGCTGGTTAGGTAAACGCCCAACAGTTCGTGGTTCTGTAATGAACCCGGTTGATCACCCACACGGTGGTGGTGAAGGACGTTCTCCAATCGGACGTAAGTCTCCAATGTCTCCATGGGGTAAACCAACTCTTGGATTCAAGACTCGTAAGAAAAACAAAGCGTCTGATAAATTTATCGTTCGTCGTCGTAAAAAATAATGGGATTGTAGTACGGTTCATTTCTAGAACCGTACGCCAATCACGAAGGGAGGCACCAAAATGGCTCGTAGCTTAAAAAAAGGACCATTTGTCGATGATCACTTAATGAACAAAATGGAAAAATTAGTTGCATCTGAGCAAAAACAAGTTGTTAAAACTTGGTCTCGCCGTTCAACAATCTTCCCTCAGTTCATCGGGCACACAATCGCTGTATATGATGGTCGTAAACACGTACCTGTGTACATCACTGAGGATATGGTTGGCCATAAGTTAGGTGAATTTGCACCAACTCGTACGTATAAAGGTCACCTTGCTGACGATAAGAAAACTAGAAGATAATGAGAGGAGGCACTTCAATGCAAGCTAAAGCAGTAGCGAGAACAGTTCGTATTGCTCCTCGTAAAGTTCGTTTAGTAGTAGACTTAATCCGAGGTAAGCAAGTGGGTGAAGCGATTGCTATCCTTAACCACACACCAAAAACTGCTTCTCCAGTTGTAGAAAAAGTTTTAAAATCTGCAATCGCAAATGCAGAGCACAATTATGAGATGGACATTAACAACCTAGTTGTTGAAAAAGTTTTCGTTGACGAAGGTCCAACGTTGAAACGTTTCCGTCCACGTGCAATGGGTCGTGCAAGCCAAATTAACAAACGCACAAGCCACATCACAGTTGTGGTATCAGAAAAGAAGGAGGGATAATCGATGGGTCAAAAGGTTAATCCAATTGGTCTTCGTGTCGGCGTTATCCGTGACTGGGAATCTCGTTGGTTCGCTGAGAAAGATTACGCTACATTATTACATGAAGACATCAAAATCCGTGAGTACATTACTGTACGCTTAAAAGATTCTGCTGTTGCTAAAGTAGAAATCGAACGTGCAGCAAATCGTGTAAATGTTACAATTCACACTGCAAAACCTGGTATGGTAATTGGTAAAGGTGGTACTGAAGTTGAAGCACTTCGTAAAGCTCTTAACCAATTAACAGGCAAGCGTGTACACATCAACATTTTAGAAGTTAAGAGAGCTGATCTTAACGCTAAATTAGTAGGCGAAAACATCGCTCGTCAATTAGAAAACCGTGTATCATTCCGTCGTGCACAAAAGCAAGTTATTCAACGTGCTATGCGTGCAGGTGCTAAAGGTATTAAAACACAGGTTTCTGGTCGTCTTGGCGGAGCTGATATCGCTCGTGCAGAATCTTACAGTGAAGGAACTGTTCCACTTCATACACTTCGCGCTGATATTGACTATGCAGCAGTTGAAGCTGATACAACATACGGTAAATTAGGCGTAAAAGTATGGATCTACCGTGGAGAAGTCCTTCCTACAAAAAAGAAAGCTTCTGAGGAAGGAGGAAAATAATATGTTAATGCCAAAACGCGTAAAATATCGTAGAGAGCATCGTGGTAAAATGCGTGGTCGTGCAAAAGGTGGAACTGAAATTGCTTTCGGTGAATTCGGTTTACAAGCACAAGCTGCTTCATGGATTACAAACCGTCAAATCGAAGCTGCTCGTCGTGCAATGACTCGTTACATGAAACGTGGCGGTAAAGTATGGATTAAAATTTTCCCTTCTAAGCCTTACACTGCAAAACCTCTAGAAGTACGTATGGGTTCCGGTAAAGGGGCACCAGAAGGCTGGGTAGCAGTAGTAAAACCTGGGAAAATTATGTTCGAAATCGCGGGTGTATCTGAAGAGGTAGCACGCGAAGCATTACGTCTTGCAGCTCACAAGTTACCTGTGAAATGTAAATTCGTAAAACGTGAAGAAAATGGTGGTGAATCTAATGAAAACTAATGATATTCGTGAATTAACCACTGCCGAAATCGAAACAAAAGTTAAAGCTTTAAAGGAAGAATTGTTCAATCTTCGCTTCCAACTTGCTACAGGACAATTAGAGAATCCAACTCGCATCCGTGAAGTGCGTAAAGCGATTGCTCGCATGAAAACTGTAGTTCGTGAAAGAGAGATCGGAATTAATCGATAAATTGAGGGGAGGTTTGCATAGTGAGCGAACGTAACCAACGCAAAGTTTATACTGGTCGTGTTGTGTCTGATAAAATGGACAAAACGATTACAGTTTTAGTTGAAACTTACAAAACTCATTCCTTGTACGGAAAACGTGTTAAGTATTCTAAGAAGTACAAAGCCCATGATGAGCAAAACCAAGCGAAACTTGGCGATATCGTTAAAATCATGGAAACTCGCCCGCTTTCTGCTACTAAGCGTTTCCGTTTAGTTGAAATCGTTGAAGAAGCGGTTATTATCTAAATAGACGAATCGGAATTTTTAGTCCGAAGGGAGGTTTCATAACATGATCCAACAAGAATCTCGTTTGAAAGTTGCTGACAACTCTGGTGCACGTGAACTTTTAACAATTAAAGTATTAGGCGGCTCTGGTCGTAAATATGCTAACATTGGTGATATTATCGTTGCTACGGTAAAACAAGCAACACCAGGTGGCGTTGTTAAAAAAGGTGACGTTGTTAAGGCAGTAGTGGTACGTACGAAGAGCGGAGCTCGTCGTCCGGACGGTTCTTATATCAAATTTGATGAAAACGCAGCGGTTATCATTAAAGACGATAAGAGCCCACGTGGTACTCGTATCTTCGGACCAGTAGCTCGTGAATTACGTGATAGCAACTTCATGAAGATCGTTTCTTTAGCTCCAGAAGTTCTATAATTTAAGGTATTGCCTTGCTAAGGAGGTGCAGAATTAAGATGCATGTAAAAAAAGGTGATAAAGTACAGGTAATCACTGGTAAAGACAAAGGAAAACAAGGTGTTATCCTTGTGGCTTTCCCAAAGCAAAACCGTGTTATCGTTGAGGGTGTTAACATCGTTAAAAAACACTCTAAGCCATCTCAATTAAATCCACAAGGTGGAATTATTACGAAAGAAGCACCTATTCACGTTTCTAATGTTATGATATTAGATCCGAAAACAGGCGAACCTACTCGCGTAGGCTTCAAAGTAGAAGATGGTAAAAAAGTTCGTATTGCAAAAAAATCTGGTGAATTATTAGATAAATAATTTTCTTAAGAAAGGAGGTCACTTCATTGAATCGCCTTAAAGAGAAGTTCCAAAAGGAAATTACTCCTGCTCTAATGAGCAAGTTTAACTATAAATCTGTGATGGAAGTACCGAAAATCGAAAAGATCGTAATCAACACTGGTGTTGGTGACGCGGTATCTAACTCAAAAGCTTTAGACAATGCAGTAGAAGAATTAACTCAAATCGCAGGTCAAAAACCTGTTGTAACTCGCGCTAAAAAATCAATCGCTGGTTTCCGTCTTCGTGAAGGTATGCCAATCGGTGCGAAAGTAACTTTACGCGGACAACAAATGTATGAGTTCTTCGACAAATTAGTATCAGTTTCTTTACCACGTGTACGTGATTTCCGTGGTGTTTCTAAGAAATCATTCGATGGTCGTGGGAACTACACATTAGGTGTTAAAGAGCAACTTATTTTCCCTGAGATCGATTATGATAAAGTAAGCAAAGTCCGCGGTATGGACATCGTAATCGTTACTACAGCGAAAACTGATGAAGAAGCTCGTGAACTTTTAACACAATTCGGTATGCCATTCCAAAAATAATGGAAGCCAACGCTAAGTAGAGGAGGCGAAAACGTGGCTAAAAAATCTATGATAGCGAAACAAAAGCGTACTCCTAAGTTTAAAGTACAAGAGTATACACGTTGCGAACGCTGCGGTCGTCCGCATTCTGTATACCGCAAATTTAAACTTTGCCGTATTTGTTTCCGTGAACTTGCATATAAAGGTCAAATTCCTGGTGTTAAAAAAGCTAGTTGGTAAAACCCACAAATGGGAAGGAGGTAAAACACATGGTGATGACAGATCCAATTGCAGACATGCTTACTCGCATCCGTAATGCGAACATGGTACGTCATGAGAAATTAGAGGTTCCTGCTTCTAAAATCAAAAAAGAGATCGCTGAACTTTTAAAACGTGAAGGTTTCATTCGTGATGTAGAATACATCGAGGATAACAAACAAGGTATCCTTCGTATTTTCCTGAAATATGGTGCAAACAATGAACGTGTAATCACTGGATTAAAACGTATCAGTAAACCTGGCTTACGCGTTTACGCTAAAGCTGATGAAGTACCACGTGTACTTAACGGATTAGGTATCGCTCTTGTTTCTACATCTAAGGGAGTAATGACAGACAAAGACGCTCGTCAATTACAAACTGGTGGAGAAGTAGTAGCATACGTTTGGTAATATATATTTAAAACGAACGGAGGTGTGACCACATGTCTCGTATTGGTAAAAAGATTCTTGAAATCCCTGCAGGTGTTACTATTACAATTGCAGAAGACAATACTGTAACAGTAAAAGGCCCTAAAGGTGAATTAACTCGTACATTCAATGCTGATATGTCTATCAAAATTGAAGAAAATACACTAACAGTTGAGCGTCCATCTGAACAGAAGGAACACCGTGCATTACACGGTACAACTCGTGCTTTAATCGGAAACATGGTTGAAGGTGTAACTGCAGGTTTCGCACGCGGACTTGAATTAGTCGGTGTTGGTTACCGTGCTCAAAAACAAGGAGATAAACTTGTATTAAGCGTAGGTTATTCTCATCCAGTAGAAATGACTCCGGAAGCAGGTCTTGAAGTTGAAGTACCTGCACCAACTAAAATCGTAATTAAAGGTATCGACAAGCAACGTGTTGGCGAATTTGCTGCTAACATCCGTGCTGTACGTGCTCCTGAGCCATATAAAGGTAAAGGTATTCGTTACGAAGGCGAAGTTGTTCGTCGTAAAGAAGGTAAAACTGCTAAGTAAACCCGTTAGGTGAGAGAAAGGAGTGACAAGAATGATCACTAAAGCTGATAAAAATGCGACTCGTAAGAAAAGACATGCGCGTGTACGTGCTAAACTTACTGGTACTGCAGAACGTCCACGTTTAAACGTGTTCCGTTCTAACCAACATATTTACGCTCAAGTTATTGATGATGTAAATGGTGTAACGTTAGTAAGTGCATCTACTCTTGATAAAGACCTTGCTCTTAACGGTACTAGCAATACTGAAGCTGCTACGAAAGTTGGAGAATCAGTTGCTAAGCGTGCTGTAGAGAAAGGCGTTAAAGAAGTAGTATTTGATCGCGGTGGTTACTTATACCATGGCCGTGTTAAAGCTCTAGCTGAAGCTGCTCGTGAGGCTGGATTACAATTTTAATGGTCAAAGGAGGGAAAATTGATGCATCGCATTGACCCAAGTAAATTAGAACTTGAAGAACGTGTAGTTACGATAAATCGTGTCGCGAAAGTTGTTAAGGGTGGTCGTCGTTTCCGCTTTGCTGCACTAGTTGTAGTTGGCGATAAAAACGGTCATGTTGGATTCGGTACTGGTAAAGCACAAGAGGTACCAGACGCAATTCGCAAAGCTATCGAAGACGCTAAGAAAAACTTAATCGCTGTACCATTAGTTGGTACAACAATTCCACACACAATCAACGGTCATTTTGGAGCTGGTGAAGTATTCTTAAAACCTGCTGCTGAAGGTACTGGTGTTATTGCTGGTGGACCTGTTCGTGCGGTACTTGAATTAGCTGGTGTACAAGATATTCTTTCGAAATCTCTTGGTTCTAACACACCAATCAACATGATTCGCGCTACTGTGAACGGATTAAGCGAACTTAAGCGCGCTGAAGATGTTGCAAAATTACGCGGTAAATCTGTAGAAGAGCTACTAGGTTAAGGAGGGAAAACAAATGGCGAAAAAGTTAGAAATTACCCTCACTCGTAGTGTAATTGGTCGTCCACAAGATCAACGTGCGACGGTAGAAGCTTTAGGTCTTAAAAAGTTGAATTCAACTGTAGTTAAGGAAGAAACTCCTGCTATTCTTGGTATGATCAACAAAGTTTCTCACCTTATAACTGTAAAAGAAGCTTAAGGATAACTCATTAATATAAGGAGGTGCCTGGGAATGAAACTTCATGAATTAAAACCTGCAGAAGGTTCTCGTAAAGTACGTAACCGTGTCGGTCGTGGTATCGGTTCTGGTAACGGTAAAACTGCTGGTAAAGGTCATAAAGGACAAAACGCACGTTCTGGCGGCGGTGTTCGTCTTGGCTTCGAAGGTGGTCAAACTCCATTATTCCGTCGTTTACCAAAACGCGGCTTCACAAACATTAACCGTAAAGAGTTTACTATTGTAAACTTATCAACGTTAAATCGTTTTGAAGATGGTACAGAAGTAACACCTGAATTATTGCTGGAAACTGGCGTTATCAGCAAATTAAACGACGGTGTTAAAATTCTTGCAAGCGGAGCAGTAGAGAAAAAATTAACTGTTAAAGCGCACAAGTTCTCTTCAAGTGCTAAAGAAGCAATTGAAGCAGCTGGCGGATCAGTTGAGGTGATCTAATGTTTCGTACAATCTCCAACTTTATGCGCGTTGCTGAGATAAGACGTAAAATATTATTCACTTTAGCGATGTTAATCGTATTCAGGATTGGCACGTTTATCCCAGTGCCATTTACAAATGGAGACGTACTGAAAGCACAAGACCAATTAAATGCTTTAGGTATCCTAAATACATTTGGCGGTGGCGCCTTGAAAAACTTCTCCATCTTCGCGATGGGAATCATGCCGTATATTACAGCATCCATCATCGTGCAATTATTGCAGATGGATGTTGTTCCTAAATTTTCGGAATGGTCGAAGCAAGGTGAAATGGGCCGTCGTAAACTAACGCAATTCACGCGTTACTTTACAATTGTTCTTGCGTTTATTCAGGGGTTTGGTATGTCAATCGGTTTTAACGGTATGGTAGGTGGACAATTAATTTTGAATCCAGGTTGGAGCACTTATTTATACATTGCTACGGTACTGACTGCTGGTACTGCATTTTTAATGTGGTTAGGTGAACAGATTACAGCTAAAGGTGTAGGTAATGGTATTTCCATCCTTATCTTTGGTGGTATTGCCGCAGCGATCCCAAGTGTTATATCTCAAGTGTATCAACAACAGTTTCAAAATATCGGAGATCAATTGTTCATGAGTATCGTTAAAGTTGCATTGATTTTACTAGCTGTGCTAGCGGTTATTGTTGGTGTTATTTTCATTCAACAGGCTGTTAGAAAGATCCCAATTCAATATGCGAAGCGTGTAACAGGAGGGAATGGGAATCATGCTGGAGCACAAAACACACATTTACCGCTTAAGGTAAATAGTGCGGGTGTTATTCCAGTCATTTTTGCTGTTTCATTCTTAATTACGCCTCCAACTATTGCACAGTTCTTCCCGAAACATGATGTATCGCAGTGGATTATTGCAAACTTTAACTATTCTCACCCAGTGGGAATGATCATATATGTTGCGCTCATTGTAGCCTTCACATATTTCTATGCATTTGTTCAGGTTAATCCAGAGCAAATGTCAGAGAATCTAAATAAGCAAGGTGGATATGTTCCAGGTATTCGTCCGGGTAAGAATACGGAACAATATCTAACAAAAATCTTGTATCGTTTGACCTTTGTAGGATCAATTTTCCTAGCAGCGATTGCAATTCTACCAGTTATCTTTACGAAATTGGGAAATCTTCCTCCATCTGCACAGATTGGCGGAACGAGTATGTTAATCGTTGTCGGCGTTGCTTTAGAAACAATGAAGCAGCTAGAAAGCCAATTAGTAAAACGCCATTACAAAGGGTTTATCAAGCAGTGAGTAAGTGGGAAGAATTATCTTCCCTACATGCTCATGTACTGAGGGGGAACAAGGATGAACTTAATTTTAATGGGGCTTCCTGGTGCTGGTAAAGGTACACAAGCCGAACAGATTGTTGCCAAGTATAACATCCCTCACATCTCAACAGGAGATATGTTCCGTGCAGCTATGAAGGCTGAAACTGAACTTGGTTTACAAGCGAAATCTTTTATTGATAAAGGTGCGCTTGTTCCAGATGAAGTTACAATCGGAATTGTTCGTGAACGTTTAAGTCAAGAAGACTGTATTAAAGGATTCTTACTAGATGGTTTCCCACGAACTGTTGCACAAGCATCAGCTCTTGAAGAGATTATGAAAGATCTTGGCAAAAAAATCGACTATGTTTTAAACATTAATGTGGATTCAGGGTTGTTATTAAAGCGCCTTACAGGCCGTCGCATTTGTAAAGAGTGCGGTGCGACTTACCACTTAGAATTCAATCCGCCAGCAAAAGCTGACGTGTGCGATAAATGTGGTGGCGAATTATATCAACGCTCTGATGACAATGAAGAAACTGTAGCAAATCGTCTAGATGTAAATATTAAGCAAACAAAACCTTTGCTTGATTTCTACGAGGAGCTTGGTTACTTACAAAGCATTAATGGTGAGCAAGATATCAATAAAGTATTTGCTGATATCGATGTTCTCATCGGAGGCTTAGCGTAATGATCATCTGCAAAACTCCTCGCGAGATAGAAATCATGCGAGAAGCTGGCAGGATCGTTGCTTTAACTCATCAAGAGTTGAAACAGCATATTACTCCAGGAATTACAACGAAAGAGCTCGATCAAATAGCGGAAAAGACGATTCGAAAATATGGTGCTACGCCATCTTTTAAAGGATACAACGGATTTCCGGGGAGCATATGTGCTTCTGTAAATGAAGAGCTTGTACACGGGATTCCAGGGAAGCGTAAGCTCGAAGAGGGCGATATCATCAGTATCGATATTGGTGCAAAATACAATGGGTACCATGGAGATTCTGCATGGACGTATCCAGTTGGAAACATTTCTGAATCTGTTCAAAAGCTACTTGATGTCACAGAAAAATCGTTGTATCTTGGTCTAGAACAAGTAAAACCAGGCGAAAGATTATCAAATATCTCACATGCGGTTCAAACCCATGCTGAAGAGAATGGATTCTCGATCGTTAGGGAGTATGTTGGTCACGGAATCGGGCAAGACTTACATGAGGACCCTCAAATCCCGCACTATGGTCCACCAAATAGAGGCCCTAGATTAAAGCCGGGAATGGTCATCTGTGTCGAGCCGATGGTGAATCAAGGAAGACGATATGTAAAAACACTATCTGATGACTGGACAGTGGTAACGGTAGATGGTAAATGGTGTGCCCACTTTGAGCACACGATTGCTCTTACAGAAGCAGGATACGAAATCCTTACCACTTTATAAGTAGCTGGCTCTCCGGTATTTCAGAGCAGTGTAAAATGTTACTGATTTGAAGAAGGGAGAACTATTGAATGGCTAAAGATGATGTAATTGAAGTCGAAGGTACCGTTCTTGAAACGTTGCCAAATGCTATGTTCAAAGTAGAATTAGAGAATGGGCATGTCGTATTGGCTCACGTTTCTGGTAAAATCCGTATGAACTTCATTCGTATTTTACCAGGAGACAAAGTTACGGTAGAATTATCTCCGTACGATTTAAATCGTGGTCGTATTACGTACCGTTTTAAATAATATAGCACTCCGTAATCTTTAAGGAGGTTCGAGACATGAAAGTAAGACCGTCAGTTAAACCAATCTGCGAAAAATGTAAAGTTATTCGTAGACGTGGAAAAGTAATGGTTATTTGTGAAAACCCTAAACATAAACAAAAACAAGGTTAATCAGAAGGAGGTGCATTCGGAATGGCACGTATCGCAGGTGTAGATATTCCTCGTGACAAGCGCGTTGTTATTTCTTTAACTTACGTATTCGGCATTGGTCGCACAACTGCTGAAAAAATTCTTACTGAAGCTGGTATTTCTTCAGAAACACGAGTTCGTGATTTAACGGAAGACGAATTAGGACGTATCCGTGATATCATCGATCGTATTAAAGTTGAGGGAGACCTTCGTCGTGAAGTATCTCTTAACATTAAACGTCTAATGGAGATCGGTTCTTACCGTGGTCTTCGTCACCGTCGTGGCTTACCAGTTCGTGGTCAAAACTCTAAAAACAATGCTCGTACACGTAAAGGTCCACGTCGTACAGTAGCAAATAAAAAGAAATAATAAGTAAAGGAGGTTGAACTAACAATGGCACGTAAAACAAACACTCGTAAAAAACGTGTGAAAAAGAATATTGAAGCTGGTATAGCTCATATTCGTTCTACTTTCAACAACACAATCGTAACACTTACAGATACTCACGGTAACGCACTTTCTTGGTCTAGTGCTGGTGCACTTGGTTTCCGTGGATCTCGTAAATCTACTCCATTCGCTGCGCAAATGGCTGCTGAAGCTGCTGCTAAAGTTGCAATGGAGCACGGTTTAAAAACTTTAGAGGTTACTGTTAAAGGTCCTGGTGCTGGTCGTGAAGCTGCAATTCGTGCTCTTCAAGCTGCAGGTCTAGAAGTAACAGCAATTAGAGATGTTACTCCAGTTCCTCATAATGGATGTCGTCCACCAAAACGTCGTCGTGTGTAATTTTTCTGTATAGAATTTTCCCTTTTGTCTATAATGGATATGATGCATTATCGAGAAATTTCGTACAGAAACATCGCTTGTTGTGCACAATCGGGAACTGCCTAAGGGGGACTTTCGGTTAAACAGGGGTTTGTCCTTTGTTTAACCGGGGTTTCGACGTTTTGAAGGAGGGTTTAGTTAATGATTGAAATCGAAAAACCGAAAATCGAAACGGTTGAACTTAACGAAGATGCTAAGTATGGCAAATTCGTGATTGAACCGCTTGAGCGTGGATATGGTACTACTTTGGGTAACTCCTTACGTCGTATTCTTTTATCCTCACTCCCTGGTGCCGCTGTAACTGCCATCCAAATCGATGGCGTTTTACACGAATTTTCAACAGTTGAGGGCGTAGTAGAGGACGTTACGACGATCATCTTAAACTTGAAAAAGTTAGCTCTTAAAATCTACTCTGAAGAAGAGAAGACGTTGGAAATCGATGTACAGGGCGAAGGTATTGTCACAGCTGCTGATATTACTCACGATAGTGATGTAGAAATCTTAAATCCAGATTTACACATTGCGACGTTAGCAAAAAATGCGCATTTCCGCATGCGTTTAACTGCAAAGCGTGGCCGTGGGTATACGCCAGCTGATGCAAATAAAAGCGAAGATCAACCAATAGGAGTAATTCCTATTGATTCTATTTATACTCCAGTATCACGTGTAACTTACCAAGTGGAAAAGACACGTGTCGGACAAGTGGCTAATTATGATAAGCTTACGCTTGATGTATGGACGGATGGAAGCATCGGGCCAAAAGAAGCTATCTCTTTAGGTGCCAAAATCTTAACTGAGCATTTAAATATCTTTGTTGGTTTAACTGATGAAGCACAAAATGCTGAGATTATGGTCGAGAAGGAAGAAGATCAAAAAGAGAAAGTTCTTGAGATGACTATCGAAGAACTAGATCTTTCTGTTCGTTCTTATAATTGCCTAAAACGTGCAGGAATTAATACTGTACAAGAGCTTGCGAACAAAACAGAAGAAGATATGATGAAAGTTCGTAACTTAGGACGTAAATCCTTAGAAGAAGTTAAACATAAACTTGAGGAATTAGGTTTAGGTTTACGTAAAGACGACTGAGGATTTAAACCCATCAACAAAGGAGGGAACTACGAATGGCATACAGAAAATTAGGCCGTACAAGTGCGCAACGTAAAGCTATGTTACGTGACTTAGCTACTGATTTAATTATCAACGAGCGCATCCAAACGACAGAAACTCGTGCAAAAGAACTTCGTTCTGTAGTGGAAAAAATGATCACTTTAGGTAAACGCGGAGATCTTCATGCTCGTCGTCAAGCAGCAGCTTTCATCCGTAATGAAGTTGCTAACGCTGAGACTGGTCAAGATGCACTTCAAAAATTATTCGCTGATGTAGCTCCACGCTATGCTGAGCGCCAAGGCGGATACACTCGTATTGCAAAAATTGGTCCACGTCGCGGAGACGCAGCACCAATGGTAATTATCGAGTTAGTATAATGATGATTAAAAGGGCAGGACAGTTCTTTTCAAGTAACTGGTCATGGCCCTTTTTTTTTAAATAAAAAAATAGGCTAACTTGGCGAAGGAAAGGGTGCCTTGTATTGAAAAAAGAGAAACTTCGGACAGAAAATATATCATTTCAATATCCTGGGGCAGCCTCTTATGCATTAAAAGATGTTTCATTTTCCTTATATGAAGGAGAATGGGTATCTGTTATTGGACAAAACGGTTCAGGGAAGTCTACACTTGCAAAATTATTGAATGGTTTGTTTTTGCCGGAATCAGGGACAATTACTGTAAATGATACAATGGTTTTATCGGAGGAAACGGTATGGGATGTTCGAAAACAAATTGGGATGGTATTTCAAAATCCTGATAATCAATTTGTTGGAACGACAGTACAAGATGATGTTGTATTTGGCTTAGAGAATATTGGAATGCCAAGAGAGCAGATGGTAGAAAGATTAGAACAGGCTCTGCAACTTGTCCGTATGGAAGATTTTCTTAATGATGAACCCCATTCGTTATCTGGTGGACAAAAGCAACGAGTCGCAATAGCAGGCGTTTTAGCACTTCAGCCATCTATTTTAATATTAGATGAAGCAACGTCAATGCTAGACCCTCAAGGGAGACGTGAAGTAGTAGAAACGGTTAGACAACTTGTTAATCAAAAAGGTATTACTGTGTTATCAATTACACACGATTTAGAAGAAGCGGCACAGTCAGACCGTGTCATTATTTTAAACAAGGGAGAAATATTAGAGGAAGGAACTCCAGAACAAATTTTCAGGTCCTCTCATATGCTCCAAGAAATAGGGTTAGATGTACCGTTTTCAGTAAAAATAGCAGAATTATTAAAAAGAAATGAAATTCTCTTGCAAAATACGCATCTTACAATGGAAAGCTTGGTGAACGAACTTTGGAGATTACATTCCAAAAAGTAGAACATCGTTATCAGTATAAAACTCCATTTGAAAGACGTGCACTTTATGATGTAGACGTGTCGTTTCCAAGTGGGGGCTATTATGCCATTATCGGTCATACTGGTTCAGGTAAGTCGACGATGATTCAACATTTAAATGGTTTATTGCAGCCGACAAATGGTACGGTTCAAATTGGTGAACATTTAATTTCAGCAGGGAAGAAAGAGAAGAAGCTTAAGCCGCTACGAAAAAAAGTAGGGGTTGTCTTTCAGTTCCCAGAACATCAGCTATTTGAAGAGACGGTTGAGAAGGATATTTGTTTTGGGCCTACTAATTTTGGTGTATCTGAAGAAGTGGCAAAGCAAAAGGCGAAAGATGCAATCCAACTTGTTGGATTGGACATAGAGTTATTAGCACGTTCTCCGTTTGAATTAAGCGGTGGGCAAATGAGACGTGTCGCAATAGCGGGCGTACTTGCGATGGAACCCGAAGTGCTTGTATTGGATGAACCTACAGCAGGGCTTGACCCGAAAGGACAGCACGAGCTTATGGAGATGTTTTATAATTTGCATAAGGAACAGGGGCTTACAGTCATTCTTGTTACCCATAATATGGAGGATGCCGCTAAGTATGCAGATCAAATTGTGGTCATGCATAAAGGAACGGTCTTTTTGCAAGGAAGAGCGGAGGAAGTATTTTCACATGCTGATGAATTAGAACAAATTGGTGTGGATCTTCCGATGTCTTTAAAGTATAAACGTGCAATTGAAGAGAAGTTTGGTATTTCAATTTCGAAGGCTACCTTATCTTTAGAGGATCTTACTCATGAAGTTGTACAGGTGTTACGAAAAGGTGGTCATGAATCATGCAGCAGTTGATTATTGGGAGATACATTCCAGGTCAGTCACTCATTCATCAACTTGATCCTCGTACGAAGCTGTTGATTGTCTTTTTATATGTATTTGTTGTTTTCTTAGCAAATAATGCGATTTCATATGGATTTTTATTTTTATATGCACTCATTGCTTTATTTTTTGCAAAAGTGCCGATTCGTTATGTACTTTCGGGCTTAAAACCAATTTTATGGATTTTTCTTTTTACATTTTTCCTGCATATTTTTACAAATAAAGAAGGGGATGTACTATTCCAGCTTGGTTGGTTTTCAATACATGAAAAAGGATTAGAGCAAGGGATATACATTTCTATACGATTCTTCGTTATTATTTTAATGACGACATTATTAACGTTAACAACGACACCAATTGAGATTACAGATGGTTTGGAGACGTTATTAAAACCATTGAAGCGTATAAAGGTTCCTGTTCATGAAATCGCATTAATGATGTCTATTTCTCTTCGTTTTATCCCGACATTAATGGATGAAACGAGTAAAATTATGAAAGCACAAGCGTCACGTGGTATTGATTTTGCCGGAGGTCCGATAAAAGATAGGATGAAAGCAATTATCTCATTACTCGTTCCACTTTTTATTAGTGCTTTTAAGCGTGCTGAGGACTTAGCGATTGCGATGGAAGCTCGTGGATATCAAAATGGCGAAGGACGCACTAAATTTAGGCAACTACGCTGGAAAACAAGCGATACAGTAACGATTATAAGCTTACTTTGTTTAGCTTGTATTTTGGCATGGGTGCGATCGTAATGGAGAATAGAGAAATGGAAAGAATAAAATGTACAGTTGCATATGATGGCATTCATTTTTGTGGTTACCAAATTCAGCCACAGCATCGTACTGTTCAACAAGAAATAGAGAAGGCATTGCAGAAGTTGCATAAAGGAGAGCTTGTTCGTGTTCAGGCATCAGGCAGAACGGATTCTACCGTTCACGCGAAAGGACAAGTTATACACTTTGATACACCTTTGTCTCTTGAAGAGTGGCAATGGAGTAATGCTTTAAATACAATGTTGCCAGATGATATTGTTATCAGGCAGGTAGAGAAGAAAACAGAAGAATTTCATGCACGTTACGGTGTCGAGAAAAAAGAATATCGCTATCGTGTATTATTATCAAAGACTGCGGATGTATTCCGTAGAAATTACGTATATCAATATCCATATTCACTTGAAATAGAATCGATAAGAAAAGCAATTCCTTATTTTATCGGGACTCATGATTTTACTTCTTTTTGTTCGGCAAAAACTGACAAAATAGATAAAGTGCGAACAATTTATGAAATCGAGTTAATTGAGCAAGACGATGAATTAATTTTTCGTTTTGTAGGTAATGGATTTTTATATAATATGGTCAGAATTATTGTTGGTACGTTACTTAGTGTAGGACAAGGAAAGCTTGATCCTGATAGAATTCCAGAGATTTTAGCGAAACAAAATCGCCAGTTCGCTGGAAAGATGGCTCCAGGTCATGGACTTTACTTATGGCAGGTAAACTATAACAACTAATCCTGGTGTAACATTTGCTTGACATTAGAAACTCAAAAGTATATCATAACATATGGTATTGTTTCTAAAACCACGATTAGCCCCGGAAGGAAATCGTGTTTAAGATAAACAATAGATTTTTTCTATGGAAAAGATAACGAGGAGGGAAACACATGCGTACGACTTTTATGGCAAAAGCTAACGAAGTTGAGCGTAAATGGTATGTGGTTGACGCTGAAGGTCAAACTTTAGGTCGCCTAGCTAGTGAAGTAGCATCCATTTTACGTGGTAAAAACAAACCTACATTTACACCACACGTTGACACGGGTGATCATGTAATTATTATTAACGCTGAGAAAATTCATTTAACAGGTAATAAATTAAACGATAAAATTTACTACCGTCACACTAACCACCCAGGTGGACTTAAGCAAAGAACAGCTCTAGAAATGCGTACAAACTACCCTGTACAAATGTTAGAGCTTGCAATTAAAGGCATGCTTCCAAAAGGACGTTTAGGACGTCAAGTTTCTAAGAAACTAAACGTGTATGCTGGAGCAGAGCATCCACACCAAGCACAAAAACCAGAAGTTTACGAACTTCGCGGATAATTAATTAAAGGAGGGCTTACTTTGGCACAGGTTCAATACTATGGCACTGGACGTCGTAAGAGTTCAGTAGCGCGCGTACGCCTAGTTCCAGGCGAAGGACGCGTTATCATTAACGGTCGTGATTTTGAAAACTATATCCCATTTGCTGCATTACGTGAAGTAGTGAAACAACCTCTAGTTGCAACAGAAACTTTAGGTAACTACGATGTACTTGTAAACGTAAATGGTGGTGGATACACTGGTCAAGCTGGTGCTATTCGTCACGGTATTTCTCGCGCTTTATTAAAAGCTGATCCAGAATACCGTCTAACACTAAAACGTGCAGGTCTATTAACTCGTGACGCACGTATGAAAGAGCGTAAAAAATACGGTCTTAAAGGCGCACGTCGTGCACCTCAGTTCTCAAAACGTTAATTTTTGCGAACTTCAAACCCCAACCATTTTGGTTGGGGTTTTTTTATGTTTAATTCCTCTTTTGTATTTTTTGTAGTTTGGAATATTTTAGTGCTATCGTCCTACGTATGCTTCTTCTTTAGAGGTTTAGACTAATACGTATTAGGGAGGTTTATAAGTACTATGAATGTCATTGTCAACTTACAAGAAAAACAAAAAGAAAAGCAGTTAAAATACGAGCGGAAGATGCTGCGAGAATTATCATTAAAAACATTACGTTCAAATATTCGTGATGCTTTTCATATGCAAGAGCTTCATCGTCAGTATGAAGATTATTGTATTGAATTAGGGATAGAATCTTATTTGTTAGGAGCGAGATACAGTAAATTTGGTTATTATGGTGAATCATTCTTTGATGTGAAATATAGAGCATTAGAGGAAGAACAACAATTAACTGAAACACTATTTCAATTTTTAACAAGTATGACTATACGAGAAATTAAATTAAATGATGAGGAATTACTTTATGAATCTTGCCAGCAGTTTATCGGCTTGTGGTGGCAGGAAGGATATGAAAAAGGTGAAAGAAGATATCGATTAAAGCTACACTAAGACAAGCATAAACTTTCCTCTTGTCCCATATAAGTAATTAGAGGGACTAGCTGGAGGAGGAAAGGTATGAAGAGAATTCGAATTATCTCTTTTGCGCTCGCTGCGGTTGTTTTGTTTTTTTTAGTCAAACAAGAATTTCAAATTACAAAATCGTGGCGAGCTTGGAATTTACCCTTATCAGGGAAAGTAATTGTATTGGATGCTGGGCATGGTGGACCAGACGGAGGGGCTGTTGGTGGAAAGGATATTGTAGAAAAAGATATTACACTTGAGATTACAAAAAAGGTACAAGATTATTTACAAGAACAAGGTGCTTTAGTTATTTTAACACGTGAGGGAGATTATGATTTAGCTAACAAAGATACAAAGTCATATAGTAGACGTAAAGCAGAGGATTTAAAAAGGCGTGTAGAGATCATTAATAAGCCTGATGTAGACTTTTTTGCAAGTATCCATTTAAATGCTCTAACTAGTGGTGGATCCAAAGGCGCACAAACGTTCTATTACCGTTCTTTAATTGAAAATGAACGGGCTGCGAAATTTATACAAGCTGAATTGAGAACAAGCTTAGAAAATACGAATCGTTCTGCTAAAACAATTCCTCACGTGTACTTATTGAAGTATGCGAAAACACCGGGTGCTTTAATTGAGGCTGGCTTTTTATCGAATGTGAATGAAAGATATATGTTAAATTCGGAGAAATATCAGCAAAAAGTAGCAGCTGCAATATATCGTGGTATATTACGTTATTTTACGGAAAAGGGAAATCCTCCAGAATAAGGAGGATTTTTTCGAGTTTCTCTCGTTAACGAAGTTTTCCGAAAATATGTTATACTGGGAATGTAAACGCATTTATTTCAAAAATAAAGAGAGATAAATTCAATTAACATTACGTTATTTTTCATACAGGGGGCTGGGCTAATTATGGTAACAAAAGAGCAAGTAGTGGAAGCGTTGGAAGGGATTGTAGATCCGTTTTTACATAAAACGTTAAAAGAAACAAATGCAATTAAAGAGGTAACAGTCAAGCCTGAGAAGGAACATGTAAGTGTTAAAATTGCAATTGTAAAAACAGGTACAGCGGAACAAATGCAGTTGCAGTCTGGAATTGTAAAGTTAGTAAAAGAACTTGGAGCAGCAACAGTTGGACTTCGTTTCGCAGAATTTACAGAAGAGGAATTAGCTCAGTTTGCACCACCGCAAGAAGAAGAGAAAAGTGAATCTTTATTATCACCAAACTCAAAAACAACATTTTTAGCAGTGGCAAGTGGAAAAGGTGGGGTAGGAAAATCGACTGTTTCCGTTAACCTTGCAATTGCTTTAGCTCGTTTAGGGAAAAAAGTCGGTATCATTGATGCAGATATTTACGGTTTTAGTGTACCGGATATGATGGGTATAGAAAAACGTCCAATCGTAAGAGGCGATAAGATAATTCCAGTGGAGCGTCTAGGTGTGAAAGTAATCTCAATGGGATTCTTTGTAGAAGATAATGCGCCTGTTATTTGGAGAGGACCTATGCTTGGAAAAATGTTAAATCACTTCTTCACAGAAGTAGAATGGGGTGATTTAGATTACTTAGTATTAGATTTACCACCAGGTACAGGTGATGTTGCGTTAGATGTGCATTCGATGTTGCCGTCTTGTAAAGAGATTATTGTAACAACGCCGCATCCAACAGCAGCGTTTGTAGCAGCGCGCGCTGGAGCGATGGCTTTACGTACAGAACATAGCATTCTTGGTGTCGTTGAAAATATGGCATACTTTGAAAGTAAAGCAACTGGTGAGAAAGAGTATGTGTTTGGAAGAGGCGGAGGAGACAAACTAGCTACAGAATTGCAAACGGATGTACTTGGCCGAATTCCACTCCAACAACCTGATTGGAATAAAGAAGACTTTGCGCCGTCAGTATATGAAGATACACATACAACGGGTCTCATTTATCGTGCGATAGCTGAGACAGTTATTGATAAAACGGCCGTTACACAAAAGTAAAGTAATAATGAGTGGGCAATACATACATTGTCCACTCATTATTATAATTATTATTTTTACTGTTGCTATTTGTTTCCACCTTGAGAACCACCTTCACCGCCTTTTTTAGCAGATCCGCCTTTTTCGGCTTTTTGCACACCTTTACTAATGATATCAATCATTTTAGTTTGGAAGAGTGGACTTTCAGCGGTTTCGGTTAGTACTTGTTGTAAATATTGACGATATTCTTTACTCTTCATTGTTTGTAACATGATTTTTTCTACTTCAGGATTCTTCATAATCTCTATAACACCTGATTGGTATTCAGGATCTTTAAGTAAAGTTTTCATCAAGTTTGTTTGTTCTTTTCCCATACTTTTAGCAAATTTCGATGAGAACTCAGGGTCTTTAAAGAGTTTTTCCCAGAATTGTTGCCCTTTGTCGGATACCATCGCATCTTCTATCGTTTTCTTTACTACCGTTTCATCTAGTATGAGTGCTTGTTTCATTTTTTCATCCGTTAATACATCTTGGATTGCTTTTTTTCCTTGATCGGTTTTTAAAATATCAACAATCATTTTCTTTGTTTGATCGTAATCTAGTTCAGATTTCGTTTCTTTTCCTTGTGCACATGCTACTAGTGCGAAAAGTAAAAGAGAAGAAATCAAAACGAGCAGCATCCGTTTCATAAGTTGGAGCTCCTTTCAGCACAGTTCTCTTTTTTTAATATAAATATCTTTAAGGAATTTATACATGAACATGGCTAGCTTTTTGAAATTGTCATTGATACAATTTAATTAGAAATATAAGAATAATGGGGGATGTGTTGTGAATAGCCGCAAGTGGGTACGACTATTTTTAACGACGTTGTTTCTTGGTGGGATTAGCACAGTCTTTATTGGATTTGTTTTGGAGTGGGACAAGTACGCTAAATTTTTTCAAAATTTCGACGTTAAAGAGATTTTAGCGATTTCTTTTTGGTTGATGGGCGTAGGATTTATTTTTAGTGTTATAAGTCAAATGGGATTCTTTGCATATTTAACAATCCATCGTTTTGGACTAGGGATGTTCCGGTCATCTTCTTTATGGAATGCAGTACAGCTTTTCTTTATTGCGTTCGTATTGTTTGATTTTGTTTATTTAAGGTCAGTACTTATTGCAAATGGGGAAGTTTCATTGGGGAATAACATACTTGTTGCTGGCATCTTATTTGTATTTGGAGCGATTGTCGCTTACGTAAAGAGTAAAGAAACGAACAAAAAAGCTTTTGTGCCCGCTCTGTTTTTTATGGTTGTTGTAACAATTCTTGAGTGGGTACCAGCGCTTCGGATTAATGATACAGATTGGTTATATTTAATGGTTATACCACTTCTATTATGTAATGCATATCAGTTGCTTGTATTACATCGTTTAATAGGACAGACGAGTAAAACCGCTTAATTTAAAGAGCGGACGAAGAGTTTTAATTGGCTGAATAAAAAAGCTCTACTATCTTAACGTAAGATAGTAGAGTTTTTTATGCGTGAAGAACTGTTTGGAATTGAACTACTTTATATCTTCACTTTTCGTACTAGTGTTGGATATAAGTTGTGATACAGATGTTTGTTCATAACCGTCACTCTTTAATTTTTGTAAGAGTAGTGGTAAAGCTTTATTTGTTTGAAGGGCAGAATCGGAAGCGTGTAATAAGATGATATCTCCGCCCTTCAAATTGCTAGAGACGGTGGAAACGATGCTATTTACGCCGGGATTTTTCCAGTCATTTGAATCGTTACTCCAATGGACGATAGTGTATCCGAGTGATTCTGCTATTTTAAGGGTTGTTTTGTTAAAGTCTCCACTGGGTGGACGTAATAGCTTGACTTGTTTTACACCAAGCTTCGTAAAAACATCTTGTGCTCGCAAAAGATCTCTTCGTATTTCATTTGCTTCTAGTGAAGTGTAGGACGTGTAATTATAGCCCATACTACCAATCTCATGTCCGTCTTTCATGATGCGTTCGACAATATCAGGGTGTCGTTCGGCCCATGCAGCAGAGAGAAAGAAGGTTGCATTCTTAATTTCTCTTTCTTTGAGTGTATCAAGGATTGGAATAGCTTTTCTGTCTCCCCAACTAATGTCGAACGTGAATGCAACTTGTTTTTTAGCGGTGTCCCCTTTGTAAATTACTTTAGGACCAGTAGCAGTTGAAAAAGCAAATTCATGTGAATATGTTTTTAAAAAGAGTAGCCATGCTGTAAATAAGGAAAGTACGACTATTAAGCTAATGTGTTTAAATGTTCTTTTACTCGTAATAAAAAAGAAAAACATAATATTACGCCCCTTTGTCCAATCCTTTTCAGTTACATATATGCTTTAAATAAAAAAAAGAGAACAAGGGATTAATATCGTAAGTGATGGATATAATGAATGATAGTATTTTGGTTTTTCAGTGATGTGTTATTGATAAGTGAAAACGAGCGGGACTTTTATTATTACGTAAGGAACTATTGGGGTGATGATTTGCTTGGGCTTATGTTGACGAAGGAAGAGAAAAAAGAAATGGAATACATATTGAAGAGAGAGCTAGAGGAACTTTTATTTGATTTTGAAGATGAGCATATACATAGCGTTGTAAAAAAGGCGATGGAAGAAAGATATAAAATCATTTTTTGTTTATTTCGGAGAGTTGCTAATACAGAAGAATGTATTCGTTATGTAAGAAAAAGAATTTTTTATTAAAAAGTGTTGACGTTAAGGATAAGTATATGATAAATTAATAAACGTCGCTGATGCGGAAACGCAGAAAACGACAAAAAAGAAATTGAAAAACTTAGTTGACATCGGAAAACGAAGATGTTAACATAAGGAAGTCGC